>CAYVEW010000017.1:28469-35197 GCA_964450375.1 uncultured Bacteroidales bacterium
CATAAATTCCGTTACCGTGGAATTGATAATTCGTGGCAAATTGGAGGGGTTTCCTTAGATATTTCCGAAAAGAAAAAAACAGAACACTTTCTTAAAATTCTTTCCAATGCCATTCAGCATTCGCCGGCATGTGTTATTATTACCAATTTAAAAGGCGAAATCGAAATAGTAAATCCAAGTTTTACTCAAATAACAGGTTATTCGCCAGAAGAAGCCATTGGAAAAGAAATTAATTTTCTCAACAGCAATCCGAATTCAAGTACTTTATACAAGGAAATTCTAAATACGGTTAAAGAAGGTGCTGATTGGCAGGGAGAGTTCCAGAATCAGAAAAAGAATGGCGAAAGATACTGGGATTTAGCATCCATATCGCCTGTTAAAAACGAAAAAGAAGAGATAACCCATTTTGTAGTAATCTCTGAAGACATTACCTCGCGCAAGAAGAGCGAAAAAGAATTAATCGACGCCAAAGAAAAAGCAGAAGAATCAAACAGGCTAAAAACAGCATTTCTGGCAAATCTCTCGCACGAGATACGTACCCCAATGAATGCAATCATCGGTTTTTCCAATCTATTAATCGATGAAGATATGTCGTACGACGAAAAGGTGAAGCTAAACAAACTGATTAACGACAACAGCCAGAACCTTCTGAAATTAATCGATGATGTTATTGACATTTCAAAAATACAATCAGGCGATATTCAAATAAACAACACGGAATGTCATTTAAATAAGTTATTACTCGATTTGTATGTTACTTTTAGCGTGCAAATCGAAAATAACACCAATAAAGACATTCATCTGTCGATGAATAAGGGATCTAACTTAAAAGATTTTTCTATTATAACAGATCCCACACGACTAAAACAGGTTTTTTATAACCTCATTGAAAATGCCATTAAATTTACAAATAAAGGTTTTGTGGAATTTGGTTACACTGTCATCGAAAATGAGAATAAAATTCAGTTTTATGTAATTGATTCAGGAATTGGTATTTCGAACGAAAAGTTTGAAATGATTTACGATTTATTCCGTCAGGCAGACGAATCATTCACAAGAGAATATGGCGGAACTGGAATTGGTTTATCCATTGCTAAAAATATTATTGATTATCTGAATGGCGAGATATGGGTACAATCAACCCCAAACCAGGGAACAAACATTTACTTTACCTTGCCATTAGAAAAAAACGAAGCAAAATTCGAAAAAGGCTCGTTGGAAGGTATACAGTTTAACTGGCACAATAAAGTTGTTTTAGTTGCAGAAGATATCGATATTAATTACAAGCTGATTGAAGAAATATTAAGCCCTACCAAAGCAAAAATTATTTGGGCAAAAAACGGTAAAGAAGCCGTGGATTTATGCCTTAAAAATGACAATATCGATTTGGTGTTAATGGATTTAAGAATGCCGGGAATGGACGGTTTCGAAGCAACACAAAAAATCAAAGAGCATAAAAAAGGCCTAAAAATTATTGGACAAACCGCTTATGCACACGACAACGAACGTGAAAAATGCTTAAGTATCGGTTTTGATAATTACATAGCCAAACCAATTAAAATTGAAACTTTACTTACCACGATTAACCAGGAATTCCTAAAAAACTAATTCGCTTGCAGCATTTTATCTATTAAAATGGTAATGAAGCTATAAGCAAATCATACAAATTTTATTACTTTTGTTAATAATTGTATTAACTTATTAAAATCAAACTATTGATTTTAAACTAAAATTTATACATTTATAGATTGAAAGTTAACAACCAAATTTTATTGTCATGATAGCTACTTACATCCAGGAACTACTTGCAAGCAATAACAGAGTTATAATTCCAAATTACGGAGCCTTTTTGGTAAGGGCAACATCAAAAAGTAAAGATGCAGATACCCTGGAAGAAAAATTGAAAGACATATACTTTAGTCCGTTTCTTAAATTTAATGATGAACTCCTTGAAAAGTATATTATTAAAAAAGAAAATGTAACCAAAGAAGAAGCTGCCGATAAAATAAAAGATTTTATTGATAAAATCAAAAAAGAACTGGAACAAAACAAACCTTTTATCATTCAAGATTTTGGACAGTTTAGTGCCGATAAACAAGGAAAAGTTCAGTTTGAAACATTCGCCAAAGTAAAACAAAGTCCGGCAACAGACGATCAAGAAGAAACCCCAAAAACGACAACAAAAAAGCCGGCTGCAAAAAAAACCACAGTTAAAGAAACCAAAACCGAAGAAGTAAAGGCCGAAGAAAAGGCAGCTGCCCCACTGAAAGAAACGACTGAGAAAAAAGAAGAAAAGCAAGAACCGGTTGTTGCTTCGAAAGAAACAAAAAAAGAAAGCAAGTTAGAAGAATATAAACCTGAACAAAAGCAGGCGGCATCAACAAGTCAAAAACCAGTTTATAGCTATAAAAAAGAAAAAAAGCCGGTAAATAAAGGCTTAATATGGTCCATTGCCATTGGACTGCCGCTGGCTGCCATATTTATTTGGGCACTTTTAAACTTCGATACAGTTAAAAAGGTATTCGATAAGGATCAAGTAAAAACAGAAAAAGTTGTCCAAAAGAAAAAAGCTCCCGTTAAGAAAACAGACGACTCCAAACTTGCTGAAAACAAAACAGAAGCACAAAAAGAAACCACTCAGCAAAAAGCAAGCGACGAAACCAAAACAAAAGCTGTAGTTGAATCAGAAAAGAAAACAGTTGAAACACAAAAAACTGCACCGAACCAAAAGAAATATTATATCATTGCAGGAAGTTTCCAGAACGAAAAGTATGCCATCTCTTATCTTAACAAATTAAAGGCAGAAGGATATAATGCCGAAAAGTTGGCAGAACGCAATGGCATGCATGCAGTGAGTTACAGCTCGTTTGTAGACAAGCGGAAAGCCTTAGCCGAATATAGATTCCTTACACAGGAGAAAAAATTACAGACCTGGATTTTATACTACTAAAAAATACTCACAACAAAGCCGCAATAAAGCGGCTTTTTTTATTTATCAGAATAAAAATCAAAAATGGAGAAATAATTTATAAAAAATATTTAATTTGCATTTTCTTAAATTGTTTATTATTTTATATGAATGAAAATTAAATACGTTGATTTAATCGAACAAACCTTTGACTTTCCGCAAGAAGAGTTTGTTTTAGATGGTGAAAACTTACAGTTTCACAACATTCCTTTAATGGACCTGGTTGAAAAATACGGAACCCCGTTAAAATTTACCTACCTTCCACAAATCTCAAATCAGATACAACGTGCCAAAAAATGGTTTAAAAGTGCCATGAAGAAGGTAAAATACAAAAGCAACTATTATTATTGCTACTGTACAAAAAGTTCGCACTTTAAACACGTGTTGCACGAAGCACTCAAAAACGATATTCATATTGAGACATCTTCGGCATACGATATTAATATTGTGGAGCAATTGTATCGTGATAAAAAAATTAACAAATCAACCTACATCATTTGCAACGGTTTTAAACGCGATGCATATATCGAGAACATTGCCCGTTTAATAAACAACGGTTTTAAAAATACCATTCCGGTAATTGACAACTACCGGGAACTTGACCGGCTCGAAGAATTAATAGATGTACCTTTTGAAGTAGGTATACGAATTGCTTCGGAAGAAGAACCTAAATTCGAATTTTATACATCACGTCTAGGTATTGGGTATAAAAACATTGTTAACTTTTACCTAAAACAAATAAAAGACAATCCCAATATTAAACTTAAAATGTTGCATTTCTTTATCAATACCGGAATTAAGGATAATGCATACTATTGGAGTGAGCTGGTAAAATGTTTAAATGTATACGGCGAGCTTAAAAAGGTTTGTCCGGAGCTCGACTCATTGAATATTGGCGGCGGGTTTCCTATAAAAAACTCCCTGTCGTTCAATTACGATTATGAGTATATGGTCGATGAAATTATATCACAAATAAAAATCTATTGCGAAGCAAATAACTTAAAAGAACCCAATATCTTCACAGAGTTCGGATCGTTTACCGTTGGCGAAAGTGGTGGAATTATTTATTCGGTGCTGGGACAGAAAAAACAAAACGACCGCGAGGTGTGGAATATGATAGACAGTTCGTTTATGACCACCCTGCCCGACAGCTGGGCCATTAACAAACGATTTATAATGCTGCCCATAAACAAATGGAACAGCACTTACGAAAGGGTTTTTCTGGGAGGTTTAACCTGCGACAGCGACGACTACTATAACTCCGAACAACACAGTAATGCCATCTATTTGCCTAAATTTAACCTGAATGATGATTTATATATCGGATTTTTTAATACCGGTGCCTACCAGGATACTTTAGGTGGATATGGGGGCCTACAGCACTGTTTAATTCCGGGCCCGAAACATATTATTATTGATAAAGATGCCAAGGGGAATTTAACATCAAAACTCTTTACCAAAGAACAAGAGCCACAAGATATGCTTAAAATTCTGGGTTATTAAAAATACTTTTATTAAACTATTTACGAATGAATTATGCCGGAATACCCGATGAATATGCTCAGTTAGATTCATCAAAAATTGTATTGATACCCGTTCCTTATGATGGAACCAGTACCTGGATTAAAGGTGCCGATAAAGGTCCCGATGCCTTTTTAGAAGCTTCTGAAAATATGGAAATTTACGATATTGAAACCGATTCGGAAGTGTACAAACAAGGTGTGTTTTTAGCTGATCCTGTGAACGAAAACAGCTCGCCAGAGAAAATGGTCGATGCGGTGCATAAGACTGCTTCTGAATACATTAAAATGGGAAAGTTTGTTACCTTGTTTGGTGGAGAACATTCGGTTAGCATTGGATCAATTCGTGCATTCCGCGAAAATTTTGACAATTTAACCGTTTTGCAATTTGATGCACACGCTGATTTACGCCCGGAGTATGATGGTTCAAAATGTAATCATGCTTGCGCAGTTCACGAAGCACAGCATAATACAAACTTGGTTCAAGTAGGTATTCGAAGCATGGATTCCGTGGAAAAACCATTTCTGAAAAAAGAAAATTGTTTTTTTGCTGATGCTATTCATAAAAATCCTGACTGGATGGATCAGGTATTAAGTAAAATCGGAGATACTGTTTTTATTACCATTGATCTGGATGTTTTTGATCCATCCATTATGCCATCCACAGGAACTCCTGAGCCGGGTGGACTTACCTGGCATCAGGTGGTTGATTTTATTAAACTGGTTGCTAAACACAGAAATATTGTCGGATTCGATATCATGGAATTATGCCCCAATAAAACAAATAAAGGACCCGATTTTCTGGCTGCCAAACTGTATTATAAAATTTTAAGTTACGTATTTAATAAATAATTACAATTTTTAAGATGATATACAAAAAGTCTTTGTGTTACTTAGTGCTTCCTTCGTGAGACTTTGTGGTATAATGACAAAACACTGTTACACAGAGCATCACAAAGCAGACGCAAAGTTACACAAAGTAAAAAAAGAATAATTTCCTATTTTTTCTAACTTTTTGGACATCTTCTTAAACCTTATTAAAACATATATCATGGAAAGAAATACCATATCAAAATTTATCGACGAGCATTTTTTGCATTTTAATGCCGCAGCCTTAAAAGATGCAGCCATTGGTTACGAAAAACATTTGGCCGAAGGCGGCAAAATGATGATTACCCTTGCCGGAGCGATGAGTACCGGCGAGCTTGGTAAAAGCTTAGCCGAAATGATCCGTCAGGATAAAGTACAAATCATATCGTGTACCGGAGCGAACCTCGAAGAAGATATTATGAACCTGGTTGCACACTCGCATTATAAAAGGGTTCCGCACTATCGCGATTTAACTCCCAAAGAAGAATGGGGTTTACTTGAGAAAGGATTAAACCGTGTAACCGATACCTGCATTCCGGAAGAAGAAGCATTCCGCCGCTTACAACAACACATTTACAAAATCTGGAAAGATGCCGAAGAAAAAGGCGAACGATACTTTCCGCACGAATACATGTACAAAATGCTGCTATCGGGAGTTTTAGAACAATATTATGAAATTGATCCTAAAAATTCATGGATGCTTGCAGCAGCTGAGAAAAACCTGCCAATTATTGTTCCAGGTTGGGAAGACAGCACCATGGGAAATATTTTTGCATCATATTGTATCAAAGGCGACCTTAAACCATCGACCATGAAATCGGGAATTGAATACATGACCTGGCTGGCCGACTGGTATACCAAAAACTCCAGTGGCAAAGGAGTTGGTTTCTTCCAGATTGGTGGTGGCATTGCCGGCGATTTTCCAATTTGTGTAGTTCCTATGCTATATCAGGATATGGAAATGCATGATATTCCATTCTGGAGCTATTTCTGCCAGATTTCGGATTCCACCACAAGCTACGGTTCGTATTCAGGAGCTGTCCCCAACGAAAAAATTACCTGGGGTAAATTGGATATCGACACTCCAAAATTCATAGTAGAATCAGATGCCACCATTGTAGCGCCGCTTATCTTTGCGTGGTTGTTGAACTGGTAGAAGATATTCTCCCATAAAAAGCCAAATCTCCATTAAAATAATGGGGATTTTTTTATTTTTACTATAAATACTATTTTTTAACCTATAAAGCAATGAGAAAAATTATCGGATTAGTTGTTATCCTTTTAATAACACTTCTATTCTAGCCCCCGTTCAGTGCAGCATTTGCTACACCAGCTCGTGCGGACATGTTGTCCGGGCGATAAATAACAGG
>CAYVEW010000017.1:35297-41001 GCA_964450375.1 uncultured Bacteroidales bacterium
TTCGATTTTAAAAAATATTCCATTTCTGTTGTGTTTGTTTCATCTACCTCGCTAAAAGCAAAAGCAAAAACAGGATATTTGTGGAAATCTATTTTGTGCATGTGTAATAATTTAGAAAATCCTTGCTCAAATGCATCGTAATTTATATCATCCACTTTATCAGGATGAATATCATGACTTGCAATTGTTGCATTGTATTGCTTGTTCTCTTTTCCTTTAAAACTATCTTTCCAGTCAGGAACTTTTTCATTAAAGAAGGCTTCGTATGGATTAAATCCCAAAGAATATTGTGTCATATCTCCCATACAAAATCCTGCAAAGCGCATTGGATTCGCTTCGATTGGAATGGCTACTCCCTGAGAATTTATTCGAAACTCAATATGCATTGCAAAATTGCGGAACTTCCCTTCCACCGATAAGGCTTTTAGTACATTCATAAACTTATCGTACCCGGCATCAAAAACCTTTTTTGATGTAAAATAAATCCGATCGCTTACATCTTTTACTGAAGTAAATACATGCTCGTAAATGTTTACTATTTCGGGTACTCCATCTGCTTTAAAAAATGCATCTACAGCATATTCTTTCCCATCAATAAGTTCTTCCAGTAAGAAACGATTACCATCTAATACTTCCTTAGGAAAAATAGTTTCGGCATCGGCCATTTCTTTCTTCAGGTTAAGCAATACCTTTTCCCAATCTTCCTTGTTTTCCACCACATGTATGCCCAAACTAAAAAAACCAGTTACCGGTTTTATAATAAATGGAAAACCAAACTCTTCCACATTGAAATCCGATAGTTTGTTAAAACAAACTTCGGCAAATTTAAAATCAGGATAAACCGGCTTTAATAACTCGCGGAATTTAAATTTATCTTTACACAAATCTATAAGTTCAGGAAGATGTGTGTGTTTTAGGTTTTTCTGAATCCAAGCTATGCTGTTCTCCGAATTACAATATATTTTTGGTTCTTTCTCATCTTTCAGTTTTTCGAGTGTTTCTTTCTCTTCAACTGTTAAAACCCTGGGTGTTGTGCCAACCAGTTTTTTTGCAGATGCTGTTTGAATCATTGGAACCTTAATTTGTTCGGTTGTTTGCATCAATAGTTCTGATGCATAAGGATAATCTATTAAAAACATAATTACTTTTTAGAAATAGGGCGCAAAAGTAGGTAAAATATTTTGCGCAAAAAGAGTTTGGCAAAGGAAATTAACTATTTAAGGAATATTTTACAGATAATGAATCGCTTGTAGAAAAAGTAGCTTAAAATACATTCATTCGTAGTTTATCTGAATACTATTTATAGAATTCTATTCCAATGATCGAAATATCATCGAAGATGGCGGTGCTGCCTTCAAGAATTTTTTGTTGTTTGATAATGGTGTTAATGTTATCGTCGATATCTTTGGCGTTCGCCAGGTTTTTCTCTATCTGCGTAGTTCCAAAGCTTACTCCTTCTTCATCTACCAATTCCACCAGGCCGTCGGTATAGCATAATAATTTTGATTTATTCTCGATCTTTAGCTTTCCTAGTTTTAATGTGGGAATTTCTTCCAGCATACCCATTCCAACGCATCCTTCGGTAAGAAAATGCTGTTCCTTTTTCTCCATATCATAAAATATGGGTTGATTATGTCCTGCATTAACATATTCGAGCAAACGGGTTTTATAACTGTATTTGGCAATAAACAAGGTAATAAATTTTTCTCCTTTTGCACTTGCCATTACTCGTTCGTTCAGCTTTTTAATAATCTCGGTTAAAGTTATTTCAGTAGTAAACAAAGCCCGCAAATTAGCCTGGAAATTCGACATTAGAAGTGCTGCAGATATTCCTTTTCCGGAAACATCGGCAATACAAAAACCTATTTCATCTTTATTTAGCTGTATAAAATCGTAGTAATCCCCACCAACTTCTAAATGCGGATGGTAAAAGGTTGAAACCAAAACCTTTTCGTTATGCGGAAGAACAGACCTGTCGGGAATTAACATCGACTGCATTTTGGATGCCAGTTCCAACTCCTTTTTTAAAGCTTCCTGCTTTAAGGATTCTTTTACCAGACGAATGTTTTCTATGGCAACAATAATAATATTCGAAAGCGTTTGAATAAAGTGCAAGTGTTTAATGGTAGGACTAACACCCTCCTTTTCTTCGTCAATATCGCCTATTAAAACAAATGCAATGGGAACATTATTATTAACAACCGGTATAATATTATCGAAAATCCTTAAGGTTGGATTAGGCGATGCCGTAATAAAAGAAATTTCTTTGTGTGCAAGTAAATCTTCTTCTACACTAATTCGTTTAATAATTTCGTCGGAACATCCCGAGCTAAGAATTAAATCCCACTCTTTATCGTATTTATAAATCAGAATTTTACCAATATTCAAATCTTCGCGCAGAATAGTTTCATATCGATTTAACAGTTCTTCGGTAGGAAGATTTTCATTAATTGCTTTCGTAATGGTAAGCAATGTATTTAACTTAAACGTCGATAGTTTTAGCCTGTTAATTGATGCTTTACTTGCAAGATCCATATCTTAGTAAAATTCTGATTTTCAATACTGAATAAATATAAGAAATTTACATCGAAAAAGAAAGATTTATTCTTTAACTCTCTCTCCGTAGGAATGATCTCTTGTATCTACTTTTATTTTATCGCCGGTATTAACAAACAATGGGACCATAATTTGAGCTCCTGTTTCTACTGTTGCTGGCTTTAAGGATGTACTCGACGAAGTATCGCCTTTTAAGCCTGGTTCTGTATAAGTTACTTCTAAAGCCACAAATGGGGGCAACTCGCAATACAAAGGAGTTTCGGTATCGGCATGCCAAACAGCTTCCACATCTTGCCCTTCTTTCAATAAATCAGGTGCATTGATTAAATCTTTCTGAAAAGCAACCTGCTCAAAAGTTTCACTATGCATGAAGTGATATCCCAGATCATCGTTGTATAAATACTGATACGGACGGCGTTCGATCCGTTGAACATTAACTTTTACTCCTGCATTGAAGGTATTATCAATTACTTTACCCGTTTTTAGATTTTTTAATTTTGTGCGAACAAATGCTGCTCCTTTTCCGGGTTTAACGTGCTGAAACTGAGTTATAACATATAAATCATTGTTATACTCAATACATAAGCCATTCTTAAAATCTGCTGTACTTGCCATATTATAAATTTGTTTATATTATTCTGATTACAAAAATAGTGTAAATCATTGAAATATCTAATTCATAAAACCATTTAGCCCTTTTTAGTAATCAAGTTTCTTATTTCAATGGGTATTGCAATCCCGAATAATCAACCAAATCGCACTTAACAGAACCTATAAGTAAATCAATTCTGATTTGCAAAGGAATATAATTTTTGTCCTTTGAAATCCAAATGGTAACATCATCTTCGGAGTCGAAGATGCGGCCCGGTTCAACAACCGGCGAAAATTTCATGCAGGTAAACCTGCCGAGTTTTGTTCTGATCTTTTCATCTCCTACATATTTCATCTTAAGCGGAAAAATCTCATCTGCAAAATAGGTGTCAAGTATCAGTTCATCTCCTTTCTTTGTAATATCAGAAACCAATGCTTCACGAAAAAAGTAAAATGCACTTATCATATCCAATATATTTTCTGGAACATCGTGTTTTCCCGATAATTTACTTTTTACCTGATTTTTTTTATGGTTAAACTCTACTTCGTTGTAATAAGTATAACTTCCTTCGTTAATATCGCGAATAGCCATGAGCGGAAGGCCTGTTTCGCGGTTAAAGTAACTTGAATAACTATCACGTACCTTGTATAGCTTATCTGCTAAACCTATGGTTTTGGCTTCTGCTATAGCAAAATATACTTTTTCTTTCTTGTATAAGGAATCGTTTAATATAAAGGTAGCTTCTCCTGCATTTAACCAGCCAAAATGAGCTATATAAACCAGTTTTTCGCCGGCAATGTATGGCTTTGAATTATTCTGAGCATTGGAAGGTATTACCAATAAACAGAATAATACGAAAAGAATGTATTGCTTTAAAATTTTCATTTGCTTTTGTTTTAAAAGTAAAAGCAAAATTTGTGCAATTAATTAAATATGTTCTTCTTCGGAATGCTTGCAATAAAATCCTTGAGATAAAAAGGTTCAAAATAAGCAACATCCTCGAATTGCTTTTTTTCAAAAGCTCTCTCCGATAAAGCTGCCATGTATACCGATGAAGGATTTATATTGTTTATAAACCGGGCATTCGGATGAGTAATGGTTTCTTTTATTTTTTCTGATCCATCGCCAAAAAAAATCATCTTTCTATTTTCAAGAATCTCTTTATATGACGATTCATCAATTATTTCAGCCTTTACTTCTCTTACAAATTCCGCTTCGGAATTAAAAAAAGCAGAGTAAACTTCCATTCTTCTGGCATCAATCATCGGAACCAGATAACTGCTATCCAATCCATCCAAATCAAGTTCGCCATTTTTTACTTTTTCGGTAATCCCTTTAGCCATAGATTGTAGTGTATTAATTGCTATTAAGGGTTTATCTTTGGCATAGCAAAATCCTTTGGCTGTTGAAACTCCAATGCGCAATCCGGTGTACGATCCCGGCCCTTTGCTTACAGCAATTGCATCAAAATCATCAAATATCAGCTGCTGCTCATCCAGAATTTCTTTTATAAAGATATTTAATAATCTGGCATGTGATTTTTCATCATCACTTTCGCGAAACGATAATACTTTTCCGTTTTTTGATATACTTACTGAGCAAATGCGGGTTGATGTTTCAATATTAAGAATTAAAGCCATAAAAACGAGTTCCTTTTGCCTGCGAAATTAATCTTTTTCTGCAAATAATTCTTTTTTATCAACCACTTTAATAATTGATCCGTCTTTCAGTTTTCGAGATATGGCACTATATGGAGATGTTACAACTTTATCTTCTTTGCTTAAGCCTTCCTTAATTTCAATGTACTTATTGTCCTGAATACCTGTTTTTACTATTTGAATATGTGCAGAGTCGTTGCGTGCCACAAAAACAATCTCCTGAATTTCTTCGTTAATTGCAGCAAGAGTTTCAACATCAGTCTCTACGGAATCTACTCGTGTGGTAACACATTGTATCGGAATGGTTAGCACATTATGTTTTGTGTTTGTTTGAATATCAACCGATGCAGACATTCCCGGGCGAAAAGGGTTTGGATTATTTTTAGAAATTAATTGCTGATACGAAGCTTTTACTAGTAATACTTTCACGTCGAAATTGGTTACCTGGTCGGTTGACATTCCTGTAACATTTGCTGAATTTGCGATCTCGGTTACCACCCCTTTAAAGGTTTCGCCTAAATATGCATCAATTTCGATCAATGCGGTATCGCTCATTTTAACCTTCACAATATCGTTTTCGTTCACATCAACCATAACCTCCATGCGTTCCAGATTAGCAATTCGCAACATTTCGGTACCCGCCATTTGCATGGTTCCAACCACACGTTCTCCTTTTTCAACATTTAGTTTAGAGATGGTGCCGCTCATAGGAGCATAGATCGTTGTTTTGCTTAAATTTTCTCTTGCTTCTGATAAAGTAGCTTCAGCACTCTGAACCGAATATTTTGACGCTTCAATGGATTTTTTAGCAGATTCTAATTCTGCCTGTACAATTTCATAAGCCGACAAAGAATTTTCGTATTCGGCATCAGAAATGGTTTCCTGCTCCCATAAAACC
>CAYVEW010000018.1:0-40961 GCA_964450375.1 uncultured Bacteroidales bacterium
AACGGTAATTACCTTGATATTGGTGCCAACGATATATTCAATTTTTCACAGAAAAGAAGATAAAATTAAAAATTCATAATTCTATTAGTTATGAAAATGATTTATGTAACATGTAATGTAAGTGTTCGCGAACCTTTATTAAAAGTTCTTGAAGAAAACAAAATAAAAGATTATCAGGTTATTGAGCAAGTTACCGCAAAAAGCATTAAGGGCGATCCGCGGTTTAATACAGCCGTTTGGCCCGGTTACAATTCTGCTATCTTCATGCAATTTTCTGATGATAAGCGTGCAAAGCATATGATGCAAATATTAAGGGATTTTAATAGCAAGGCATTCAACGATAACGAATTAATTACTGCCTGCTCATGGGACATCGATGATTATTTTTATCAGTGATTAATTAAAATTTTAGTATATTGGCTTTTCAAATAGTATAAACCCGCCTGCCACAGGTAGGCATAAATTCTTATTGTATGAAAGCTAAGATTTTAATGATTGCTCTTTTTATAGTTGCCGGCATTGCTCCGAAAGCTTTTTCGCAAGATGCCGATAAAGTGGTTGGTTATTGGTTGACCCAATACAAAGATTCACAGGTAAAAATCTTTAAAGCTACCAATGGCAAGTATTATGGCGAAGTTAAATGGCTGGAAAAACCAAATAACGACGACGGCACACCACGATTAGATAAAGAAAATGAAGATGAAGAATTAAGAACTCGTCCGATTCTGGGATTAAGATTACTAAACGGATTTGAGTACGATGCAAAAGACCAGGAATGGGTTGAAGGAACTATTTACGATCCTAAAAACGGGAAAACATATAGCTGTTATATGTGGTTTGATGAGGGAGATGATAATACTTTGCATGTAAAAGGTTTTATTGGTATTTCTCTATTAGGACGCGAAGTAGAATGGACACGCGAAGATAAACTAAGAGAGTAATAAAACAATACTATTGTAAACACGCAATAGAAGTCCAAAAACACACTAAATGTCATTCCCGTGCAAACGGGAATCTTTTTGTGTTTTTAATATAGAAATGTGATAGCTTCGGATAGAATAACCGACATTGATTGATTTTTCTATGGTTTGTATATGAATAAAATCGAAATAATAAAGAATACAGTTGTATTTGTAAAACAAAAACTTGCTGGTGATAGCTCCGGCCACGACTGGTGGCACATTTACCGGGTGTGGAATATGGCAAAGAGAGTTCAGCAAAACGAAGGGGGCCATTTATTTATTATTGAAATGGCTGCTTTGCTACACGATGTTGCCGACTGGAAATTCTACGATAATGAAAACGAAGGATTGCAGGTAATTTTTGATTTTTTAATAAATCAGAATTTAGATTTACAAACAACGAACACAATTGTGCAGATTGTTCAAAATGTATCGTTTAAAGGAGCAGGTGTAAAAGATGCAATGACCGGTGTGGAAGGGAAAATTGTGCAGGATGCAGATCGTTTGGATGCAATTGGTGCAATTGGCATTGCCCGAACATTTGCTTTTGGCGGAAAGTTTGGGAACGAAATGCATAACCCCGAAACAGAAATTAAAATGCACCAAAACTTCCAGGAGTATAAAAATGCTAATGGAACCACCATCAATCATTTTTACGAAAAACTCTTGTTGCTCAAAGACAGAATGCACACCGAAACGGCAAAGAAAATTGCTGAATCAAGACATAATTACATGCTCAATTTTTTAAATCAATTTAAAAATGAGTGGGAAGGATTAAAATAGTTTTTATAAATTAGTGTAATTAAGATTACCTTGTTATGAGAACAATTACCAACTACTTTAAAGATTTTTTTAATCTTTTTTTTCCTGATTTATGCATTGTTTGTAATAATCATTTATTAAACCAGGAAACATTAATATGCACCAGCTGTTTGTATCATCTTCCCAAAACAAATTTTCATAGGGAAACAGATAACCCGGTTTCGCAATTGTTCTGGGGCAGAACAAAGATTGAATACGCAACAGCATTATTCTATTTTAACAAAGGAAGTAAGTACCAATCCATGATGCACCAGTTTAAATATCACGGGAAAAAAGAAATAGGATTTGTGTTGGGCAAATATTTTGGAACGCAAATTAAGGAAAGTGTATTTAACCAGGTTGATGTTATACTTCCCGTACCATTGCATAAAAGTAAACTCCGGAAAAGGGGATATAATCAAAGCGAATGGCTCGCAATGGGGATCTCCGAATCCTTAAATAAACCATTGGACATTAAGTCGTTGGTAAGAACCGTGGCAACCGACACTCAAACCCGGAAATCGCGTTTCGACCGTTGGAAAAACGTGGAAAAAATATTTAACATTACCGAGCATAAAGTTCTGGAAGGAAAACATGTGTTAATTGTTGATGATGTGGTTACAACGGGTTCAACGCTTGAAGCGTGTATTAATGCAGTGCTCGAAGTAAATAACACCAAAGTGAGTATTGCAACACTCGCGGTAGCATAACTAAGTATTTGATCCGGAGCTTCTCGCTGAATGGCCAACGAAAAAATTATTTCGTTCCCCAGCGCTTACTTTTAATGTCAAATCCTGCCAAATCCAAAACCCGGTTTACAACAGTTAAAGCAAGTTCTTCAATAGTTTGTGGATTCGTATAAAACGATGGTGTTGCCGGGCAGATAATACCACCGGCCAACGTAATTTTTTCCATATTCTGTATATGGATTAAGTTGTAAGGCAACTCGCGTGGAACCACAATCAGTTTGCCTCTTTCTTTTAACATTACATCTGCAGCGCGTGTAATTAAATCATCCGATATGCCATTTGCTATTCGCCCGATGGTTCCCATCGATGCCGGACAAATGATCATGATATTGTATTTTGCCGAACCCGATGCAAAAGGAGCATAAAAATCTTTATTCTGGTATTCCTTAAAATGGTACTGGTTAAACTGTATGTCTGGAAGTTCGTGTTTCCAAATATCTTTTGCATTATCAGAAGCCACAATAGCCAGCTCTGCATACTGATCGTTTATTTTTGTTAATTGATCAAAAAGTACTTTCGCATAAATACTACCGCTTGCCCCACTTAGGGCAATTACAAGCTTGTTGTCTGTTTCTCGCATCAGGATTAATTATTTGATAATAAACAGCAAAAGTGAGTATATTGTTGTATTGTCCCTGGTTTAAATAAAAAGTTTGATCGCCCGGATGTGCTCTAACTGGGAGAACGGAATAGCTAAAACGCACATTAAAATAAAAATTCTTATAAAAGCGATATTCTATTCCTGCTAAACCCGAAAATTCAAATTGATTAAAAGCAGGGTCTGCCGGTTGATCTCCAATACCATCCTTATCCTCTGTTGCTTTTTGCAGGTAACCTGCTGCTAAACCAATATTTGCCGAAAATTTATCTCCAAAATTGTACTTTAAGAATAATGGAATCTCAACATAATTTAACTTCGATAAGTAAAATATTTCATTATCCTTGCTATTTGAATTACTCCCTTTCTGAACATATCGCACCTCCAGTTGTGCATCAACAAATTGATTGAGTATAACATTTGTGTATGCACCAAAAGTTACTCCGGCTTTATGATACCCTCCCCAGTTATCGCCATCTAACTGCGATGCCGATAGACCTGCCAAAAATCCGCCACCAAAAGTCTGGGAAAATATAGTTGAGAAGGAAAATAGCAATATAGAAAGTACTATAAATCGTTTCATTGTTAGCTTTTTTATTACGATAAAAGTACTGAAAATAATTATATGAAACTTTACTATCAATTCTAAACAGCAGCAATACTTATTGCTGATTCGTCCCAGGCAGGTGCCGAACCGATTGCAGCGATTATTTCTTCGGGAGAATCAATCGAAGTCCACATTTTTTTGTGCTCTTCTCTCATAAATCGTTCTTCGATCATTTTATCGAATAACTCGAATAAGCCATTGTAAAAGCCATCGGTATTTATAAAAATTATTGGTTTCGTAAATTTCCCTAATCTCTTTAAGGTGATTACTTCAAGCACTTCTTCCAATGTTCCCGACCCCCCAGGCAACACAATTATTGCATCAATATTTTCGATGAGCTTTTTCTTTCGTTCGTGCATATCTTTTACCAGAATGAGTTCGGTAATATTTTTATGTCCCCATTCTACTTCCATCATAAAACGGGGTATAATACCGACCACTTTCCCCTTATTTTGCATTGCCACATCGGCTAAGCGGCCCATTAAACCAACTGCTCCACCTCCATAAATAGTGGTTATGTTGTTTTTAACAAGTTGCAGAGCTGTTTTCTCAGCTACATCAAAATACTTTGGATCCACTTTATGGCTCGATGCACAAAACACACAAACACGTTCAATCATAATTATTAAATTTGGGGCATAAAGATAAGAAATAAACAAACAAAAAAGCCTTTCTCCGCATGAAGAAAGGCTTTGATTTGTATATAAGTTCTTTTATAACTTGTTTACGTGCAAAGTTAAGCTCGATTTTAAGTTTGCAGCTTTGTTTGCATGTATAATATTCTTCTTTGCTAGTTTATCAAGCATTGAAGAAACTTTTGGTAGCAATTCAGTTGCTTCAGCTTTATCAGTTGCATTACGTAAAACTTTAATTGCATTACGTGTTGTTCGTGCATAATACTTGTTGTGAAGTTTTAATTTTTCACTTTGTCTTGCTCTTTTCTCTGCTGACTTATGGTTTGCCATAATTTCTCCGTATAACTTAATTGTAAAAAAAATTGTAGTCCGTAGGGGAATCGAACCCCTGTTACCAGGATGAAAACCTGGCGTCCTAACCCCTAGACGAACGGACCATTATTCAAGTCTGAAACTTGGTGGTGCAAAAGTAAATGATTTTTTTATTCCTGCAAATTTTTTTTTAAAAAAATTAAAACTTTTTTGTCTTTTTTTGCGATTAAACAGCAGTTGTTGAAATAAATAATACAATCAATTATCACACACTCTAATTTCAAAGTACTTTTTTAAATTTATCCTATACTATTCATAAAAATTAGGAATAGTATAGGATAAAAATTTGAGTTGCAAATAAAATAAATTTTTTTGAAATTATTCAATTTTCAGATCAATAAATTTCGAATTCATTAATCGGGCAACAGCCATATAATTTGGCTTAAAACAGATTTTTTTGCCAACCATGTATTTTTGTTTTAACTGTGCATTAATATTTCTTCCAATATCATACACGGTCATATCCGAAGTTGTTCCAATAAATTCAACATTATCATCTTTGGGTTCAACATCGTTTACATCTACATCTAAAATACCAAAATCAAGAATGGCACGGTAGGTTTTAAAAGATGGTTGTTCAATATCGGTTTCCGAAGTATGGCCAATACTTGCTTCTGAAATAATTCCGTCTGGCATATTGTTTTTTTCTTCCAGCTCAATTATATTGGCATTAAACCGGAAAGTATCTGTGGATAGTTTCTGAAATCGTTTATTGTCCAGAGGGCTGGTTCCAAAAAATGCCGATTCGCCAATACGAAAATGATTAATAGATTTGGGAACAAGCTTTTTGTTTATTAGTGGGAGCGTAATTGAACTCCCGCCGGAAATTAATGGTATTTTTTTATTAAACATTTGCTCAAGCAATTGTTTAAACAGGCTTAGTTGTAGTAACTTATCGTAAGTTGGCTCAATGCCATACATACATCCCAGGTTCGATCCTAAACCAATAACTTCAATGTTGGGTAACTCAAAAACTTTTTTGTAAAAATCAACAATTTTTTCGCGAACAACACCTTCGCGCAGTTCTCCAAGCTCAATAAAAATAATTACTTTATGTATTTTCTTTTGTTTAACCGCCTCCCGACTGAGTGCTTCTATTGTTCTGTACGAAGTATTTACCGATATATCGGCATACTGAACAATGCTTTTAGCTAAGTTTTGTGCAGGCGGTTTAATATAAATGGTAACTAATTCGGGATTTAATTTTTTAATGGTTTTTAAACTCGACAAACGGCTGTCGCCCACCGAATGTAATCTGCTTACGATATCGTCGGTAAGGATTTTTTTTAAGAAACTAAGATCTCCCGATAATACTTTACTAACCAAGCTCCACTGCACATCATGTTTTTTAAGAAATGAATCAAGCTTTTCTATATTTTTTATAATGTTATCTGTTTTAACTACTAAATCTGCCATGATTTTTTGTTTAAGTAAAAAAAGCTTGCATTGAATTTAAAATAAAATCAAATCATGCAAGCTTTGTATTTAATTTGCTTTATTGCTTTTTATAGCGCATTTCTGCATATTTATTTGTCATTCCCAATCGTTCGTATAATCGTTTCGCAGGATTATCGTATTCTACGTGTAATTTAATATCTCCTTTGGCCATTTCAAACGATTTTTTAATTATTTGGGCTCCTATGCCCTTTCCTCTCATTTTTGCATCAACAGCTACGTATACAAGAATATTATCAGGAATATAACCGCTCATTCCGGTTTCGTTCATTATAAGTCCACCTATCAGTTCATTGTCCCAATATCCTGCTAAAACAAATCCGCCTTTACCTTCTGCTTCCGAAAAGGCATAATCCATACACTTTTCAATTTGATCTTTTGGATCTCCGAAACGATCAAGATGGGTAAATAAGAAGTCTATGAATTTTTCTTTTGTTGTTTCTGGTTGAAAATCTTCAACTTTGCGAATCTCTTTGATCTCTAGCATAATAAACGTATATTTTATTGATTATTAATTTTTAATATCAGCAAAACAATTCAGGAGAATAAATAGTTTTTTATTGGTCCTAATGGGTTGATCTAATTGTAAAATGCTGATTTTCAAAGATACAAAAAAAATTACAGACAAAAAAATCTGCTTTATCTACAAAGGGCTTATTTTATGAGCTCCGATGCTAGATGGATTAAATCTAAGCCCGAAAAATTTCCACTGCTCATAAATAGTAGTGTTTTATTTTTTAGATCAATATCTTTTATAAAATCTAGCAATTTATCACGATCAGTAAATACAATGAGATGCTCGTTATGGAATGCTTTCTTTACTTGCTCTTTCGTAATTGGTACAAGTTTTTTATGTTCAATTACTTCCGGATTAAAATAAACTATAGCGATATCCGCATCATCCATTGTTGTTTCATATTCTTTAAGAAAATCTGAAGAAAGACTGCTAAAGGTATGCAGCTCCATTACGGCTACAAGATCTTGGTCGGGATACTGGCCTTTTGCAGCACTTACAGTAGCTTTTAGTTTGGATGGTGAATGTGCAAAATCACGAAATATTCTGGTTTTTTTATTTTCTGCTAAAAGCTCCAGTCTTTTGGCTGCTCCCTTAAACTCCGCTATAGCAAGGTAAAAATCATCATCTTCAATACCGAGTCTATTGCAAACCAACTTAGCTCCACTTAAATTTTGCAGGTTATGCCGGCCAAATATTTTAAGCGGAATTTCTTTTTCCAGATCAATCAAATAGCTTTGGTTACCATGTTGCGTATAAGAGTGAATGTCGTAAGCGGTTTTTTCTATTGTACTTTTTGCTTGTTTTACTAGTTCCCTTAAAACCTGATCGTGCTTATAATAAAACAAGCATCCGTTTTCTTCAATTTGTTCGATAAATAGTTTGAATTGTTCCTTATAATTATCGAAAGTTGGAAACACGTTAATATGGTCCCATGCAATACCGCTGATTAAAGCAATGTGTGGTTTGTATAAATGGAATTTTGGCCTTGGGTCGATGGGCGAAGATAAATACTCATCACCTTCGAATACTGCAACAGGTGCATCTTCTGTTAAACTTACCATGGTGTCGAAACCTTCAATTTGCGCACCTACCATGTAATCGAACTTTTTATTGTGAAATTGAAGCACGTGCATAATCATGGAAGTAATGGTTGTTTTGCCATGACTTCCGCCTATAACCACCCGGGTTTTATTTTTGGTTTGCTCGTACAAATATTCAGGATACGAATATATTTTTAGATTTAATTCGCGGGCTTTTATTAACTCCGGATTATCATTTCTGGCATGCATTCCAAGAATTACTGCATCCAGATCGTGCGTGATTTTATCCGGACTCCATCCTGTGTCTTGTGGCAATATGCCATATTTTTCCAGTCTGCTTTTCGATGGCTCAAAAATTTCATCGTCCGAACCGCTTATCTTATATCCTTTTTTACAAAGACTTATTGCTAAATTGTGCATTGCACTTCCGCCGATGGCTATAAAATGAACTTTCATTAGTATATATTTGTATTTTATAGGGTGAAGATACTAAAGAATCATTAAAATAAAATTCAGATGATGAAACTATTTCCGATACATATAACAAATTTTAAAATCGATGGTGGTGCTATGTTTGGTGTAGTACCAAAAGTGTTGTGGCAAAAAAAATATCCGGCCGACGAAAATAATTTGTGCAATTGGGCTTTACGTTCATTACTTATTGATACCGGCGAGCGAGTAATTTTAATTGATAATGGTTACGGCGATAAGCAGGACGAAAAATTTTTCAAACACGTTTACTTAAATGGCGGTGACGGACTGGAAGGTGCACTGAAAAAACACGGATACGCTTTTGATGATGTTACTGATATGATTTTAACTCATTTACATACCGACCATTGTGGTGGGGGTGTTAAATACAACGCTGATCGATCGGGATTTGAGATGGTTTTTAAAAATGCAACTTACTGGATAAGTAAGCCACACTGGGAGTGGGCAATGAATCCTAACAAACAGGAAGCTGCTGCCTTTTTGGAAGAAAACTTAATACCCATGCATAAAAGTGGTCAGCTTAAATTTATAGATCAAAATACCGAGTTATACCCAGGAGTAGAATTGCGTTTGTACAATGGGCATACCGTTGGACAGATTATTCCTTTTATTGATACCGGAGATAAAACGATTGTTTTTATGGCCGATTTAATTCCTTCTGTAGCGCATATTCCTTTAGTTTGGAACATGGCTTACGATGTAAATCCGATGGATATGCTACGCGAAAAGGAAGATTTCCTGAACGAAGCAGCCGAAAATAATTACACTCTGTTTTTTCAGCACGATTTATATAACGAATGTGTTACAGTTCACAAAACCGAAAAAGGGGTGCGGGTAAAAGAAGCTTTTACATTATAAAAAGATAAAATTGTAGGGCTTAAATCTAAACTTTGCTAATTAATCTCCTTCAACTTTTTAAGCTTTTCCAAAGTTAGAAACTTTAGAAAAGCTATTGTTTTATATTGTTATTCATATCGTAACTCAGTTGCTACATTAACCTTAGCCGAGCGTAATGCCTTAAAACCAATTGTTATAAATACAATAAATAACACAGCACTGGTTGCCAGCACAAATATACCAAGGTGTAATCCGGTTTTATACGTAAAGTTCGTTAACCATTTTTGCATTAAATACCAGGCAATAGGCCATGATATTATATTTCCAACGAATAATAATAGCATTAAATCTTTTGTAAGTAGTTTTACTAATCGATTAGTTCCTATTCCAAAAACCTTTCGTATAGCAATTTCTTTGGTTCTTTCTTTTATGGAAAACGAAGCAAGGCCGTACACTCCAAACAAAGCAATAAATATTGATATGATGGTTAAGAAAGTAATTATTTTACCTGCTCTAAGTTCCGATTTGTATAGCTGATTAAAATGATCGTCCATAAAACTATATTCAAAAGGCGCATTTGGAATTATTTCATTAAACTTTTGTTTTATGGCCGGGATGGCTGTTTTGTATTTGCCCGCAGCAATTCGCAAGGATACTTGATCGTGTCCGGAACGGTTTTTTACAATTAACGCCAATGGCTCAATGCCATAATGCAACGAACGGTAGTTAAAATCTTTTACTACACCACTAATAGGCTTTGCATTGTCTTTTCCATAGGCACTAAACTGTTTCATGTAAGCACTTTCCCAGTTCATTAATTTAAGCGCTGCCTGGTTTAAAACATAAGTATATTCGCCTTCCGGTAAATTTTCTATTTCGTCTAAACTGCCTTCGGTTAACTCCAGTTTCATGGTTTGAATAAAATCCTGATCGCATGGAATTAAGTACATGGATATGCTATTTTCCTGGCCTTCCCACCAAACAGTTTGATTAAAATTCGGATGTCCGGGAACAAAAGATGATGCAGAAGCACTAATGACTTCAGGTATTTTTTGTGCTTCCTGCTTGAACAAATTAATCTTGCTTTGAGCTTCTTTCCCGTAAACGGAAATAGTTAAAACATTTTCTTTATTTAAACCAATATCTTTATTGTGAATCATTTGCAGCTGTTTAACAATAATCATACTACAAACTATTAATAAAGATGAAATGCCAAACTGGAAAATTAATAAGGCCTTTCGGAAATTAATATCACGCGACTTAACTTTAATCTTTCCCTTTAAAACCTTTACCGGCGAAAAGGATGTTATATAAATGGAAATATAGCTGCCCGACAATACCCCGATTATAAGAGTAATTAAAATTAAGGCTGTTAAAAATTGTGGATCACCATAATTTATAATAATGTTATTTTCAAGAATTTGATTTACATAGGGCATAATGAAATGTAGTAACAGTACTGCTAAAATCAGTGCGAAGAAAGTGCTTACGATCGATTCGGTAATGAATTGAACAATCAATTGCCAACGGGTTGCTCCAATTGTTTTTCTTACACCGGTTTCTTTAATTCGTTGCTCCGATTTTGCGGTGGTAAGATTTATAAAATTAATGGATGCAATCATTAAAACAGCAATGGCAATGGCAATAAAAATATAAATATAGTTGATATCGTATGCAGGTTTCTGGTTTCCGCGGTTCCTTTCGAAATGTATGTCCGACAATGCTTGTAAGCTGACACTTTCGAAGCTTATTTCTTTTTCATTATCTAATATAAAATTAACCGATTTTATTTTTTTCTGTAGTTCATCAATATCAGCTCCCTGGTCAAGTAACAGGTAAGCATAATAATTAAAGGCGCTCCACGATTCCGATGCCCAACTGCCGTATAATGCGCTTAAATTTTCGAATGAGATAATAAAATCGAAATCCAGGTGTGAGTTAAATGGTGCATCTTCAATAATACCTGTTACCTCGTAATTAAATTTATTATCAGCTTGTATTATTTTACCGATTGGATTTTCGTTTCCAAAATATTTTCGAGCATTTGATTCTGTAATTACAACAGAATTAGTTGATGAAAGCGCTGTTTCGGGATTTCCTTCAACAAATTTAAAGTCGAATATCTTAAAAAGCGTTGGATCTGCTAGTAAAAAATGTTTTTCGTAAAACGATTGATTATTATACTGCACCATTGTTTTAGGATCCCAGCTAAATCGTCCTATTCTGGCATATTCTATAACTTCCGGAAATTCTTCTTTTAATTTTGGTGGAACCGGTGCCGACATGGCAGCCCAGTACTGGCCTGTTAAATCGCCTTTTACTACTCTATAAATTTGGTCTTTGTTTTTATGAAAATCATCGTAGCTTAACTCATAGTTTATGTGAAGGTAGCAAATTATGCAACTGGCAATTCCCAGGGCCAGACCTAACATATTAATGCCTGAGTATAATTTATCTTTACTAAAATATCGTATCGCGGTTTTTATGTAATTTAGTAGCATAATAAAATTAAACGGTTTTGTTTTTCTTCTAACAGACGAAGTTTTTAATTAACCGCTGCCTAAGTATAAATACGAATTAAAAATGGAATATTTAATTGCGGGCATTATGTTGGGTTTTGTTTCCGGTATCTCTCCGGGGCCCTTATTAATACTTGTTATTACAGAAACAATAAAACGAAATCTGAAAGAAGGAATTAAAATGGCTTTTGTGCCATTAGCTTCTGATTTGCCCATTGTATTATTTTCTGTTTTTGTCGTTAGTAAAATTTCCGACTCTGATTTAATGCTGGCAATCATATCATTTTTAGGTGCTATATTTCTATTGTATCTGGCATTCGAAAATATCCGAACGAAAAGAATAGTAATAAATCCTAAGAAAAAGAAATGGAGCGGATTTACAAAAGGTGTTTTGGTAAATTTATTGAGTCCGCACCCATATCTTTTTTGGTTACTTGTAGGTGCTCCATATGTAGTAAAAGGTAACAGGGAAAGTGGGTGGTTTGCTTTGATATTTGTTTTCGGATTTTACATCTTTATAATTGGAACAAAAATTATTATAGCCTTATTAACCGAAAAATCGAAAACAATAATTGCTGATAACTGGTATATACGTATTGTTAAAATTCTGGGTATTATATTAATAGCCTTTGCCATTATTTTAATTATTGATGGATTCAAATACATTGGTATGCTAACCTGACGTATTCATAAATATTATATTTCCCACTATTTATGAATAATGCAGGCTAAATTAAAAAACAATCAAAACTTTTTATTTCGTTATATCGTAATAGAATTTTGTAAATTGTATGAATGTAAATTAATAATTTGCAGCACCATGGAAAGCAAAATCATTAACAACAAAATTGAGCTGATTAAAAGAGATGATCAGATATATGTGTATAAAACGATTAATAATTGCTCGTTGGACCTGGAAACAGTAAAAGAAATGACAAAAGTGGGCGACGAATGGAACGGATCAGTACTTTGTGCTAACCTGGTTGATATTCGTGATATGCTTTTTGTGGATTCGAAAGCCAGGGCTTTTGCTGCAGATCAGTACAGGAAACATGTAGCCGGACAGGCGATTTTAATCGAATCCCGGATTTCGAGTTCTTTTGCTAATCTTTTTTTAAAATTTAGCCGACCAAAAGTACCAACACGATTGTTTACAAACGAACAAGAAGCGATCACCTGGTTAAAACAACAAATGGCAAAACATAAATAGCCACACGGTGTGTATAAGTTTAGGATAAAAAACAAATTGAGCAAAATTTCGTATATTTGAGAAAAAATAGTTATGATTATTGAGCGAACACCAAATGAAATTATTTTTAGGTTTCCAAGAAGCATGAACTTGGATGACTTACAAGATTTAACAGATTTATTTGAGTATAAAGAACTAACTAAGAAGTCTAAAACTTCACAAAAGGATGTGGACAATTTAGTAAAATCAATTAAGAAAGGTCGTTGGGAAAGAACCAAACAGAAGCTCGATTAATGAGAATAGTTGTTGATACGAATATCGCTTTTAGTGCAATTCTAAATACAAACAGTAAGATTGCAAGAATACTACTACAACCAAAGAACAGGCTCAATTTTTATTCAACAGAGCAGCTACTACTCGAGATTGAAGAACACAAGAAAAAAATCCAAAGGATCTCAAACTATTCAGATTACGAGCTAAATAGAATTATAAGATTGATTACTAATAAAATAAGGTTTATCAATTTAAGACTTATTCCTAAAGAATCCTACGAACTTGCTGAATCATTAACAAAAGACGTAGACATTGACGATGCTGAATTTGTTGCATTAGCTGAACACATCAAAGGAAGACTTTGGAGTGGTGACAAAGAATTAAAAAATGGTTTGTCAAAGAAAGGGTGGAATAAATTTATTTCGACAGAAGAGCTTTTCGAAAAAGTAATAAAACGAAATCGATAAATATTTACGCTTAACCCAGCCAGGACTCATGTTACTAAGAGTTTTAATTTTTTAGTTATTTAGATTACTATTAACTTAGTGTCTCCACAGATAATTGGCACAAAAGAAAAATTTCTGAATTTTATTGCTTATCTTTGCACCAGATTATTTTTCAATTTTATTGGATTTTAATTTAGAATGTCCTCGGGTGTGGTTGCCTGGGGATATTTGTTTTTAATAGCATATCTTTATACTTTCAAAACAGTAATGTATTATGTTAGGATTTTCAGAAACCTTATTGGATCAGATCGTTGTACATAAAGTGGGTAAATATAACGAAGGAAGTGTTCGTTTATCAAAAGATATTTTGAAAGTGGATTCGGAAGTGAAAGATCTATTATCGCGATACTTTCTTACGCCATTTAAATCAAATGAATACTTCAATTTTTATCACGAATCGGATATAAACCTGAACGAGGTATATCATTATGTATCAAAAATATTTGATGACCCTGAGCAAATCCTGGAACAATCCGGATATTTAGCAAAACATTTGTACGAAAAATCCACTCATCCAAATATTAATGGTGGCGAGTTTTATACAGTTTATTTTCAGGATTTGTCATTTAACAACGAACCGGTTGATGCTGTTGGCTTGTTTAAATCAGAAACCCGCGAAACTTTTTTAAAAGTATATCCGAACGAAGACAACTTTAGCATTGAGAGTGAACAAGGTATCGATATTAAAAAATTAGATAAAGGTTGTCTTATCCTTAACTTAGAAAAAGACCAGGGCTATATTGTAGCATCAGTCGATAAATTGAGCAAAGGAGAAGATGCCCGATATTGGGTCGATGATTTTTTACACCTTAAACAGCGCGAGGATGAGTATTACCAAACCGAACACGTGATGAAAATGTATAAGGATTTTGTAATTAAAGAATTGCCGGGCGAATACGAAGTTGCAAAAGCCGATCAGGTGGATTTAATCAATAAATCAAAAAAGTTTTTTAAAGAAACAGATAATTTCGAAATGGAAGATTTTACCGAAAAGGTAATTGAAGATAAAAATCTGATCGACAGTTTTAATAATTACAAAAAGGTGTACGAATCGGAAAATGAAGTTCAGATTGCTAATGAGTTCGAAATTTCCGACAGTGCTGTTAAAAAGCAATCACGGGTTTATAAGAGTGTAATTAAGCTGGATAAAAATTTTCATATCTATGTTCATGGTAATCGGGAATATATTACCAAAGGCTACGATGAAAAAACAGGAATGCAATATTATCAGGTATTTTTTAACGAAGAAAAATAAATGCATGTTTTGATGATTTTATGGAATAGAATAAAAAAGCAACTTGCTCATTTTTGAATTAGTTGAACTCAAGCGAAGATTTTAGTGAGTTTGATTTTGACCATTGCTTTAATTAAAGAAGAATTTCTACCATATTAAAATTTGAAATATTTAGGCAACGATTCTGGCGGGTTAGCCTGGACAAACGGCGAGCCAAGGGGCGGAGTGAATTGTCTTTGAATAGAAATAGTCTGTTGGGGCTTGTCCTACAACAGGATACAATTTCATTCAAAGGCAAGAGTGGGTTGAAGCATCGTTTGTCCTTGATTTTTCTTTGGTTCGTTTCTTTTCATCTAAGGAAAAGAAATGAACAAATCAATTTGGATGCAATAAAAAACAGGAATACAATATTATCAGGTATTTTTTAACGAAGAAAAATAATGTCAGGAACAAATCGATCAGAAATTAAACCCGGCTTAATGGTTTCCATTGTGCTAAAGCAAGATCAGCGAACAGGAAAACTAACCCAGGGAGTTGTACAGGATATTCTAACAAAGTCTGCAAATCATCATCATGGAATTAAGGTGCGGTTAACCAGTGGCGCCATTGGACGAGTAAAAGAAATACTTGGAAGCTAAAATTTTAGCTCTTTTAAAATCATATCAAACTCTTTAGGCAGTTCAGATTTAAAACTTATTTTTTCGCTTGTGACCGGATGTACAAAGGAAAGTTCTCCTGCATGTAAAAACAAACGTTTAATACCGGTTTTCTCAGTTATTATTCTATTCAAAGTCCAGTCGCCATGATGCGTGTCGCCTACAATATCGAACCTGTGCATGGCAAAATGCTGCCTGATTTGATGCCATCTGCCGGTTTCTAACTGAATTTTAATTAAGCTTAAATCAATATTTTCAAATTCTTTATACGAAATGTTGGTTTGAATATTTGCAATGGTTTCAAAATGAGTAATGGCTGGTTTTTTCTTTCCGCGTTTTTTAATTAGTACATTATCGTTAAAAACTCCTGATCGTGGGTTTCCTTTTACCAAAGCATAATAAGTTTTTTCAACTTCTTTTCGTTCGAATTGCAGTGTTAAATTCTTTGCCGATACGGGCGATAAGGCCAAAACAATTAATCCGGATGTTTTTGAGTCTAAGCGATGTACATTGTAAATGCTTTTATTTAGCTTTTGCCCCATAAGTTTCGTTAAGTATGGAGCATCGTGGGGCATAAAATCATTTTTATGTACCGGCAAATCGATTGGCTTATTGCAAACAACAATATCCTGATCCTGAAAAACGATTTCGATTTCTGGCAGGTTATCCATAAATAAAAATATTTAGATGTAAATATAATCAAAGTTCTATCTTTGTAAAAAAGGAATTCATGCAATCAGATCATCTACTTACATCAAAAGAGTTTATTCAAAAGGTTTTTATAAATCAGGTAGACAAATTAATTCAGGCTGAATTACATCATTTTGCTTTTGTAGTTATGGCTCAAGGGCTCGAAGTGCTGGGAAGTTTCCTGGATGAAAAGCCTTTAAAAGCAAAAGATCAGTCGAAGCTTCGATTTTCGCATGCTATTAATCGCTTAATGCCAAAAGAATATGCAAAGCTGAACGATAATCATCGCTTGTATGATCAGTTGCGGGCCAGCCTGGCTCATACTTTTACTTCCGGGCGGCATGTTTTCTTAACATCAAAAGATCATAAAGATTATGGAAACAAACATTTACAAAATATTGAAGGTAAGCAGATTTTAGTTGCCGAAAACTTTTACGCCGATTTTAAAAAGGCTTGTTATCGATTGTTAGAGGGAATGGAAAAAGGAATTATTTCGGATAAAAAAATCAATACAGCGTTTTACTTCACATTTAATTAAATTGTAAATTGCCATAAAAATAAATTAATGACTGAGATTCTAACTTTTGCGCTATTAAGTTTTACTTCATTCTTTACATTGATTAATCCTTTAGGTACGATGCCAATATTTATGACCATGACATCGGGACTGGATCATAAAACCCGGGTGAGAACTGCTCGTAAAGCGACTATTGTAGCTTTTATTACCATTATTGTTTTTGCCCTATCGGGCCAGCTGCTTTTTAAGTTTTTTGGAATTTCGGTTAATAGTTTCAGGATTGTGGGTGGTGTAATTTTCTTTTTAATGGGAATGGATATGTTACAGGCACGATTGGGAAAAGTGAAGGTGAAGGAGTCGGAAGTTAAGAAATATGTGGATGATATTTCGATTACACCCCTGGCTATTCCAATGATTTGTGGTCCAGGAGCAATTACCAATTCTATTGTGCTAATGGAAGATGCAACACATGTAGGCATGGTTGCTGTGTTATTTTTCGCGGTATTTATTGTAATGTTGTTAACTTATTTGATTTTAATCAGCTCATCGAAAATTATAAAATTTCTGGGCGAAACAGGAAATAATGTAATGATGCGCTTAATGGGATTAATTGTAATGGTAATTGCGGTAGAGTTCTTTTTTAGCGGATTAAAACCGATTATTATTGATATTTTAAATTCATAATTATGAAAGTTAGAAAAAAAGGATACTGGTTGCTCTTTGTGCTTACAATAATTTTTACCTTATGCACCATATCAACTTTAGTTCCCGACGATGGCGCAAGTAAAGTTTGTATGTTGGGGTATAAAGCGCACTGCTCATTCACACCAATAAGTACAATCTTATGTGCTATACCGGCAGGCTTAACTTGTTTTATTCGTAGAAGATTTTTTGTTACGTATCGGTAATTATTTTTCAATCATCTCAAAAGGAATTTCCAATACTGATTGGTATTCCAGCCCTTTTTCCTCAATGAGCTTATCGTCCTGTTCGTAAATCCATTCGATACGAACCTGCTTGCCATTCTCGGAAATGTTCTGCAGTTCGAAGAAAATCTCGTAGAGCATTTTTGCTGATGATGAGTTAAAATACTCCAGCTCGCAAACCAAATTTGTTATATCGTTCGGACTTTTTTTATAATCAGTTAGCCAGTTAAAAAGGGGAGTAAAAAATTCGGTTGTATCTTCGGGTAAGGAATTACCACTAATTTTAAAAATATTATTCTCCGGGTCAAAAAGAACTTCAGGAGTATCTCTGGTTTCCTTTATTTCAAGTTTTTCAAGCATTGTAAACGTTTTAAGCAATTACGTTCAAAGATACAAAGGTTTTCTTATCATCTAATCGGATAAAGGAATAATTTATTGGAGAAATTAACCGACGCGCAATATCAATTAATCCTATGCCTGCACTGCTGCCATTTTGTGGGAAATTTCGTTCGCGTAATTTATCTAAATAAAGTCCTTTAAGTTCTTTCCCATTTAAACTATTTAACTCATCCAGTTTTTCTTTAAAATCATCTACGAACTCATTTTGGATTAAATTGCCTGTATTAATAACAAAGTAACTTTCCGATTTTCCAATTAAAAAAATACCTTCTTTTTTATTGTCTTCTTTTAAGCAATGCTTACTTATGTTTTGCAGTAATTCAACCAGTATATGATATACCTTCTTTTTCGATCCGGCATCATGTTTTTCTTTTCGAAGGTTTTCCTCAATTATTTTTAAAACCGGAAAAATGGCATCCTGCGAAAAGTCACCTTTATGTATTACCATAATATTTTCTTCTTTCATTTTTTTATGAAAGTCAATCGACTCATCCAGTTGCATTTGTGGGTTAATATTCGAAAGGTCTAAATCCGATTTTAAAACAATTTGGTTATAAAAGAAAGAAAATTTATTGTCAAAATCTTCAAAAACATAACTTAACTTCTGTCCCGATTTTCGGGCCATTTCAATTAAACCCAGTCCGGCACCACCCTTGTCCGAAATTTCTTCATTTTCCAGAACTTCACGATAAAGTACTTTCAATTCTTCGTTGGATAAGCTGTTTACCTTTTGCAATTGCCGTTCCAGGTTTTCTATCTTCCTGTTTTCAATTAAATTACCTGACGTAATGTAGTAAATGCTTTGCCAGTTTTTGGTTAGAAAAAAACCTTCGTTTACATAATCGGTTTTGTTTTTATCAACATTTTCGCCATGTCTGACAATGTTTTGAAAACACTCGGCCATTAAAAATGAAGCTTTTTTCTTCATCTTAACCATGGAGTCAATATTGGTAATATTATACTCGCTTAGCTCAATAAGCTTATTAGTAATATCATCACTAAAATTTCCATTGTAAAGTAAGCACAGATTATCTTCCCTTATTTTATCGAAAAACCAGAATGTAGTTTTGATATTCATATATCTACCAGAGTTGTATTACCAATCAAATATAAAATAAAGGAAAATTTGTTAAAAGCGCTAATTTTTTCGTAATTAAATTCTGTTGAATGCCTTGTTTTAAAGTATATTTAAACTTTTTTAAATGTAATATATGAAAGCAGTAGTAATAAATCACTTTGGAAATCCGGATGTTTTTGAGATAAAAGAAATAGACAAGCCGGTAATAAATCCGGATCAACTATTAATAAAGGTTTTTGCAACAAGCATTAATCCTATCGATTGGAAACAACGAAAAGGAAATCATAAATTATTTTTAGGGTCACCTTTCCCAATCGTTTTGGGTTATGATGTTGCAGGCGAAGTGGTTGAAACAGGAACAGATATTAGTCATTTTAAAGTCGGGGATAAAGTTTATGGAGTGCTCGATAATAAGTATGGTGGTGCTTTAGCCGAATTTACCAAAGGGCATCAGAAGTGCTTTGCTTCCATCCCCGAAAATATTTCTATGAATCAGGCAGCAGCCTACCCAATGGTTTCATTAACTGCTTTGCAAGCTTTGCGTGATAAAGCGAATCTTAAAGCCGGACAAACAGTACTTATTAATGGAGCATCAGGAGGGGTAGGACACGTGGCAGTTCAAATAGCAAAACTTATGCAGTTAAATGTAATAGCAGTAGCAAGCAAACAGAGCGAGTCGTTTGTGAAAAGTTTGGAACCATCCGAGTTTATTGATTATAACAAACAAAAAATATCTGAATTAGCTTTAAAAGTAGATGCATTTTTTGATGTTGTTGGAAATTACACATTCCCGCAGGTTAAACATCTTCTAAAACCAAGTGGTATTTATCTCAATCTGAACTATATCGATACCATGAAAAAAATGCCTTATTATAAGTTACACCAATTGTTTTCTAAAGGGAAAAAAGCGAAAACTTTTCTAATGAAAAACAACAGCGATGATTTAGAATTAATTTCTAAATGGATATCACAAGGACTGCTTCGCATTCGTATCGACGAGGAATTTAGTATACAGAATATTGCGGCTGCTCACGATTACGCTCAACAAGGACACAATAAAGGCAAAAATATTGTGTTTATTACTACTTAATGTAAGTGCATATGGCTAATAAAAAAGGTAATTCAAAGAATAGCATTTTTAAAAGATTACTATTTAGGCTGATGTTGTCAGTTGCACTATTCCTGTTTATTTTCGTGTTTTCTTTAGTTGTGCTTGTTAAACTGGGCGTTTTTGGTGAATTGCCAGATTATATTCAATTAAAACAAATCAGGAATAATGTTGCAACGAATATTTATTCGGTTGATAATAAATTAATAGGAAGATATTATTACCAAAACAGAACCAATGTTTCTTTTGATGACTTGCCGAAACACCTTGTAAATGCTTTAATTGCAACAGAAGATGCTCGTTTTTACGAACACAACGGCTTGGATTACAGGAGTACTTTACGGGTAATTGTAAAATCAATTATTTTAATGGATCGCAGTTCTGGCGGAGGAAGCACCTTAACACAACAGCTGGCAAAAAATTTGTTTCCAAGAAAAGAATTTAAATTGCTTACCATACCAATTGCAAAAATTAAAGAAATATTAACTGCCATCAGAATCGAAAAATTATACACAAAAAACGATATCATCGAGCTTTATTTAAATACAGTGCCATTTGGCGAAAATACCTATGGTATTGAAACAGCAGCACTGACTTTTTTTAACAAAGAACCATCTGAACTTAGTATTGAAGAATCGGCAGTGCTTATTGGATTGTTAAAAGCAAATACCGGTTATAACCCCAGGTTATATCAGAAAGCTGCATTAAAAAGAAGAAACATTGTGTTAAGTCAGATGTGCAGGTACGGATATCTTAAAAATGAAGATTTTGAAGTTCTTAAAAAGAAACCCATTCAGTTAGATTACCATAAGCTAACACATACAGAAGGATTAGCTCCGTATTTCAGAGAGCATGTCAGGCAACTTGCCACAAAGCTTTTAAAAGATATCAAAAGGCCCGATGGGAGCTCTCCAAATTTATACACCGATGGATTAAAGATTTATACTACCTTAAATGCCCAAATGCAAATATACCTTGAGAAAGCGGTACAAGAACATTTATCTCAACTACAACAACTTTTCGACAAGCAATGGCAGGGCAAAGAACCCTGGAAACTAGACCCGAAGCTTGCCACATTGCAAATAGAACAAAGCAAAGCATATCAAGACTTAGTAGGAAAAGGCTTAACAAAAAATGAAGCGATTGCAGCCATGAGAACTCCGCGCGAATCGGAAATATTTACCTGGAATGGAATACAAGACACGCTGATATCGCCTTTAGATTCGTTATTGCATCATTTTAAAACCTTGCAAACCGGGGCTTTGGTTATGAACGCCAAAAGCGGAGATGTTTTAGCATGGGTAGGCGGGGTTAATTTTAAATATTTCCAGTACGATCATGTAATGGCAAAAAGGCAAACGGGTTCTACCATAAAGCCAATTGTTTATGCATCGGCATTGGAAAAGGGTATTGAGCCCTGCGATTTTTTCGAGAATGATAGTGTTGTGTACACCGATTATGATAGTTGGACTCCACAAAACTCATCGGAACCTTATGGCGGTTTTTATTCGGTTAAGGGAGCGTTGGCAAATTCAATCAATACAATTAGTGTTAAATTATTGCTACAGGCAGGAATCGATTCAACTATTGAGCTGGCAAACCGAATGGGTATTTCTTCCACATTACCCAATGTACCTTCCATGGCTTTAGGAACAGGCGAAGTATCGCTGTACGACATGGTAAAATCCTATGCGGTATTTGTGAACCAGGGAAGAACCATTGAACCAAGGCTAATCAGACGAATTGAAGATGCAGACGGAAATCTTTTATATGCCGATCCGGCACATGAGCTAACTGATTCGGTTATTTTAGAAGCAACAGCACAACAGATTCTGGCTATGCTGCAAGGGGTTGTAGATCGCGGAACGGCTAATTCCTTACGATCGGTATGGAAATTCGAGGGTGATATTGCCGGTAAAACAGGTACAACCCAAAACAATACAGATGCATGGTTTATGGGAATAACTCCCCGGTTAGTTGCCGGAGTGTGGGTTGGTGGTGATAATCCGGTTGTTCGCTTTCAAACAACTAGCTATGGACAAGGGGCTTATGCTGCATTACCTGTATATGCCAATTTTATGCAAGATCTTTACAATAATCCCAAATACAGTTATCTGCAAAATGAGCAGTTTCAAATTTCCGATTCAGTTTATTCATTGCTTGACTGTAATGATTTTGAAGAAGACCATGAACCTCGTATCCTCGACTTATTTAAAAAAGAAGATGAAAATATAGGTGATTTTATTAAGCGTATATTTAAACGTAAACGCAAAAGAAATAAAGACAATGAATAACTCGCTAAGAAAATCTTTATTGGAAAAATTCCTAAAATCATTTAACTTAGTTAGAAGATTGAAAAGATAAAATCATGAAGCCATTTAAAATCTTGATCCTAGATGATGATCCAATTTATGGAAAAGTAATTCAAAAGATACTGGAGTATAGCGATCATGATATTGAGTTGATTCTTGCCGAGAATGGATTTGAAGCTTTAAAAAGAGTGAATGAGGAAACTCCTGATTTAATCTTAACCGATTGGGATATGCCGGGAATGTCGGGGATCGATTTTTGTAAAATGATCCATAAGAACAAAGAGTTTGAGCATATTCCGGTAATTATGTGCACTGGCATTAACACTTCATCGGAACATCTAAAAATTGCATTCGAGTCGGGCGTTGTAGATTTTATACGAAAACCAATCGATAAAATGGAATTCCTTTCGCGAGTAAATTCGATGCTTAAACTTTCGGAATCTTATCAAACCATAAAGCAACAAAAAGAAGAACTACAAAGGGAAAAGAAAAAATCAGATGAACTTTTGTTAAGTATTTTACCAAAAAAGATAGCAGAAGATTTGAAACAATCCGGCAAGTCGGAACCGGAACTTTTTAAAAATGTTACCGTGTTTTTTTCTGATATTGTTGATTTTACAAAGCATGCATCACGCATTAAACCAAAAAATTTAATCCGTGAGCTAAATGAGATTGTAAGAGCCTTTGATGAAATTATGGAGAAACACCATTGCGAGAGAATAAAAACGGTTGGCGATGGGTACGTGGCTGTTTGTGGAATGCCTGAAGCAAATCCAAATCATGCGGTGAATATTATACATGCAGCGCAGGAAATTATACAGTATTTAACAAACCGAAATAAAAAGTGTAAATACAACTGGAAAGTTCGTATCGGAATAGCTTCTGGCGAATTGGTTGGAGGAATTATAGGCTCAAGAAAATACATTTACGATGTTTTTGGCGATACCATAAATACCGCATCGCGACTGGAAAGTTATTCGGACCCCATGCGCATTCATTTGTCGGAAAGCACGTATAAATTAGCAAAGAATAAATTTAAATTCGAAGAACAGATTCCTGTAAATGTAAAAGGTAAAGGAAAGATGAAAATGTATTTTCTAAAAACATCAGATTAGTTTTACTATATTTCCCTTTTAAAACGCATTGTTTAAAGAAGAACAAAAATATAAGTCATAGTAGGCAAGTCCTATTATGATTTTTATGAAGTTTGTATATTGTTTTCATAAAAAACATTATGTAGGTTTGAAAAAAAAAGAATATGCCCACGAATGCAGAAAAGTTTCTCGATATCTTTAATTTAATAGAAAAGCATCTAAAATCAACATACAACAATGGGTATTACATACCTTTTGGAGATTTGGTAAGAAAAGCATCAGCCAAAGAAGGCGTGATAAAAAAATTCCGCGAAGAACTTTTTACTTATTCCGATTTGCGCAATGTGATGGTTCATAATACCCGCATAAGCGGAAAAATGATCGCTGAACCTCACGATCATATTTTGGAAAATATCCAGTACATCTGGGAGCAAATTCAACATCCCCAAAAAGTTACTAAATTTAAAAAGAAAGTATATTACTGCTTTTCGGACGATAAACTTTCCAAGGCTCTTGGTTTTATGAGAGAATATAAAATCTCACAGATCCCAATTATTGAAAATGGAAACATTACGGATGTTTTAAATGCCAATCATATTGCCGATTGGCTCGCTTCCAAAGAAACTATTTCGCCATCAGAAACTGGCATAAAAGAAGTACTCGACAATGCAGAGCGCAACCTGAATTTTGAGATTATTCCGGTAAATACATCCGTTTTTGATGCTGCCGAAATATTCAAAAGCTCCTACATGAAGCATCCGGTAAACTGGTATTACGATGCCCTGGTAATAACTGAAAATGGAAAACCCCATGAGCAAATGATCGGTATTGTTGTTTTAAAAGATATAGCAGAGTTTATTAGTAATTAGCCGGAAAGGTATATTATTTAAGATTTATTAATAACTTTTAACAGACATCTAACGTATAGTAAGGTATAGTTTTTGTTACTTTGTGTAAGAACTAACACCCCAGGCTTATGAAAAAGATTTTACTATTTATATGTGCACTTTTTATTCTAAGTTTTACTGCTTCCCATTCGTATGGGCAGAATTCTTTTAATGATAATGCAAATATGAGTGATACTGCAAAAACCAGTTTTTACGAATTGCAAAAACTGAAATTGTATCCAAACCCGGCAACCGATTATTTACATATCGAATATGATATCGTATATATTAAAGATGCAAAAATTAAAATTTACAATTCCATCGGCTCAGTGGTTTATACAAAGGATCTGGAGAATAAGCAAGAGCAATTTAAAATCTCTGTAAATGATTTTGACAATGGTTTATACTTTTGCTCATTACAAATTGATGGAAAATCATTTAATACAAAAAAAATATTGATTAATCACCGATAGAATAGGTATTCAGTAATAGTTTGGCAAGCTTCTTAACACCGGAGCTTGCTTTTTCGTTTATATAGCTCACATTTCTATAGGATTTAACATTGTCAGGATCAATTAAATAAATTGGTGTTTTATCAGGTACATAATCAATTAATCCTGCTGCCGGATATACATTTAGCGATGTGCCAATAACCACAAAAACATCTGCCTTCTCGCAAATTAATGAAGCATCCAGTATGGCATTAACAGGCTCGCCAAACCAAACAATATGGGGCCGCAGTTGAGAACCCTTCTCGCATCGATCGCCCAGTTTTAATTCCCAGTGATCTAAAGTATAAATCAGGCTCGGGTCAGATGTACTTCTGGCTTTTTTTAATTCGCCATGCAAATGAAGCACGTTTGTGCTTCCGGCTCTTTCGTGCAAATCATCTACATTTTGGGTTATCACATGCACATTAAAATACTTCTCCAACTCGGCAATTCCTTTATGTCCATCATTTGGTTCTGCTTCGAACAGCTTTTTTCGACGTTCGTTATAAAAACGCATAACCAGTTCCGGATTATTTTCCCAGGCTTGCGGACTGGCAACTTCCATTACATCATACTCTTCCCAAAAGCCACCCATATCCCGAAAGGTTTTGATGCCGCTTTCGGCACTCATTCCGGCACCTGATAATACTACTAAATTCATCATATCGATAATATTTATTGCCAATATAAAAAATATTTGTCTGATTTTGAAAATGCTAAAAAGCTTTGTTTTGATTTAAGTCGAATTATACAACATTTTGCTTATATTTTTAGTAATTTAGCAGATGCTTATGTTTAATATAACGCCCTGATATTCTGAATAATAATAACAATGATTGACCATAATACCATACAACGAATAATTGATACTGCTGAGATTACCGAGGTTGTTCAGGATTTTGTGAATTTAAAAAAGCGGGGTGTAAATTATTTAGGATTATGTCCGTTTCATAACGAAAAAACTCCTTCGTTTACAGTATCGCCATCAAAAGGAATTTACAAATGCTTTGGTTGTGGCAAAGGTGGCAATGCTGTTAACTTTATCATGGAGCATGAGCATTTGGGTTACCCCGAGGCATTAAAGTATTTAGCAAAAAAGTACAATATCGAGGTTGTTGAGAAAGAGCTTACAGCCGAAGAAATTCAACAACAAAACGAACGCGACAGCTTATTGGTTGTTACCAAGTATGCGAACACCTATTTCCAGGAAAAACTTCACAAGAATAATGATGGCAGAGCAATAGGATTAAGCTATTTTAAAGAGCGTGGGTTTCGTGAAGACATTATAAAAAAGTTTGAGTTAGGTTATAGCCTGGATGTGCGCGATGCTTTTACCATTGCTGCCAAAGAAAAGGGGTATAAAGTAGAATTTCTTGAAAAATCGGGTTTAACCATTGTAAACGAAAATGGCCAGTTCGACCGGTTTCGTGGCCGTGTTATTTTCCCAATTCATGGTTTGTCGGGCAATGTAATTGGTTTTGGCGGCCGGATTTTACGAAAAGATGCCAAAGCAGCAAAATACCTGAACTCGCCCGAATCGGAAATTTATCATAAGAGCCGCATTCTTTACGGGATGTATTTTGCCAAGCAAAGTATAACGCAACTCGATAAATGTTATTTGGTTGAGGGTTATACCGATGTTCTTTCGATGCATCAGTCGGGAATTGAAAATGTGGTGGCTTCGTCGGGAACCTCATTAACAGTTGAGCAAATTCGCTTAATTAAACGCTTTACTCCAAATGTTACCATTATTTACGATGGTGATGCTGCCGGAATTAAAGCATCTTTGCGCGGAATCGACCTGGTTTTAGAACAGGGGCTTAATGTGCGTGTACTGCTGTTGCCCGATGGTGAAGATCCCGATTCTTTCTCAAAAAGCAGAAGTTCCGCTGAGCTTATTGACTATATTGAGAAAAACGAAGAAGATTTTATAACTTTTAAAACCAGATTGTTATCGCAAGAAGCAAAGAATGATCCGGTAAAAAAGGCAAACCTGATTACCGATATCGTACGATCGATTGCGGTTATTCCGGAAAATATTACCAGAACTGTATACATCAAGGAATGTAGTATTATTCTTGATATCGACGAAAAGGTGCTTTACGGCGAAATTAATAAAATCCGAAGACGAACATTTGAAAAAGATTATCCAAAAACAGTTTCTCCAGATGCCCCTTTTAAAACAGCATCGCCCACTGTACCTTCCTTTGTTAGCGATATTTATTCCGAAGCACAAGAAAAAGAAATTATTCGATTGTTGCTGCATTACGCTAATCAAACATTATATACTTACCAGGAAGATAAATATGATGAACCAAGGAGTGTGTCGGTTGCCGAGTATATTATTAGCGAGATATTAAATGATGACTTGGAGTTTAAAAACCTGATCTATAAAAAAATATTCCAGGAATATTTAGATTCGATTAACAAAGGAGAGCTTATAGAGAATAAACATTTTATTTATCATTCCGACCCCGAAATAAGCAAGCTGGCTGCCGATTTACTGAGTACATCGTATACATTAAGCAAGATTTTTGAGAAGGGGGGAGCGCACATCGAGACGGAAGAGAAAAAAATAAAAAAGCTTGTGCCGGAAACAATCATTGCCTATAAACGAAAAATTCTGGAAATTGCCCGCGACGATATTTCAGGAAAGCTGAAAAAAGCTCAGGAAGATCATGTGTCAATCGAAGGACTGGATATTTTACAAAAAGAGTTTATGCAAATAAATAATATTTTAATGGCTATTGCCAAAGAAAGAGGTTGGGTTGCGTTTAAATAAAAAATCCGATTGTAGAACCGGATTTTTATTATTAAAGATTTTATTTATTATCGTTTGCTTGCTTCAATTACCCGCTCGCGCATGGCTAAAAGTTCTTCCATAATGTAATTGTAGTCGCCTGCTTTAGTTGTTGTGGTACATCCTAAATCGTTATATAACTGATCAAGTCCTTCTGGTGTGTCCGGATAATTGTTCCCGTTGTAGGTCCAATAGCAAGCTGTTCCATCGGTGCAACAAAGAGTAATTTCAGGTTCGCCTTCGCAGAAAATATCCTGTTCGCAGGCTTCTTTTGGCTTGTCTTCTTCGCAAGCAGTATTTAATGTTGTTATTGCTGCCATCCCAAGCAGAATCAACGAAATAAAAAGCAATTTCTTTTTCATTTTTATTTAAGTTTATCGATTATTTATCTGAATATACTTTTGTGTCAAAGTTAACCAATCTGGGACTAAAACGAAAATCCAATATCTTTTGTTGCAATACAATTTTATTTTTCATGGCTCCTTGCAGGCTTTCGTTATCAAATCCGTTTTTGTTTTTTCCATCAATACTGTAAACCACAATCTGCCGCATGTTTCTGTCATCTTCGAAATCTTCGCCTGCTTTAGATTCTTTTCTGCGTTGTTTTTTCGATTTGCCAAATAAAATATCACTTAACTTTATTTCAAGATGATATTCGTAATCTTCGCCAAAACTTTGCATTCCGTATGCCCCAATATTTATTGCATTGCTGGCAATAGATGTTTCAGGAACAAATATGGCACTCTTAAAAATAAATATTTTACTGTCGAGTGTTTTAAATTTAATATTATCCAACTCTTTTATACCGGTAAATTTTGATAAGTTTGATGCTGGTTCAAAGTCATAAACTCCACCTTCTTCCAGGTTAATGGTTCCAGTTACTCTAATATCATCCTGAATAACAGAGTCGCCCACCATATTTATTCTGCTGTAGAGTTCGGTGGAGAATAAACCACTCAGGTTTTCGGCTTTAATGGAAGGCTCATAAAAATCTTCAAAGTTGTTGAAATCAGAAAGCAATTTATGAATATCCATTTTCTCAATCGTATGCTTGGTTTCAATAACCGAACGATTATCGGATTTAAGCGAATAGCGTACAGAAGAATTCATTGCGCCGTTAAATGCCTTAAACTTAAACTGATCAAGAATGTAAACACTATCGCTTATGTTAAATAGGGTGGAAATATTCTCAACAAAAACGCTATCGTATGTAAATGATTTTATTTTGGCAACTCCCTTTATTTGCATCGTAAAATTCTTTGACGGATGTTCGGTTTTTTCTTCAATCGCTTCATTCGTTACGATGGTATCCGTATTCATAAATGGTGCAAACATTTGATAATCTAACTCGCCCAAACTTAATCGCGTGTCGACCAATAGTTGCTCATTGCCATTTAATATTACCGACTTATAAACATTGGATATTTGTGTTGAATCTATCCCAAATTCAATTCCGGCCAGCACACCCGAGAGCTTGTTCAGTTCAATAAATTCAGGTGATAGTTTAATGCCACCTGAAAGATTTTCAATTTTGTATACGGTATCGTTGGGCATTTCAACCGAAATATCTTCAAATCCTATATTCACAAAGCTTTTGTTAAAAAGAATTTCGGTTATGTAATCTGTAATGGAATCTAAATTTAATGTGCCGCTTGTGTTGATAGTTGCTGCAATGCGTCCCGAGAGTTTATTAAAAATTGAATCGGGCAACATACTTTTTATTTCGTTAAGATTTAATTGAAGGTCGCTTGTAAAATGAAACTCTGGTTTTAGCAAATTATGAACGCTGGCATTTCCGGTTAAACGCGATTGCCTGGTTTGTATCTGATAATTATTTACATTAACCGAAATATTAGCCAGATCGTTCATGCTTCCTGTAAATGTACTTTCGAAGAACGAATTGTTTAAAAGCAAGTGATGTTCGGGAACTGAAAGGTTCAACTTGTTAATAGTTAGCTTGTTGGGTTCGTAGAATAAATCTCCCGAGAAGTTTTTTATCGATAATGATGAATCAATTACAGAGTTAAAATCAGTAAACTGAATACTAGCCGTGGAATTTGCCATTAGATAATCAATAAAATCATTCCCGATTGAATCGGGCAGTTCTCCTTTGCTTGTTACATTTGCAATAATTTTACCACTAATGGATTGGATCAAAGAATCCGGGATGTAGTCTGAGAATTCCTGTATGTTAATTTTTGCATTAGTTTTAATATTATACTTTGGATGATCAATGTCAAGCAACGAAAATGTCAGGTCAAACTTACTTTTTTCCGTTTCGAAATGTAATGAGTTAAAATCCGCCTGTGTAGACTCGTTGCTCCTTAATATACCATTCGTAAGCGTGGCATTAAAAGAGATATTTTTTAATTCAGGATACTCTGCCATGGAAATATTTCCGTTTTGTAAATCAACAAGTGCATCTACTTTTGGATATTCAAATTCTGAGTAGGTTCCGTTAATAGCAGCATCCAGGTTTAAATTCCCTGCCAGTTGATTTAGTTTTAGTTCTTTTAGTAATTCTTGTGGTGCATATTTTATTAGTTCATCCAAAAGCAGGTTTGTTCCTTTTACACGTGTATTTATTTTTATGTTATCTCCTATTAAAAGTCCGCCCTTAATTTCCAGCTTAGCCCCATCGCTTATTAAATCGAATTTATCGATTTCAATGGAATCATTTTTATAATTCACCTGAAACCCGATATCGGCCTTTTGCATTCGGAATAAATTTGTTTCGGCAAAACTGCAATTTGAAAGTATCATTTCTCCTTTGGCTGCTGCTTTTATATTTTCAGAATCGAGCTTTGCCTCCATTTTTATTTTCGGAATTTTTATTGTAGCTGTTGCGTTTATCAAGCGATCGTTGTAATTGCAGATAACATTTTTTAATGATAAATCGGTTAAGGTTAAGTCGATGGGTTTAACTTTTGATGTGTCTCTATCTTTCGCATCATCAGTGGATAAAAGAAAATCGATATTAGTTCTTCCGGTGCTGTCTGCTAAATAATTTATTGTGGCTCCGTCTACATCAATTTTTACAATATCAAACACACTGTTTAATAAAGGTCTTGATTTAACAGAAACAAAAATTTTATGAAGATAAATGATTGTATCCAAACGATGTGTTGCAGAATCGTTAATATATGCTGATTCTGGCGCTCCAAGAATTACATTATTAAGCTCGATGGTGGCTAATGGGAATTTACGAATCAAGTGAAATGAAATATTATCAATTAATATGGGAGCTTCAATATTTTCGCTTATTCTTTTAAGTGCAATATCTTTTATCTTGTTTTCGGATAATTTTGCAACCACGCTCAAAATAATAATTAACGAGAGTAAGCTTATTAGCAGAAAAATAAAAAATTTGAAAAGCTTTTTCATTTAAAACAAGAGTTTTAGTTTAATATAACTATTCAAACCAAAATTACTACAATAAGTTTTATTCAAAAACAAAAATTATTACTCAGCTAATGAGAATAGTTGAACAAAGCTATTTCAATTTTTATACCACAGTCTTAGGATTAATTCTTATTCCAGTCCGTTTTTGTCAATTAGGTAAATAAGTGCTGCCATTGCTGCTGCTCCTTTTTGCATATCTTCACGAACAATATGGTCAAATGTATCATTTCCGGAATGATGCCAGTCGAAATAATTGGCTGGATCAGTTAATAAGCCCGACAAAGCTGTTCCGTTTTCTTTTAATGGCCCGATATCAACGCCACCACCACCTTTAGTAAAGGTGTCAATACCATAAGGCTTAAATAAAGGCATCCATTCGGTGATTCGCTCAAAATCTTTTTCCGTTACATCAAAAGAAAAACCCAAGGGTTTTGTTACACCACGGTCGCTTTCTAATGCAAAAATATGAATCTCATTTTTCTCTTTTGCAGTTCGCGCATAATCTCTGCCACCACCTTGCGAAATTTCTTCATCCATAAACATTACGGCCCGAATGCTTCTTTTTGGTTTGTAATCAATTTCTTTAAAAATCCGCAATACTTCAATGGCTTGCATACAACCGCCACCATCATCGTGCGCTCCGCCACTGTTATCCCACGAATCTAAATGTCCGCCCACAACAATGTATTCGTTAGGAAATTCGGAACCTGTAATTTCTCCAATAGCATTGTAAGAGATTGTATCGGGTTTATTTTTACAATTGGTTTTAAAGTAAAACTCCAAATCAGGATTCTTCTTTAGTTTTTCGCTTAATAAATTGGCGTGTTTTGTAGCGATGCTAACTGCAGGAACTGTTTCAGAATCATCCATCTTACGGGTAGTTCCTGTATGTGGAAAAGTATCAATGGATGTAGTTAATGATCGGATAATGGCCCCAACGGCTCCGTGCTGAGCAGCCATTGCAGGACCGTTAAATCGTTGTCCGGCAGCTTCTCCATAAGCCTGAAAAGTATTTTTAAGTTCCGGATTCATTGCCTGATTAAAGAATATGATTTTTCCTTTCGTTTCGTCCGGAGTAAAATTTTTAAGATCTTCCAATCCGTTTACTTCAATCACCTTCGCCCGAATACCTTTTTCGGGTGTGCTAATTCCCCTGCCCAAAGCACAAACATTTACATCAATAGCCCGATTGTTAAGTAAAATTCTGCCTTCTTCAATAGTACCACGCTCCCAATTCATTACCGTAATTTCCTGCAAAAAAACACGATCCAGATTCATGTTTTCCATAAGCTGTTTTGTCCATTTTGCAGCTTCGATTCCTTCAGGATAACAAGCTAAGCGCTTTTGAAAATGATCGGTTAAATATTTTAAGTTCTTATACGAAACAGTGCTTTGCTCTGCTTCTTGAAATATTTGTTTAATGATTTCTGTTTCTGACAATTCTTTTTTAGAGCAAGAAATAAATACAGAAATAAGAAAGCTTATCAGGATTATCTTTTTCATTTATTTTTCTTTTTTAGACCTGTAATGTATGAAAAAGATTAATTATTGCAATAAAAAAAGAGTCCCGGTCCGGACTCTTTGTAGGGGTTGATTAATAAATTAGAGTGGGTATTTTTAAGAGTGTTAGACCAAAGGGCCTTATTTATGATTTTAATTAATCAAACCATAATTAATTTGCTGAGCGAAAAGTACTACTAGAATTTGAAATAATTTTTGTAAATCGACAAACGAATAATTCTGACCCCTAAAAAACAATTTGCACGGAAAGTTTCATGTGTTAATTTTTAACGAAATCTAAATTTGATCTGCTATTACTATTCTATTTTGAAAATTATTTTTATCTTGCCCGTTAATTTAAAGCAAGCTTATATACTTTTAAAATATAGACTATTATGGCATTAAGGTGTGTTATTGTTGATGACGAGCCTTTGGCAGTAACTATTATGGAGAGTTATTTAAAAAAGATACCCTATGTTGAAGTAGTTGGCAAATTTCATAGTGCTTTACCGGTTTATGAATTTCTGAAAGAAAACGAAATAGATTTATTATTTCTCGATATTGAAATGCCGAATTTAACAGGAATCGATTTTGTAAAAAGTCTATCCAAGCCACCTGCTGTGGTTTTTATTACTGCAAATAAGAATTATGCCATAGAGGGTTTTGATTTAAACGTTGACGATTACATACTAAAGCCAATCACCTTTGAACGGTTGTTTAAAGCAGTTAATCGCGTTTATGAAAATAAAGAAGTCGATTCGGTAAGTGAGAATAAAAGTTTCGACAAAGATTTTATTTATTTAAAAGAGAATAAGAAAATGGTAAAGGTTCACTTATCGGATATCCTTTACTGTGAAAGTTTAAAAGATTACGTTAAAGTAGTTACTAACTCGAAAACCGTTGTTACAAAACAACAATTAAGTTATTTCGAAACAAATTTAGGCCAGGCTAATTTTCTAAGAATACACCGGAGTTTTATTGTCGCAATAAATAAAATTGAAGCCTATAGTGCATCTACCATTGAAATGGGTTCAACAGAGTTGCCTATTGGGAGAAAATATAAGGAACATGTGCTGGAAACTCTTGATAAATATAATTCCGGAGAATCAACAGATATTTCGAATGAGTAAAACTTTACTACATCAAATCATTGCAATAATTATTGGAACTCTTGTTTCGGCAAGTATTTATGCACAAGAAAAAGGACTGATTCTTTCCCAATATTATTCACCAACAGATTATCAATCAGGTACGCAAAACTGGGCAATAGCACAGGATGCTCGTGGCGTTATGTATTTTGGAAACGCATATGGTATACTAGAATACGATGGAGTAAATTGGCAATTAATTCAGGTCGATAATCATTCATCCGTAAGAAGTTTAGCTTTTGATTCGAAGAATATTTTATATGCAGGTGCTTATGGCGAAATGGGTTATCTTTCTCCTGATGAAGTAGGAAAATTACAATATCATTCACTCAAAAGCCTAATTGATTCAACGAAACTTGATTTTGGCGAAGTATGGGACATTCAGATTATCTCCGATTCGGTTTATTTTTTAACCGATAGATATATTTTCAGGTATTACAATAATCATATAGATGCATGGGTAAGTGCAAATAAAAACTTTTATTTAAGTTATGTTATTAATGGTAAGTACTATGCTCTGGAGCGCGAAAAAGGATTATTGCAGGTTAAAAATGATTCCTTGGTTTTAATAAAACGAGGAGAGTATTTCGCTGATAAAAAAATTCACAATATTATACCCGTTGATGACAACTTATTAATTTGCACTCGAGATAAAGGTTTATATCTTTATGGAAAACAAGGAAAAAGTTTTAAGATCAGGTCTTTCGAAGATATTTCTCCAAAAACAAAACGGTTGAATCAATATTTTAAAGAAAATATTTTTTACCACGGTATTAGTATTGCCGATAGCTTATATGCTTTAAGTACAGTAGCCGGGAATATCTTAATTGTGAATAAGCAGTGGGATGTGGTTGATGTGATCAACAACGAAACCATTGGAATAAAAAGCTCGGTGCATTACTTATTTCATCAGGGGAATTCGCTTTGGCTTGCATTAGATAACGGAATATGCCAGGTTGAAATTCTTTCACCCTATCGTTTCTGGAATGATGATCAGGGATTAAGCGGAACCTTTACCGATATTGCACGGCTTAACGATTATTTGTATATAACTACTACCTCAGGAATATATTACACCAATTCGGCAAGTACATCCGATTTCGAACTAAATAGGTTTACGAGGGTTAATGGTACCTTTGAACAATCCTGGGGTTTTCTTTATTATCAGCCACCCGGATCAAGTGCTTACGACGAACGAATTAACAACAGGCATATTTCAAATCTTATTACAACTCCAAAGACAAAACTGTTGGTTGCAACAAGCAGGGGTTTATTTGAATTGAGAAAGGATAAATCCAGACAGGTATCTGATTACAAAAAAATTTACCTTTCTTATCAGTATAAAAAAGATCCGAATTATGTATTTATAGGATTGGATGATGGCATTGCAATGCTTAGTTACAACGATGGTAATTGGAAAGACCATGGTTATCAGTTCGGAATAGAAGGTATGATTAGAAATATGGGTGAAGATACGCTGGGAAATCTCTGGTTTAATTGTAATTATAAAGGGCTTTACCGGGTAAGCAATCCCTTAGATAGCACGGCACAACAAATTGAGTTCTACGATACAACACATAATTTGCCTTCGGTTGATGCAGTAGGCATAGAAATATTTGAAGATACATTGGTGTTCTTTAGTTATAATCAGCTATATACATTTAATCCTGAAGTAAATGAATTTGAAGAATTTAAACCATCAAGGAGAAATACCACCCAGGAAGAAAGTAAAAAACAGCCTGTCGATTCTCTTTCTTTTTACAGAATTTATAAAAACACACTCACATTTGATTACATAATCGATGCGGAAGATCCAAGCATTTGGTTTGGTTCAACCTTAGGCGTTTGCAGATACCTGTATAGCGAATTGGCGAATTATACAGTTACATCACCCACTTTAGTCCGTAAGGTAATTGCAAACGACTCCATAATATTTAATGGTACAAATTACACTCAGCAAACAAATTCAGATACCTTGATTCTTAATGCTCAGTCAAATGTAGACTTGAATTCCCTATTGGAATACAAAGATAACTCGGTAACGTTCTTTTATTCTTCGCCCAACTACGAAGAAGAAGAAACGAATGAATATAGTTTCTACCTGGAAGGTTTCGATAACAAATGGTCGGAATGGACTAAAGAGACAAAGAAAGAATACACGAACTTACGCGAAGGCGATTATGTGTTCAAAGTAAAATCGAAAAATATTTATCAAATTGAAACAACTACGGCAGAGTTTAAATTCTCCGTTTTACCTCCATGGTACCGATCGTTTGGTGCATTTATTGGGTACACTATTTTTGGTATAATTAGTATCGTGCTTATTGTAAAATTATATACATACAAATTATTAAAAGAAAAGGATAAGCTGGAAAAAATTGTTATTGAGCGTACCCAGGAGATATTAATGCAAAAAGAAGAAATTCTTGTTCAAGCTGAGCATTTAAAAGAAGCCAACGAACGAATTAGTGCAAAAAATCAGGAGCTGGAACAACAAAAATGGGAAATTACAAATCAGGCAATTAAATTAAAGAAAGCAAATATTGAATTATTGAAGCTTTCGAAAGTAGCCAGCGAAACCGACAATGCCATTGCAATTTTTGATAAAGATGGGAATATTGAATGGGTTAACGATGGGTTTACCAGATTGTACGGATATAGTCTTGAAGAATTTAAAAAGGAAAAAACATCCAATATTCTTAACGCTAGTTATCACCCGAATATTAAGAAAGCTATTTTATCTTGTATTAATGAAAAGAAATCGGTGGTTTACGAATTTAAAACAACTCGCCGGGATGGACAGGATATTTGGGCTCAAACAACACTTACCCATGTTGTTGATAAAGATGGTAATACCTTGAATTTAATTGCAATTGACTCGGATATTACCGAAATTAAGTTGGCAGAAAAAGAACTGTCGGAGCAAAGAGACCAGCTGGCATTAAGTAATGCCACTAAAAACAAGTTTTTTAGAATTATTGCACACGATTTGCGCAATCCAATTAGCACTTTAGCCGGATCAACAAATCTGATTTTTAATGATTTTGATGAGTACGATAAAGAACAAACAAAAACATTTATTGGCGAACTAAATAAACTTTCGCAAACAACCTTTAATTTATTGGAAAATTTACTCGATTGGTCATCAACACAAATGGGCGACATAAGTTTTATGCCTAAATCTTTAGATATTAAATCACTGGTTGATGAAACGATTGAATTAATTAAACGCCGGATTAATCATAAGAATATAAGCTTAAAACTTGATATTCAAAAACAATCAGTAGCGCTTGCCGATGAAAATATGGTAAAAACCATCTTAAGAAATTTACTATCCAACGCAGTGAAATTTACTCCCGAAAATGGCGAAATAGTAATTCATACTGAGCTTAAAGATGATTGGATTTATTGTACTGTAAAAGATACCGGAATTGGTATTGAGAAAAGTAATCTGGAGAAACTATTTAAGATTGACCAGCACTATACAAGGCCGGGGCTCGAAAATGAGAAAGGATCAGGATTGGGATTAATACTTTGTAAAGAATTTGTTGAAAAAAACGGTGGCGAAATTCATATCGAGAGCGAACCCGATAAAGGCACCACCATTATATTTTCATTAAAGCAATATATTGTTTAACAGCCTGGATTTTCTATACGGCTAATTTAACTTTTACAGCGGTTGCTCCTTTGGGACCCATTTCAACTTCAAAAGTCACTTTGTTGCCTTCAACAATATCATCAATCAGGTTTTTTGCATGCACAAACGCACTTTCTTTTGTTTCCAGGTCTTTTATAAAACCATATCCTTTTGAATCATTAAAGAAAGTAACTGTACCGGTCCTTATCGGATCAAGCTCAATATGTTCTTTCTTTGGCACACCAATTTCAATCTGGTCTGCATTTATTTCTTCTTTGTTTGTCGGATCAGGAGGAGTAGAGCTAATAACTCCATTTTCGTCAACGTAAGCAATCATATCATCTAAACTGCTTTTCTTACCGTCTTCTCTTTTTGCTATTTTCTTCTTCTCTTTATCTTTTCTTTTCTTTTCTTTTCTGTTTCTAACTTCTTTTTTGTTGAATGTTTCTTGCGATCTTCCCATATATTGTTATTTAATTAGTAATTGTATAAAGATAAATTTCCTCTTAAAAGGGTTTTTAACTTATTTAAGCTGTTGCTTTTTATTTGTCTCACACGTTCAGATGACATGTTAAACTGATCAGCAATATCATGTAAAGAAAATATATTTGTTTCTTTTAATCCAAACGACATGGTTAAAATAGCTGCTTCCCTTCTGGAAAGTTTATCTAATGCACGATTGATGTTTTTAGATACAGATTCCCTGATCAAATTATTGTCAGGAGAAGGAATGTTTCCTGTTTGCACAAAATCATACAAACTAAAATCACTTTCTCCATCATGAGATAATGGCTTATCGAATGAAACATGTCTTAATTTAATGTTATTCGCAATATTAACCTCGTCATGATTCATTTCCAGAAAACCAGCAATTTCATCATCGTTGGGTTCTCTTTCAAATTCCTGTTCCAGATAAGGAATCGCACGGCTTACCTTATTTATTGTCGACAACCGGTTTAATGGCAAGCGAACAATTCTTGTTTGCTCAGAAATAGCTTGCACGATTGATTGACGAATCCACCATACGGCATAAGATATAAATTTAAAACCCCTGGTTTCATCAAATTTTTTAGCCGCCTTAACCAAACCAACATTTCCTTCGTTTATTAAATCCGAAAAAGATAATCCCTGATTTTGATATTGTTTAGCTACTGAAACCACAAAACGCAAGTTAGCAACAATCAATTTTTCAAGTGCTACCTGATCACCTTTTTTAATTCTTATTGTTAACTCTACCTCTTCTTCGGCTGACAATATTGGATATTTACTTATCTCTTGAAAATATCTGTTGATTGATTCTCCGGTACGATGGGTAATCTGTTTTGTAATTTTTAATTGCCTCATGAAAAATGTTTAGATCATTTTTAAATAGGTGTATAGCTACAATCTTTGCAAACTATATTTTACACTTAAACTTATGCAGTTAATAACATGAATTGTTATCTCTGATAAATCAAAATTCTACCTTTTAATTAGTTTTTGGTCTTTCATATGGCCTTATTAAACCTAAACGATGTAAAATCATTTCCGTTGTCGGGTTGAATAAAGCCATATCATTCCACATCCTTATACCATTGCACATTTAATGTGATGGTATTTGCTTATCATCTAAAAACTCTTTTTCGGTTTTGCTTCGTTAACAACAATTTCTCTGGTTCCCATTGTTGTTCCATTTAAGCTTTCAATAGCTTTATTAGCTTCGTCTTCATTTTCCATGTCAACAAATCCAAAACCTTTACTTCTTCCGTTATATTTATCTGTAATGATTTTAGCAGAACTTACGGTTCCAAATTCTTCGAATAAACCTAATAGGTCGTTCTCGCTTACCTTATAGTCAAGGTTTCCAACATAAATGTTCATAATTAATCTTGTTTAGTGTGTGAATAATCAGCAACTTGCCAGGTTAAGTAAACAAACGAATAATCCCCAGTAATCTTTAAAATAAAAGATTTGAACCGGGAAAATGAACGTTGTAAACTTATTTTCAATAGCAGTTATTAATTTAGTAATATTGGATCTAAAAAAAAGTGCGATGAAGAACTAATGAATATAATGAATTAGTAAATGATAGCTCAAATTCTTAAATCTGAAATTTTGACAAAGGTACGCTTTATTTTTCACACTACTTAATTAATTGGTAACTATTCTTAAGATCACAAAAGAACAATTAAATCAAATTGTTACATAACACATTCGTTAAGTTGATCTTCTAATAAAAAGTTATTTGTTTTGCAGCCAAATACAGATAATAAAGGGTTTAATGGATTTACAGATTGAACAAAAAAAAACACATCAGATTAACAGAACACCCGTTTTGCAGCAAACCGCCTTTTGGTCGGAAATAAAGGAAAAACAGGGAGTAGAATCAACTGCTTTTGATCTTAAAGTAAAATTTAGTTCATCAATTCACGAAAAGTATATTCAGGATGATTTGTTGGTGCTTGTTCAGCAAATTGGAAATAATGCTAAAATAGCATATGTTCCCTATGGTCCAACTTTAGAACCGGATGAAGAGAATCAGGGAAAGTTTCTTGAGGAATTATCTGAATCTATCCGGCCTTTCTTAGGGTCTGATTGTGTTACATTAAGGTATGATTTGTTGTGGGAATCGCTGTGGGCAAAGGACCCTGAGCGTTTTCGGGAAGACAATTGGATCGGCCCTCCCGAAAAACAAAACCAGGAAATTCGATTGAACTTTACAACCCAAAAGGGGAACCTGCGTAAGGCAAATACAAATATTTTACCTAAGGATACTCTTTTTATTGATTTAACAAAGAACGAAGATTTTCTTCTGATGCAAATGAAATCCAAAACCAGGTATAATATAAAACTTGCAAAACGAAAAGGAGTAAGTGTGAGGGTTGGCGACAGGAGTGATATACAAATTTGGTATGATCTATATAAAGAAACGTGCAATAGAAACGGAATTTTTCTGCATCCGATTGAAAATTTTAAGATGGTTTTAAATACAAGTGCATACCATACGAATTCTCCGGCTGAAGTTGAACTATTAATTGCAGAACACGAAAATACTCCACTAGCAGCAGTTTTTATTGTTTATTCAGCCAGGCGGGCTACCTATCTTTATGGAGCATCTTCCACATTCAAGAGAAATTACATGGCAACTTATCGTTTGCAGTGGGAAGCAATACTTCGTGCAAAGAAGAGAGGATGCACAGAATACGATATGTTCGGAATAGCACCATATAAAGATCCATCGCACCCGATGTATGGACTATACCGATTTAAAACCGGATTTGGAGGCAACATTTTTCACCGCATGGGATGTTGGGATTATCCGCTCGATACCGAAAACTATGATTTGTTTCAAACCATTGAAATGAAAAGTCAGGGTTATCATATAAACTAGTTCGTTTTTTAGACTCAATTAATTAATTCTTAACCAAAAAATAACTTGGCGAATAGGGTAAATCTTCATAAATTCGCAGAAATTTAAACACTTAAAATAAACGACATATGTTTTCAGGAATAGTTGAAGAAGCTGCAAAGGTTGTTAAACTAGAAAAAGA
>CAYVEW010000019.1:0-19999 GCA_964450375.1 uncultured Bacteroidales bacterium
TAAACCTTTTGTTGCTTTCACAGTAGGTTTTTTTACCGACATGTTTTCTGCAACCAGGTTGAATAATTCTTTATATGATAAATTTTCGGAGTTTATTACAAAACGTTCATTGTTTATATCCTTTTCCATAAGTAGAATCATCGAATCCACCACATCTCTCACATCAACAAAACCAGTAACACCTTCGGTATAAAATTTCATTCCTTTTGCCGCTTTTGTAAATAATGCACCACTTCCGGAGTTCCAAATGCCAGGACCTAAAATTACCGATGGATTTACAATTACCGCATTCAACCCTTCCTGTATTCCACGCCAAACTTCCATTTCGGATTTGTATTTACTTATTGAATATGCAGAGCTGTTTTTTGTATTACTCCATTTCGTGTTTTCATCTACTAACTCACCATTCATAGCATGCCCCAGAGCTGCAACAGAACTTACATGACATAATTTTTTCACCCCCTTTTCAATACATAAATTTACGATGTGTTCCGTTCCATTAACATTATTTTGTATAATCTTATGATCCTGCTTTCCACCAATAGCAACCATGGCCGCACAATGGTAAACTTCTTGAACATTAACGAAAGCAGAATCCAAAGATTCTAAATCCAGTATATCTGCCCGATGCCATTCTATTTTATTTATTAATTCTTCGGCATTGTCAGTATAATAGGAGAAGATTTTATTCGCCTGATCAATCTTGGCCGTATCGCGCACAATAGCCCTAACCTTTTTATTAGCAGTTACTAATTTATATAATAAGTGCGACCCTACCAGTCCTGTTCCGCCAGTTACTAAAATCATATTATTAAATATTTTCAGATTCTTCAGTTCCCCAAATTAATTTTTTCCCAAAACCTAAACGATTATCCGTAAATTTAAGAAAACTTAACTTTACAACCCACAAATTCGTTTTCATAAGCATTGCTACCGGAAACCTTTTTAAATACCGAGCTTTTACTTTTCTGAGCAGATCATCTTTTGGCTCATACATGCGTCCTTGAAATTGCAAGCCCTGTATTTTACCCACAATGTTTGTTTCGAGCACGATTGAACCTGCAACCACATTTTGCTCCACAGCATCTTGTGCATGTTTTGTATGATGATCGGTTGTAAACACCAACATATTCTCATCCTGATAGTAAACATAAAAACAATTGGCGCAATAGGGAATATTTTTAGATGTAGTTGCTAATGTAAGTACGTGGTGTTTATTAATAAACTCAACAATGCGGTGGTTAATTTCTTTCATATTAGCTTTAAACCATAATAATTCGTTATTGTTTAACAAAGCTAATACAAAATATGACAGTTAGAATATTTTCGATAATAATTAGAATTACAATCTGGTAGATTTTATCAGACTAATTTATCAATTTCACTTCATCAACATTTCCTACAGGCAACCAATCATCCATCTTTTAACTACAATTTATTTAATCTTTTACAGGCCTGTTATGCAGACCACATTCGCGTTTTTCCGGTTGTTCCCACCACCAGCGTCCGGCACGAACATCTTCGCCCGGTTTGATTGCTCTTGTACAAGGCTGGCATCCGATGCTTGGAAAACCCTTATCGTGAAGTTCGTTATAAGGTACATTATGTTTTCTTATGTAATCCCAAACCTGATCTTCGCTCCAATCAATTAAAGGATTTATTTTTAACAATCCATGCTGTTCGTCCCACTCCACCATTTGATTATTAAACCGGGTAATCGATTGATCCTTACGTAAACCGCAAATCCAGGCATCTAACCCCTTAAATGCTCTTTTTAAAGGCACCTTTTTACGCAGGTAGCAACATCTTTCTCTGTTTTCTACACTTTCGTAAAAAAGATTGATTCCTTTCTCTCGTACCATTTCTTCCACCTCCTTATAATCCGGGAAAAAAACATTTATTTTAATACCATAATACTTATTCGTTTTAGCAATTAAATCGTATGTTTCGGGAAACAACCGCCCGGTATCTAAAGTAAAAATGTTTGCTTGCTTATTAATTTTTGCAATCATATCGGTCAACACCTGATCTTCGGCTCCCATACTGGTAGCAAATCCTATTTTATTTCCGAATTTACTAATGCAAAATTCCAATACTTCTTCGGGGGTTTTCCCATTTAGAGACTGAGTTAATTCTGTTATTATATCTTTATAATTCATAGTTCCGTTGTTACAATATTAAGAATACAAAAGTATAAAATTATACTTTAAGCTACCACAAAACAACATTGTTTTACACGAATGGCTCGTTACGTTATGGATAAAGAACCAAACTACAATCTATAATTAATAATTTGATAATACGCTTAATATTTTTTAAGTTTACCTTCTGGCTTTATTCAAAAAATTAGGCAATATGATACCAGAAAATTTTATTGAATACATTGAAAGCAGTTTGAAAAAAAACTGGGAACTTCCAGCCTTATCCGACTACAAAGGTGAAAGTTACACTTATGGTGATGTGGCAAGAAAAATTGCCCGAATACATATCATGTTCGAAGAGTGCGATGTAAAAAAAGGAGATAAAATTGCTCTTATCAGCAAAAACTCCGCTAATTGGGCAATGACCTATTTAGCCATCGTTACATATGGCGCAGTGGTTGTTCCTATTCTACCAGATTTTCACCCGAATGATGTACATCACATAGTAAATCATTCGGATTCGGTTGTATTGTTTACCGGAGATCCTATATGGGAAAACCTGGATGAGAAAAGCATGCCTAATTTAAGAGGTATTTTTTCGTTAACCGACTATCGAATACTCATTGAAGGAAACAAAGAAAACATTAAAGCGATTTATGACAAGTTAGATTCTTTGTATGATGAATTATATTCAGGAGGCATTACTCCCGAAAAATTAAATTTTGATGAAATATCGAACGAAGAAGTAGGGGTGTTAAATTATACATCCGGAACCACTGGTTTCTCGAAAGGAGTAGTGCTGCCATTAAACAGTTTAGCTGCGAATATTCGTTTTGCGCATAGAAATATGCCCATTGAAGCTGGCGATAACATTGTTTCGTTTTTACCATTAGCCCATACTTATGGATGTGCTTTTGAGTTTCTATGGCCTTTTACAAAGGGGTGTCACATACATTTTCTAACGCGCACACCTTCTCCTAAAATTATTATTCAAGCTTTCCAGGAAGTTAAACCTGCAATTATTATTACAGTTCCATTAATAATGGAAAAGATTTATAAAAAGCAGATACTACCAATACTTGGCAAGAAGTCGATGAAAGTATTAATGTCTCTGCCAATTATCGACAAAGCCATATACCATAAAATAAATAATAAATTAACCGAAGTTTTTGGCGGAAACTTTAAAGAAGTAGTGCTGGGAGGAGCCGCACTAAATAATGATGTAGAATTGTTTTTAAATAAAATTAAATTCAATTACTCGGTTGGTTATGGAATGACCGAATGTGGACCACTTATTAGTTATGCTAACTGGGATAAGACACAGTTCTCTTCATCAGGAAAACTTGTAGATACACTCGAAATTAAAATAGACTCTAGTGATCCATACAACGAAGTTGGCGAAATAATGGTACGTGGCGAAAACGTAATGTATGGTTATTATAAAAATGTAGAAGCTACCGAAAAAGCAATTGATAAAGATGGCTGGCTGCATACAGGAGACCTGGGAGTAATCGACAAAGACAACTTTGTATATATAAAAGGTAGAAATAAAAGTTTAATCTTAGGACCATCAGGAGAAAATATTTATCCCGAAGAGATTGAGGCCAAACTAAATAATCTGGAGTACATCCAGGAATCGGTTGTAATTGAAAAAGACCATAAACTGATTGCGCTGGTTTATCCCGACCTTGATTTAGTTAATGAGGATAACATTAACGAAACAAGGTTAATCGAAATTATGGAAGAAAACCGTAAAGAAGTAAATCTATCGCTGGCAAAATATATGCAAGTTGCTAAAATCAAAATATACCCCGAAGAGTTTGAAAAAACACCCAAAAGGAGTATTAAAAGGTATTTATATACGGCGGCAGATTTATAAAATTTCAACTATTTCTTCCAATCCCTTTCGTAAGGAAGTAACTATTTTTTAATCCTTGTAATAATTCATAACTTTGATTCATAATAGCCTGTAAATTATGAAACGTTACGCAATAATAGTAGCCGGTGGTTCGGGTCAGAGGATGGAAACATCTGTTCCCAAACAGTTTTTAAAGATTAAGGATGAGATCATTCTCATGAGAAGCATTCGTAATTTTTACCAATACGACCCGGAAATTAAAATTATTATTGCACTCCCTAAAAATCAGATTGAATATTGGATTGAACTTTGCAAAGAATATCATTTTACCATAAAACATCAGGTAGTGGAAGGTGGCTCAACGCGTTATCATTCAGTAAAAAATGCGCTTCAGGAAATTGGTAACGAAGGGATTGTTGCCATTCACGATGGCGTTCGGCCTTTGGTAAGTCAGTTAACCATCGATACGGTTTTTGAAATTGCATCGATCAACGGAAATGCAGTTCCTTACATTGATAGCATTGATTCGATACGCGAGGTAGATTCCCTTGAGAACCATCCGGTGGATCGAAATAAATTTAAACTTATACAAACTCCGCAAGCATTTGAGTGTAAATTAGTTCTAGAAGCATATAAACAACCCGGAGAGGAATCCTTTACCGACGATGCCAGTGTTGTGGAAAGCTTAAATACAAAAATCAACCTGGTTCCGGGTAATCGTGAAAATATTAAAATTACCACTCAGGTTGATTTAATTATTGCAGAAGCACTTGCTTCTCATTTGTCTGAGTGAAATACCAAAAATGGAATATTGGTATGGAATAATACTTTTCGCGCAAGACTTGGATTTAACAACTTAGATAACAGGTTCCGTTTATGTGTAACCAACGAAATAATATCGATTTTTTTCACACGAATTAGTTCTTGTATTCCTTTTAAAAAGTCATCTTCCTCAATAATGGAACACTCAATTTCATAGTCAGCATATTGCGTTTTTAATTTTTCCTTTAAGCTATCCATTTTAACTTTATCCCACACATTCGAATCGATGGTCCCGATATGTACACAAAACAATCTGATATCAAAAGGCGAGATGATATTCATTAATTTCTGGATCGCCTTATAATCCGAATCGTCAAAATTGGTGGCATATAAAATATTAATTGTTGCAATTCCCTGATACAATGAATCTTCCGGAATTACCAATACCGGCACCTTCGTATCTTCAATAATTTTAGCCGTTACGCTACCGATTAAATCATTCTCTTTCTCGCCCTGTCCGCGTGTACCAATAATAATTACATCAGGCTTGTAGGCTTCACTTTCTAAAATAATCTCTTCACTTGCAATACCACGAACCAAAGCATAATCTATTTTAACTCCCTCAATTTTCTCCTGTTCTATTTTATCCTTCAAATCTCTATAGAACTCCTCCATATTGCTTTTTGCCCGCACTTCAATTTCGCGTATTACTTCGTCCATATTTACCTGATAATAATAGGTATCAGTCAGTGGCATTGAGTTTACCACCGGATTATAATACACGTGCATTAATTTTATCTCCGCGTTGAGTCGTTCAGCCAAACCGATAGCATAACGGCATGCATTTACAGAATAATCACTAAAATCAATTGGAACTAATATTCGTTGCACTCCGCGCGATGAATCATTTAATTCGTCCATATATTCGTCGCGGAACTGTTCGCTCATTTTTTCAACTATGCGTAAAGCCTTTTCGAGGTCTCTGGATGCCACTCTTACTTTAACTCCTCCGGAAATGGAAGAGTGAATTAAATTAACATTTTTAAGATAGCACTCTACTCCTTCCGATTCGAGCTTGCTTCGCAGAACTTCGGCTCTGGCATAATTATGAATCGCTATAGTTATTAATTTATCTTCCATCACAGTAATTATTTAATTAATAAAAAATAATAACCAGACAATGAATTAAATATATTCTCTTGCTCCTATTTTATCATAAAACTTATTAATAAAATCATCCATTCCGGCTGGAAGTAATTTCAATAAGGTTTCGAAATTTGGTTCTGTTTTTCGTTGGCTCACCAAATTTTTAATGTCTTCTGGTGGCGCTGGTTCGGATGATCTTCCAACCAAAGGCAATATTTTCCAACTTTCCGGATAATCTTTAAACATAGGTAACAACTCATAAGCAATAATCATTAATTTGCCACGATTAATCTGATCATTTTTCTTTAATTTATTTACCTGGTATTGAACCCATTCATTGGCAACCTGATATTTTACCATATCTACTTTACTAAAGGCTGCCCCTAAGAGATTGCTTTTATAAGAATCGAAGTTATACCAATAGTCGTTGAGCTCTTCGTTTGGTGGATTTTCCTCCCATTTATGGCCTAAATAATCGAGAGCATATAAAGCCGTAATATGGCAAAGCAACTCAATAAACCAATTATTTATGCGTGGATCGCAATATATTCTGCATAATTCTTGGGTAAATTGAAAAGCGATCTGATTATAATGTACGTCGGATACATTTAATCCTAATTTATAAGACTCTTGTTTTAAAGGCCGGTAAATTGTCGGGCCAGATACATTGTCGTTTATTAACTCGATAGGTTTAAAACCTAAAGCCGGGCCACCAGGAATTAACCGGTCAAACTCATCAACAATATCCTGCAACACTATTTGCGTTTTGTTATTTTGCTCATGACTATCGAAAATTCGGTTGTTGATGATCCACTTTTCCATAATTTCTTAATTTTATCGGTTTAGGAACTAATTCGAATACATTGCTTCACGAACATATGGATAAAGCAATGTGAGAAATCAATTTTTTAATAATATACGAATTTTTAAGACGAAAATCAAGTGAAATTCTTTTTTATACAAGATATAAAACGCAGAATATGTATGTAATCGAGTGAAAAATATTATTTTTGTGTGATTATAAATTTGACTAAAATTATGGAACTAAAAAGAAGCTTTATCAAAGAGTTATTGCAATCGACTGATGTAGATCGGGAAGTAGTTGCAAAAGGTTGGGTGCGAACCAAAAGAGGAAATAAACAAGTTGCATTTGTTGCCTTAAATGATGGATCGACAATACACAATATACAAGTGGTAATTGATATAGCTAATTTTAATGAAAATTTAATTAAAAACATAACTACAGGCGCAAGTATTAGTGTAACCGGAATGCTTGTAAAATCTATGGGTAAAGGACAATCTGTAGAAATTCAGGCCAAAGAAATTGAATTGTATGGTACGGCCGATCCGGAAACTTATCCATTGCAGAAAAAAGGCCATTCGATGGAGTTTTTAAGAGAAAACGCTCACCTAAGATTCCGCACAAATACTTTTGGTGCTATATTTCGAATCAGACACGCAATGGCATTTGCGATTCACAAATACTTTAACGACCGTAATTTTTATTATTTACATACTCCGATTGTTACGGGATCGGACGCAGAAGGCGCTGGCGAAATGTTCCGCGTTTCCACTTTAGATCCTACAAATCCGCCAAAAACCGAAGATGGAAAGATTGACTATTCGGAAGATTTCTTTGGTAAAGAAACGAACTTAACGGTATCAGGACAATTGGAAGCCGAACTTGGTGCAACCGCATTGTCGAATGTTTATACTTTCGGGCCTACATTCAGAGCCGAAAACTCAAATACACCAAGACATTTAGCCGAATTCTGGATGATCGAACCCGAAATGGCTTTCTACGATATCCATGATGACATGGATTTAGCCGAAGATTTTCTGAAGTACCTGGTTTCGTATGCTCTTGAAAATTGTAAAGATGATCTGGAGTTTTTAAACCAGATGTTCGATAAAGAATTAATCGAAAGATTAAAATTTGTAGTTGACAATAAATTTGAACGTGTTAGCTACACGCAGGTAATTGAGATTCTACTTAAAGCAGATCAGAAATTCGAATTTCCTGTAAAATGGGGTGTTGATTTACAATCGGAACACGAACGTTATTTGGTAGAAAAGCATTACAAGAAACCGGTAATGGTAACCGATTATCCGAAAGAAATCAAAGCATTTTACATGAAACAAAATGATGATGGAAAAACGGTTCGTGCCCTGGATGTATTATTTCCACGAATTGGTGAAATTATAGGCGGATCGCAGCGCGAAGAAGTTTACGAAAAGCTGGAAAACAGAATCCACGAAATGGGCATACCCGAAAAAGACATGTGGTGGTATCTGGAAACCAGAAAATTTGGTACCGTTCCGCACAGTGGATTTGGATTAGGATTCGAACGACTTATGCTATTTGTTACAGGAATGACCAACATACGTGATGTAATTCCGTTCCCAAGAACACCAAAAAATGCAGAATTTTAATTACATTTAAGCATTAAGATTTGCACAGGAAATGTTAAAACAAAGTTTACAACAGAAACTATTACAAAAGCTTTCTCCTCAACAGATTCAGATGATCAAGTTGTTGGAAATACCAACTATTCAGCTGGAGCAACGAATCAAAAAGGAGTTAGAAGAAAATCCTGTGCTCGAAGAAGGAAAAGAAGATGATGAATTTCAGGAAGAATACGAAGAAGAAATCTCCGAAGATAATCTGGATAATGATGTAGACGAGTTCTCGCTGGAAGATTATATTAACGACGAAGATATTCCTTCGTACAAACTATCTGCCAACAACTATTCAAAAGATGATAAAAAAGATGATATTCCTTTTTCAGTAGGGATCTCGTTTCATGAGCATTTGCGCAATCAGATCGGATTACGTAAATTGAATGAAAAAGAAGAAGTCCTGGCTTTGTATTTAATCGGTAATTTGGATGATGATGGCTATGTTCGCAGAAAACTGGAAGCCATTGCCAATGACATGGCTTTTTCGCAAAACATTGAAACCGACGAGGATGAATTGCTTGAAGTGCTGCGCATCGTGCAGGATCTTGAGCCCATTGGAGTAGGAGCCCGCACTTTGCAAGAGTGCCTTTTATTGCAAATCGAAAATAAAGATCAAACAACTCCGGTAGTTGCATTAGCAAGAAAAATACTCAAGTATTATTTTGATGAGTTCACCAAAAAGCATTACGATAAAATTATTACCCGTTTAAATATTGAAGAGGAAGAACTAAAGGAAGCCATTACAGAAATACTTAAGCTAAATCCAAGGCCCGGTAGTGGTTTCTCCGATTCATCAAGGGCGATACAAACCTTAGTTCCGGATTTTGTGTTGGACAATAAAGAAGGTAATTTGCAGCTTTCGCTGAATTCAAAAAACGTTCCGGAGCTTCGCTTAAGCTATACCTATACCGAGATGCTTGAATCGTACTCGCAAAAAAGCAAAAGCGATAAAACCCGAAGCGATAAGGAAGCAATCAGCTTTGTAAAACAAAAACTGGATTCGGCAAAATGGTTTATTGATGCCATTAAACAACGGCAAAATACCTTATTGTTAACCATGAATGCCATTATCGAATACCAGTACAATTATTTTTTAGATGGTGATGAATCGTTGCTTAAACCAATGATTCTTAAAGATATTGCCGAAAAAACAGGCCTTGATATCTCTACTATTTCCCGGGTTGCCAACAGCAAATATATCCAAACCCATTTTGGAATTTATCCATTAAAATACTTTTTCTCCGAAGGTTTACAAACAGACTCGGGCGAAGAAGTTTCTACCCGCGAAATAAAATCTATTTTAAAGGAATGTATCGATGCAGAAGAAAAGAAAAAACCTTTAACAGATGATAAACTAACTGAAATTCTGAAAGAAAAGGGTTATCGGATTGCACGCAGAACAGTAGCCAAATATCGCGAGCAGCTTAATATTCCAGTTGCGCGATTAAGAAAAGAACTATAAAGATGAGCAAATTTTTAGCTAAAGTATTTTCAATTGTTTTTCACCCTATTTTATTGCCCACCATTGGAATGATTATTTTATTTAATTCGGGTTCGGTGTTGGAATTTATTCCTTATCAGGCAAAAAAAGTTATTTTACTCATTGTTTTTTTCAGCACCGCGGTTTTACCACTTACCTTTGTGCCCTTTTTTATTTTTCAGAAAGTGGTAAAAAGTGTTCAGATGGATGATGCCAAAGAACGATTAATTCCTTTTGCAGTAACCAGTATTTTATATGCTTTTTCGTATTATTTGCTGATTCGCTTAGGCGCACCAAATACCATTACTAAATTTATACTAATTGGTGCAATAACTGTTTTCGCTCTTTTTATACTTTCATTTTTCTGGAAAGTAAGTGCCCATATGGCAGGTTTGGGAGGTTTGTTCGGGGCTTTAATTGCAGTTTCGTTTAATTTAAATGTTAATTTAGAATACTTTATTATTCCGGTAGCAATTGTATCTGGCTTATTAGGGTTTTCGAGACTATTACTTAATAAACACAAACCTTACCAAATTTACAGTGGTTGGCTATTGGGAATGGCTGTGGCATTAATGGTTCTGTTTATATAACATTTTTATACGTTCGATTAAACTATTTTCCTGTTCTTCTGAATTCTCAAGTTCCGGTTTCTTGAAACATTTTTCGACAGCACACTCTAAATCAAAATGCTGCTGACTTACAGCATAAAACAATTCTTTTTCCTTTAGATAATCTGCAAGGTATTCCTGCTCAGTCTGGCCGGGTGTTGGAACCAGAACAGCCCGCTTTTTTAAGCTTATTAAATCCATTACAGAACTGTATCCCGAGCGGCAAATAATAATTTCTGTTTTATTGATGAGATCGAATAATGTATGGGTATTTACCATATCGTAAACCGGAAATGGATATGCTTTTCCCAATATTCGGTTGGTACCTCTAACCAAAGCAAGTTTCAAATTGGTTTTTTGGGCTTGTTGTTGTATAATTTGCTCAAACACGGTGCGTTGCGGCTCGGGCCCCGACAAAATAAAAAGCACATCGAATTCTTTTGGCTTATCTATTAGTTGATATAAACTAAACCTTGATAGTGGGCCAATATAATAAATATGATCCATTGAAAAAACCCCATGTGATAGTTCACCCGATAAGTTATTCTCTCCTTTAAAATCGGGCACCCAACATTCGTCGTATCGTTTTAAAACGAACCGAAGCAAGCCGGTATAAACAAATTCGCAATATTTAAAAACTGACGGAAATTTTACTTTTTGCTGATGGCTAACAAAAATACTATACACGCGCTTGTTCCACAATCCAAAGCGATGATCGGAAAGTATTATATCAATTCGATTTTTCTTAATGATTTTTCTTAACAGTACATGTTCTTTCAATGTCCAGAAAATTATTCGTGGCAGAAGCATGGCCATTTGAAGAATCTGTGAATTCTGTTTTGAATATCTTACGGTATAACCAGGAAAATCAATAATGAAAAGATCAGGAAATTCGCGTGTTAAGTATTCTTTTGATTCTTTGCTGGCAGCCAGGCAAACATCAAACTGATGTTTTAATAATAGATGTATAATCGGAACCATCCGGGTTGCATGGCCTAACCCCCAGTTTAAAGGGCAAACTAATATTTTCTTTTTGCTGTTCATCACTTTAATCAATCAAAAGTATAAAAGATTTAATTAATGATTTAACCCCGACTGTTAAAAATCAAATATTTATTATAGTCAAACCTTTGATTTTTCCTGTGTCAACAGCATTATTCATGAATTGTATGAGCAATACCGGGTAAATAAATCTGAAAACAATGTCGTTTAAAATCAATAGCATGCTGATTTAATGATAATTATCATTTTATTTAAGTTTTACCGGGTTAAATTTGTAAGATTAATAATTAACTTTAAGTTATGGCATATATCGTAAACCCGGAACCTTATCAATGGAAAGATGAGTACACCGTAAACATTTCTGTGATTGATGAACAACATAAAAAGTTTCTGGAGATAATTAATGAACTTAAGGTGATTGTAAATACAAATTCGTGTAAAAAAGATGCTTCCAGAATATTTTTTCAAATTGCTTACTTAATCGATCATTATTTTATAAAAGAAGAAATTTATTTTAAGGATTGTAAATACCCGAATTTCGATCAACACAAAATTGCACATAACCACTTTATCGATAAAATTATTCAGTTCCAGAAAGATCTGGAAAACAAAAAGGAAAATATTTGCCTGGATTTATATAACTATCTGGAAGATTGGTTTGACGAGCACATTTTAAAATATGATAAGGATGCTGTTGAATTTCTAAAGAAGAGTGGAGTAAGTTAAATCAAAGTTTTTACTTCGCTTTCCGGTGTCAGTTTCATATTCTTAAAATCGAAATGACTAATTAAGTTTACACCCGGAGCTTTTCCCTTTTCGATACTACCATATTGCTGATCAATTTTTAGAGCTTTGGCTCCATTCATTGTTGCCCATTGTAAGAGTTCATTAAATGCAATTTGGCTGAATTCTTTCTGGATCAGTTTCATTTCTTCTAAAATTGATAAGGAATAATTGGAAGCCAAACTGTCGGTTCCAAGCGTAACCCGATCGCTATACTTTGTAAATAAATCAATTGCCGGCAGCCTGTTTTCGATATACCTGTTTGATGATGGACACAAACACCAAAATAAGTTCTTGAAATAAGCACTTGCCATTTGCAAATCATCTTCTGAAGAATAAGTATTATGAACCAAAAGAATGTGGTTTTCCTTTGGCAGATATTCCAATATGGATTGCAATGAGTTTTTTTTCGTTTTCGACCAATGATTTAAATTAATTCCTAAAGATTTTAATTTGCCCATCAGATGTCCGGTTGCAGAAATGAACATTTCGTTTTCGGAATCGCTTTCCTGATTGTGGATGCTTAAAACAGACTGATCGGATATGGCCAGCTCGGTTATTTTTTGAAATAAATCTTTTGAAACAGAATAGGGAGCATGATATACGATGGAAGCAGGCAGCTTATTATGAATAAATCTTTGTTTTAATTCCAGATTTTTCTTTATTATTTCATCGGCTCTGTTTTCGAGCCCCATTGCTTCGACAAAGGTATGATAATAGATTTTACTCTTCTTTTTTGTTTCGATGGTGTCGGTGGTATTGCAAATATCACCCACTGCAACAATACCGTTTTTCTGCATTAAAAAGTCCTGCAGGTCAATTGCTTTGTGGGTATCTGTTGTTTTTTTGCTTCGTTTATAATAAAAAACACTTTCGATAAAATCAGGAAGGCCTTTCCCCTGTTCAATTTTACCTTTTAAGTCGGAAAGCTCCAGATGGCAATGGGTGTTTACAAATCCCGGAACGATTACTCCATTATAAAATTCGAGATTTCTCGATTCTGCAAGCTGGCCTTTGGTATCGATTACATTTAAAACCGTACCGGAATCACTCAATTCAACAATACCGTTTTTTAAAGGATTTTGCTTTGTAGTAAATATATAGTTTGCCGATAACCTTCGCATGAATCATTGTCTAATGTCTTCTTTCAGCCTGTTTTGTTCTTTAATATCTGCGTCGATAGAGGTAAGCTCATTCAGCACTTCTTCGTAAATTTTATCATACTTATTAATATTCTTACCATAATAAAATACCGAAGTATCAAAATCGGCTCTGCTATAACCATGTTTTTCAAAAATAAGATCGTAATAATTAGACGTATCTGCCTGTGTTAATTCATCTTGAATGCTACGAACCGACATTAATCCATCCATTAAATGAATATCCACAATAATATCAACCATATCGTCTTGTGGTATAACGTAATCAGGTGTTTTGTTAAACGAACAGGCAACTATAAAAACAGTTAGTACGAAAACCAGATATTTCTTCATCTTTTTTTGGCTAAAGTAGTAAAATAAAAAACCGGCACTAAATACCGGTTGTAAAGATACAAATTGAATTTATTTTATTTTATTAAAAGCGTATCCGATCATTACTTCAATTGTACCGCTGGAATATCTCCTTAAATCAGAAAGCGTAATATCGTATGATAAGCCAATGTATAATTTGTTTTCGTAATTATACCCGGCGAGAATAGAAATGGCATCGCTCGAAAAATACCCTGAAGCTCCCATGCGATAAGCCAAACCACCCCAAACCATTCGCTGATAAAAAGTAATTACACTAAGCTCTGCCTGTATCTGGCCCGGACTGGTATATTTTATCAAAGCAGTTGGACGCAAAGCCCAATCGCGATTTAGAATAAGGTTAATACCTCCCGATAAATAAATGTGTTGTTTCAATCTGCTAATTCCGGTAATGGTATCAGTTCCTTCCGAAAAGCTGTATTTATTCCCTAATAACTGGTGAATCGATAAGCCCGCGAAAAATTGTGTTGAATACAAATAAAATCCCAAACTTGCATCAGGCATAAATTTAGACTCAACTGCGTTTGGCATCGCCTGATCTTCAACCCCTTCGTAACCACTGTTTAAATAAGTTCCATCGAGTTTATATTGCATAAAGCCAACGGTTAATCCTCCCGAAATACGCATCACATCATTTATTGCCATATTGTATGCATAGGTTCCGCCCATTGCTAAGCGACTTTCGGGCCCTGTAATATCGCTCCAGATATACCCTCCGTAGCCCATATCTTTTTCTTTAAAAGGCCCGTATCCCATAATACCCATTGTACGGGGAGCATCGGTAATACCCATCCACTGGATTCTGGAATTGGCTCTTACCTGAAAATTATTAAAGGCACCCGCAATGCCAGGATTAATCAGATAATCATTAAACATGTATTGCGTGTACGATGGAGCCTGTTGTGCTCTTAACGATATTGTAAGAAACAAAAGAAAAACTCCTCCCAGTATATATTTTAATGTTTTCATCTGTTTATAATTTTGCTTTTATTTGTTCTGCCAAATAAGCCGACAGCCCGCCACATGAATCTAAATATGGCATCCACGATCTTGTTAATTTCGCAATATTTTTTTTCGTATATGTCATCATTTTTATCATGGCTCTGTTTATAATTATCTAACTATGGTAATCGGCCCTGTTATTGGAGCAAATTCCTGATCATTTAATTTTATCACATAATAATACGTTCCACTGGCCAGTTCTTTTCCACTCTTCGATGTTCCATCCCATCTTCTATCCGGATCATCGTTATTATAGCCTTTTTGTTCATACACTTTTACTCCCCACCTGTTAAATACTACTACTTCGTTTAGAACAAATCGATCGATGTACTTAATTGACCAATAATCGTTTACACCATCGCCATTGGGTGAGAATCCTTTTTGTGGTTTAATTGCAGGTATATAAAGCACATAGATAGACGAAGAATCGACACAGCCATCATCCGAAGTAACAACAACCGTAAATATGCCCGAATCGTCGGGTTTAACTATGGTTGTTTTTGAACCAGGAGAAGACAACCACTCACTTGGCGACCAGTCGAAGCTTAATCCAGTTTCATCGCTAACCATTGCAGTAAGCTCGCCCTGCGTAGCTCCTTTTATTTCCAGGGTATCGTCAGCCGGCCTGTTGTCATAATCTAAGATATCCAGATTAAAGCTTGGGAAGAAATCGATATTCAGATTCGTTGTAATTGATTCTTTACAATAATCGTTTTCTATTCTTACGGTTTCAATTCTGGCATCTCCCTGAATGTATTGTGTTACCTGAGCAGGATTGTTAATTACTATGGCTTTCATTTGGAATGCTTCCCAAAAACCTCCAATATTTTGAGATATTTGATAATAAATAGTGTCAGCAAACCCTGTAAAGCTAGCGATTAAATTTATTTCTTGATTCCAACAAACACTTGGATCTTCAATACTAATATCTAATGCGCTTAAGTCGAACTCGTCGCTACTTTGAACTGTGGTATCCTTTGTAAAGGTACATCCATTTACATCGGTTAATGTTAAAGTATATACTCCGGGATCTAAGTTTGTTAAATAATCCGATGAAGAAGTAAATCCGGAAGGACCAGCCCAACTATAATTATAGGTTGGTGTTCCTCCCAAGCCATCCGCATTAATAGCTCCCTGAGCTAAAACAGGATCAATCGGATCACTTGCTATACAGAACTTATCTTTAACCGTAATATCGGCTTGTAATATTTCAGGTTCCATAATCTCAACGGATGCTTCGTCAACACAAGGTGTTGGTGTATTACCATCGGTTACCGTAACTGTATAAGTACCTGGTTCCAGATTGCTAATGCTTAAGGCTGACGATGTAAATCCATTTGGTCCTGTCCACTCGAAACTTGTATATGGAAGCTTTCCATTTGTAACATCAACTGTTATGCTACCATCATCTTGTCCATTACAGGTGATATCTACCGGATTTAATGCAATGGTCATTGCTTCTAACAAGACGATTGAGGTGTCCAGAGTCGCCTGACAACCATTATCATCTTCAACAGTTACTGTATAATCCCCTAAGTCCAAACCAGAGAAGGTTGGAGATTGTTGTGGTGTATATCCGGTAATAGAATACGTATATGATGTAGCAACCGTTCCACCGGTGGCAACAATCTCAATAATTCCTGTATTTGTGTTTGCATTACATTCCGATGCGTGGGTAACATTTACATTTGTAATTAATAACTCTGCAGGTTCATTAACTGTTACTACACTATCCTGGCTTAAGCATCCATCATCATCGCGAACGGTAAGTGTATAGGATCTTGCTGATAAAAACTTGAAGGTATCCTCAGGTTGATAATCGGCACCGCCATTTATAGAATATTCGTAAACACCAGAGCCGCCAATAGCAGTTATTGCTATTTGTCCGGTGTTATCACCATAACATGTATTTACATCGGTTATGTCCACCACGCTGATTTCCACCGGCACTACATCCGAAACTACGGCTGCATCAATTAATGAATCAATATTGCAATCATCCGTAACATAAACAGAATATGTACCAGGAATTAAATCAGTAAATACATTTGATGTCTGGTAATTTGTTTTATCTAATGAGTATTGTAAGGTTCCTGTTCCACCGGTAGCATAAACCGTAATCGTACCATCTGCCCCGTTACCATTACAGGTAATGGCTGTTGCTTTCACCGAATCGATTGCGATTGGTGCAGGATTAACCAGATCGATGGTATCTCCATAAACCAGACAACCCAAACTGTCTTGTACTACAATAATATATCTGCCCTCATCTAAAGGCGTAAATACATTATTGGTATGCCATGTATCTGCACTATCAATCGAATATTGATATGGAGTAACTATACCAGGCGTACCTCCGGTTGCTATAATTTCAATGGATGCATCGGCCTGTCCATAACAGCTGATTCCGGTAACATTAGTGATTACATCGATCGGTAATGGTTCATTAATGGTAATTACCGTATCTTTTGTACAACCCGAAATATCTTGTATAGTAAATGTGTAGGTTGCAGCAGCCAAATTTGCAATGGTATCGCCGCTATTGTACCAGTCGGTTCCATTGTAAGTGTACTGCAACATACCTGTTCCTCCGCTAAATTCTAATACCACTTTACCATCAGCACTTCCATTACATTGATTATGGATGACTGAATCGCTGGTAATTACTATTTCCGGTGGTTCGCCTACCAAAACAGAATCCATGGCCATACAACCATTGGAGTCGATTACGCGAACGTAGAATTTACCAGCACACAGATCAACGGTATCTCCGGTTGCATATATGGATGAAAAGTCGCTGCTTGTGCTCCATTCATAGGTTAAGTACGGAGCCTGGCCACCAGATGCAGTAGCAACTGCTGTTGCATCGCAAACACCAAAACAAGATGTTGTTAAGCCGGTTATTGGCAGTGCATATTCTGTTATAGTAGCAGGACCCGATCCGGGATGTCCGTTAATACCTAAATTGATACTTGAATCAGCATAAAGAACGGATTCATAAGTACCTTCGTAGTTAAAATCAGAGAAAGTTATTGTAGCTTCTTCTAGTATTCCTGGCGCACCAAAATTTAGGGTGTCTTTAATCATAACTCTCCAGCTTCCATTGGCTGGGTCCTGGCCATGTAATTTCTTTTTCCAGTCTCCCGAAAATAAATACTGTCCGTCGATCGGTGCACAGGCAGAAATTTCTGATAATCCTGATGTACCCAGTGGATCGTTATTAAATTCTACGGTAAGGTTTTGTGTTGGAGTTATAGAGCCAATATTCGTACAATAAGGTTTCAACTCTACAATAGAATCCAGTGGTGATACCAGGTAAAGTCCGAGTAAACTCGCATAACGATGATTAGAAATTTTAAAATAAACGTCTATTTCAGTAGAAGTTGAGTCGATTGGAAATGGTGAAGGCTTTCCGATAGCAACTAACAGTTCATTCAAATAATTAAGTCTAATTGTATCAGTACTTTCTCCGCAAGGGCCAATTCCAACTGCGTGTAAAACAAGTTCAACGATAGTACCTCCGTCGGTTGCATCAGGAATATATTCCGGATCAATTGTATTAGCCAACACCGGATTAAATGTTCCATTACCGGTTAAAATTTCCCAGTACACACTACTTGCATTCGTGGTATCAGCGTCTGGTATTTGGTAGGATTCGCCATAACATAAGGTAATATCTTCGCCAGCATTAGCAATTGGTTCTGGCTGAATGGTCATTACAATGGTATCAGAATAAGCTGTTCCAAATCCCAATGTAGATATTGCTTTTCGGTTATAATAAGTTATTTCTGTTAATGGGTTTAGTTCTGTGTAGGTTTCATTCGTAGCTCCCGAAATATCTGCCCAGGCTCCTGTACCGGATTTCATTTGCCATTGGTATGTAAATCCACCGCAAACCGCAGCTGAAGCCTCGTTCGTAAATGGCCATGGAGTTGTATTATAACATACCGTTTGATCAGCATCAATTAAACCACCATAAACCACATCATAAACTTCTACTGTAAACGAACATGTTGCTGAGTTGCCTGAAGCATCTTCGATGTAGTATTCGACTGTGGTTACACCTATTTCAAATGTTTCTCCAGAAGCATCATTAATTCCTGCCACTGGTGAACTGTTAATTGTGGCACCTGACATGGTCCAGGTTTGCAATACAATGCCACAATTGTCATCTGTGACTGGAGCTATTCCATTAACCACAGCATCACATCCACCATCCTGTTCAACAGATACATCAGCAGGGCATGTAATTGTTGGTGCTATATTATCTTCTACTGTAACTGTAGCAATGCAATTTGCTGTATTTCCCTGATCATCGGTTACAGTAAGTGTTACCGCATTGGGCCCTATATCTGAACAGTCGAAAGTATTTGGAGTAGCTGTTAATGTTAAGTTTCCTGATGTTGTACAATTATCACTTGAGCCACCATCAATATCTGATCCCGTAATGGTAACACTTCCCGATGCATCTAATTGTACTGTAATATCCTGGCAAACTGCTGTTGGTGAAATATTATCTTCTATGGTTACCGTTGCTGTGCAATTCGATGAATTACCTGATTCGTCGGTTACTGTTAAAGTTACTGTATTGGCTCCTATATCACTACAATCGAAAGTATTTGGTGATGCACTGAAAACCAGGTTACCTGGAGCTGTGCAGTTGTCGGTTGATCCTCCATCTAAATCAGCTCCAACGATACTTGCATTGCCTGTAGCATCCAGCTGAATCGTAATATTCTGACATACAGCCGTTGGTGCTAGATTATCTAAAACGGTTACCGTGGCCGTACAATTATCGGTTTGGCCATGCTGGTCATCGATGGTTAAGGTTACTAAATTATCGCCTATATCAGCACAGGTAAAATTAGTTTGATCTAAGGATAAAGTAAAATCTGAACAATTATCTGAACTGCCATTATCAACATCGGCTGGAGTAATAGAAACATTACCAGTAGCATCTAAATAAACCGTAACATTCTGACAAACAGCTGTTGGTGCTAGATTATCTTCTACGGTTACCGTTGCTGTACAATTATCGGTTTGGCCATGTTGATCATCTATGGTTAAAGTTACCAAATTGGCTCCTATGTCGGCACAGGTAAAAGTTGTTTGATCTAAGGATAAAGTAAAATCCGAACAGTTGTCGGAACTGCCATTGTCTATGTCAGCAGGAGTAATGGTAACACTTCCCGATGCATCTAATTGTACTGTAATATCCTGGCAAACTG
>CAYVEW010000019.1:20099-40159 GCA_964450375.1 uncultured Bacteroidales bacterium
GAATCGTAATATTCTGACATACAGCCGTTGGTGCTAGATTATCTAAAACGGTTACGTTAGCTGCACAATTATCTGAATTTCCCAGCTCATCAGTAACTGTTAATGTTACTGCATTGGGACCAATATCAGAACAATCAAATGAATTAGGCACAACATTAAAAACCAAATCACCCGGATCGGAACAGTTATCTGTTGAACCATTATCCACCTGTTCACCAGTAATTGTAATATTTCCTGTAGCATCAAGATAAACAGTAATATTCTGACATACTGGAATTGGTGCATCGGTATCGTCCACGTTAATAGTAACCACATCGGAGCCCTGGCAGCCATTGTTATCGGTTACAGTATAGGTTAAATTATAGCTTCCCACATCAGAGCTTGTAAATAAGGGAGTTTCAATTCCTGTGTCATCCAGATAGGTGTCTCCGGATCCGGTCCATAAGTGAGAAGTAAATGATGTACCATCGCCATGCGAAGCATTTCCGTCCAACGCTTGTGGTTCACCCGGACATAAATCAACCGGACCTACCGGATCGATATTTGCAGTAGGATTAGCTAATTCGGTTAAGGTTTCATCCGGATTTTGCTTTTTACATCCATTTACATCCATAACCCAAATGCCATAAACACCTGGGCCCAGGCCTGTAAATAAATTGCCGTCCTGGTATCCAGCAACACCTGCTGGATCTAATGAATAATCAAGATCACCGGTACCACCAGAAGCATTAATCTGAATAGTACCATCGTTTGCTCCTGCACATGGCATTTCAACGTCGACACTTGTTATTGTTATTGAATCCGGAATATAAGATGGTTCAAAAAGCTTTTTAAATATTTTTTGTGCAGTTACATTACCACCAGAACCACAAGCATTTTGATCTGTAATTACAACCTGATAAGTGCCCTGACCAATGCCACTTAAAATTTTATTGGTAGCACCCGGAATATCAACCCAGCCACCATCATCTTTTTGCCACTGATATGAATATGGCGGTGTACCACCAGATGGATCTGCTTCAAGTATAGCATCCTCACTATCGTAACATGATAAACCCTGGTTAATAAGAATTGAATTTGGAAGAAATGGAGGTGGAGATCCAACTTCATAATCCGCACCATACACACCGCTTCCGCTTTCCACTTTTGCGTAATACTCATCTGCACTCAGTCCACTAAAAGTCCATATTGTATCGCTTGTTGTTTTGGTTAATGTTGCTAAAGTCCGGTTATTTCTAATTGAATAAGTATAAGGCTTGATACCACCCGTTACCGACATTGTTATGCTACCGTCGCTTCTGTCAGAACAAGTTGCATCTACAACTGTAAAAGGAAGGTGAACAACAAATGGCCCCTTTGTTTTTAAGGTACTCGAAACATTTACAGGCAAATATCCTGTTTTTAAATTCCGCTTATAATTATTCGATTTTAATATTATATTAAAATCTTTATATAAATAATTTATATTATCTGTTTCTTCAAAATCCCAAGCATTTACTGTAATGACAGAATTCCCAAAGTCAACGGTTCTTTCTTTATTTCCGCTACCAATAAATTCATCGCACAGAATATTGTTATCATTTGTATAGAATTTTCCTTCACGTATAATAATATTTGATGATGATTCCAAATCCGATTTTAAAAGATATTTTCCATGCTCGGAATCGAGAATTAGGTCTGATTTCAATTCAGAGCTTACATCAATTATTTTTTCATTTGGAGATTTTAAAACAATATCACCATAAAATTCATTTAAAATATTGTCATTTATATTTAAAGAACCGTGCACCTGAAGATTTGCTTTGGTACTCGATTTAAAAAGAAAAGATTTGCTCTTTAAAGTTGGCTTGTAGTTTTCCACATTCCAGTTAAAATCTTTACAAACGGCTTTATCTTTTAATAAAACAACCTGATTATTTGATGTAAAGGAGTTCTGATCGAAAATAACATTATCTTCTGAAGTTGGAACAGGTGCTTCGGGTTCACCGCCCGAAACCAACGCCCAATGTGAAGGATCATCCCACGATCCACTACCATTTACCCAGTATCTGTTTTGCGAAAATGCGCTATTTACTGACATTACCGAAAGAAGTCCGGCAATCAGTATATAAATGAAATATCTCATATTATGTGACATGAGCTTAAATTTTTTGGCCAATTGTTAATAAAGTAATTGCAATGTTAATAAATTTTTACGGTTAGATTGGTTTTATGTTTCAAAAATATTACTCACAGAGCGTTTTAAGCACTATTTTTTATTAACATCACCTAAAATAGATTTATTGGCATAGAAGCTATTTGTTAATAACTTAACAAAGCGATGTTCTTGTTTCTGGAAATTATACGCTCTCAAGCTCTTGAATAACAAAGCGTTTGGTAATGTATCGCACCGGATACCACGAAGCCACATAGCCTATGCTAATAACCGTTATGAATACCGTGAAAATATCTTTCCATAGTAATTTAACCGGATAGGCGTCGATAATAAAGGAAGCAGAGCCTTGCAGACGTACCAAACCAAATCGAATTTGTATCCAACAAATAATAGCTCCGATTATTAATCCGACAATGGCTCCTATTACGGTAATCAGCCAGCCTTCTAGTAAAAAAATACTCCGGATGGTTTTTAAATTTGCTCCTAAACTTCGAAAAGTGGCAATGTCTTCTTTCTTATCAATAATAAGCATGGTTAACGATCCAATGATATTGAAAGATGCAATAATTAATATAAAAGTTAAAATCAGATAAATATAGAATTTTTCTGATTTCATTATTTTGTAAAAGGCTTCGTGCTGCTGATAACGGTTCTTAACCTGAAAATTACTACCGAGAATTTGGATTAGCTCCTCTTGCACAGCATCAATATTATAATCCTTATTAATTATTAATTCTATGGCACTTAACTCTCTGGGGTAATCGAATAGTTTTCGGGCATAGTTCAATGGTACCAGAATGTAATTCAAATCGAATTCCTGTTGTATACTAAAAACGGCCGATGGAAAAATATAGTTTCGATTAAACGCCTGTTGCGGATTCATTGATATGTTCGCATCGCGTTTGGGAACATAAATTACAATGGGATCGATGTAATTTATATTTAAGGATAAAAAATGGGCTACACCCTGCCCTACAACGGCATACGGCTGACCATTATGTTCCAGAATAAACTCACCAAACATGAGCATAGTATCAACACCCGAAACATCTGTGAAGTTGTCACTAACTCCTTTTACCTTTGCAATATACTGCTGATCATCATATTTTAATAAGGCAGTTTCTTCAAGGGTTTCGGCAAGAGCTAATATGGAAGGATGTTTTCTAAGTTCACTAATATGCGGATCGTCCATTTTAAAAACCTTACCTGTTGTTGGTGTAATTTTTAAATCCGGATCAAAAGAATCATTCATTGATTTCAGCAAGCTGTCCAGGCCATTAAATACAGATAAAACAATTATTAACCCAGCAGTACCCACCATAACACCAACAATAGAAATTAGCGTAATGATATTAACCGCATTGCTTGATTTTTTTGCAATTAAGTAGCGTTTTGATATGTAAAATGGGAAATTCAATTTATTTATATGCTTTTACAATTAATCCGGTTCCTGTTTTATGCTTCAGATTTACATCCAGGTAATTTAATATAAACGAAAAAGGATATGTTATGATATAATAAACCGGCAAAAATATAAAAAACAGTTTTGTTGCATTTAACATTAAGATCGGATATTTCATCGAAAGTTTCCATGAAATTTTCCCGGGCCAGCCATAAGAATAAGCTGCATCTACTTTTGAGAAACCGGCACTTTTTAGCTTATCTTCAATTTCCTGTATATTGTATCCATCGCGCACGTGTTCATCGATAAATGAATGGTCGTCTTCGTCGTGCACATCAGAGCCTCCCTGGTCAGAAGGTGTCGAGATTAGCACCATACCGTTTTCTTTCAACGATTTATGAAAATTTTTAAATACTTCAACATCTTCCAGAATATGCTCCATTACATCCACGCTTAAAATAAGATCAAAAGCTTCCTGTTTTTCGTATTTTGTTAAATCTGCATACTCAAACTTTACCTGCTCCGATTTTCCGATTTGAGAAAAAAACCGATTACAATCTTCTATCTGCTCTTCTTTTACATCAACACCTAATATTTTCCAGCTTTCCGACTGCTTTGACAAGTAGTATGAATACTGTCCAAAGCCTGATCCGGCATCTAACACATTCATGTTGTCGTTTGCGGATCTTTTCCATTTTCGAATGGCCTTTTTAATATGCCATGTTCTAAGCAACAATAAATCGAGCAAACGATAAAACAATTTTCGCAAAACCGGCTTTTTATTAAAAACTTCTCCTAAACTTCTTTTTATGGGATCGTATTGCATTATATTTTAAGCATTTGGCTATTAGCTTTTAGCTATTAGTTATTAATTACTTTAATAAATTATCTAACTTCTCGATATAATCCAGTGAGTCGTCTACAAAAAAAGATAAAGCCGGTATTTTTCTTAACTGGTGCCTAACCTTTTTACCCAAATCGTATCTTATCTGACCCTCTAAACTATTAATATAATCGATAAACTCTTTTTTATCATCTACCGGAAACAGGCTTAAATATACCCGTGCCACCGACAAATCGGGAGATATTCTCACTTTTGTTACAGTAACCATTTTCCCCTTAAATAATGTAGTCGTTCCTTTTTGAAAAATATCACCCAAATCTCGTTGGATCAATCTTTCTATTTTATTCTGCCTGGTTGTACTCATAACTATATATTTTATATCTTTGATAAGCGTTTTCAAAATTAGTGAAGTTTCACGAAAAACTCATCATTAGATTTTATATCTTTTCACTCAAAGTCAAATTAATAACTAAAAACATGAATTTATTATCGTCTCTTTACTCCAAGTTTAATAAGTCAGGTTCCGGAAAAATTGGATTATCGTTAAGTGGCGGTGGCGTTCGCGGAATTGCACATTTAGGTGTATTAAAAGCCTTAAACGAAAAAGATATTTACCCTGATGTAATTGCCGGTGTGAGTGCAGGAGCATTAGCCGGCGTATTTTATGCCGATGGTTATAAGCCGGATGAAATATTCAAAGTATTTAATCAGACCAGTATTTTTAAGTTTGCCACTTTTACTGTTCCCAAGCAAGGTTTTGTGTCGATGGAAAAAGTTATTAAAATCCTGAAAGAACATATAAAAGCGAAATCTTTTGATGAACTTAAAATTCCACTTTACATCGCAGCTTCGAACTTAAACGATGGAATCGTAGAGTATTTTCACGAAGGGAGCATCATTGACAAAGTAGTTGCTTCGGCGAGCATTCCGGTATTATTTAAGCCACACAAGATTAATGATAAAATTTTTGTAGATGGCGGACTTTTTGATAATCTGCCGGTTGAACCCATTCGGAAAAAGTGCAAAATACTGATCGGTTCTAATGTAACGCCTTTATCGGAAGAAAACGACCTGGATAGTTTTATCAACATCGCCGAACGATCGTTTCATCTGGCCATTGGTAAAAGTGTTAACGAAAATAAAAAGAAATGCGATTTTTTAATCGAACCAAAAGATTTAGCGAAATATAGTTTATTAAAACTGGAAAAGGCACAAGAAATTTTTGATATTGGATATGAATCAGCTTCAGCGTTTTTAGAAAGCAACAAAGTAAAATAAGCAAAGCGTTTATTTTGAATATAATTAGTAACTTTGCGTTTTGTTTAAAATTGGATTAAGAATGGATAATAATTTACACATTTACAATACCTTATCGAGAAAGAAAGAAAAATTTGAGCCTATAAATTTCCCGCATGTGGGATTATACGTTTGCGGGCCTACTGTTTATGGCGATGCGCATTTGGGACACGCTCGTCCGGCCATAACATTCGATTTATTATACAGATACCTTCAGCACCTGGATTATAAAGTGCGTTATGTGCGTAACATAACCGATGTTGGACACCTTGAAAATGATGCCGACGAAGGTGAAGATAAAATTGCAAAAAAAGCCCGTCTGGAGCAGCTGGAACCCATGGAAGTGGTTGAATTTTTTACCGATCGTTACCATAAAAACATGGAAGCTCTGAATGTACTTCGCCCCAGCATCGAACCAAGAGCTTCGGGCCATATCATTGAACAACAAATGATGATTGATCAGATTTTCGAAAGTGGTTTCGCTTACGAAGTAAATGGTTCTGTTTATTTTGATGTTGAAAAATACAACCAAAACAATAATTACGGGAAACTCTCGGGCCGTAAAATTGAAGACCTGCAAGCGAACACCCGCACTTTGGAAGGTCAGGACGAAAAAAGAAATTCGTTCGACTTTGCTTTATGGAAAAAAGCAGCCCCGGAACATATTATGCGATGGCCTTCGAAATGGAGCATTGGGTTTCCGGGATGGCACCTGGAATGTTCTACCATGAGTACAAAATATTTGGGTGAGCAGTTTGATATTCATGGTGGCGGAATGGATTTATTGTTTCCTCATCACGAATGTGAAATTGCACAATCAACTGCCGCCAACGGGAAGGAATCGGTAAAATACTGGATGCACAATAATATGATTACCATCAACGGACAAAAAATGGGTAAATCATTGGGTAACTTTATTACGCTGGATGAATTCTTTAGCGGAACGCATGAGTTTTTAGAAAAAGCATACAGTCCGATGACAGTTCGTTTTTTTATTTTACAGGCACATTACCGCAGTACGGTTGACTTTTCGAACGAAGCCCTGCAAGCTGCCGAAAAAGGCTTTGAAAGATTAATAAAAGCCAATACCACATTGAATAAGCTAAAAGCCGCAAACGAATCGACAGTAAACCTGGATGAGTTGGAAAAAAATTGTTATGCCGCCATGAACGACGACCTGAACAGTCCGATTCTAATTTCGCATTTATTCGATGCTGTGCGTATCATCAACTCTATAAACGATGGAAAAGAAAAAATCAATCAGGCTGACCTGGAAAAGCTAAAGTCAATCTATACGGTTTTTGTTTTTGATGTGTTAGGATTACGTGACGATCAGGCTGAAACAGGAAACAATAATCTAAGTTCCGAACTGATTGATCTGATTTTAAATATCCGTTTAGAAGCCAAAAAAAATAAAGATTTTGCCACATCCGATAAAATCCGTGATGCGCTTACAAATAAAGGAGTCATAATTAAAGATACCAAAGATGGTTTTGAATGGGAAATTTAAAAACATTTTTCTTCGAATAAAATCCGGTTTTAAAACCGGATTTTTTGTTTCAGAAAGGAACACCGAACCGTTTCAATCCGGAACAGTTGCAAACCTTTACAATTTCATTCATTCTCTTTACACTTCTCATTATAAGCTCATTATAAAAGCTGGCATACAACTTGGTTATATTGCAACGTAAAAAATACTATTTATGAATAAATTTAAAGTTGCAATACGAATATTATGGAGAAATAAAAGTTTCTCTATCATTAATATACTAGGGTTTTCCATCGCGCTAACGCTGGTAATTATAATCTATTTATTAATAATGAACGAGATTTCGTTCGATAATTACCAAAAACAGGCGGATGATAAATACCGGATTGTTGTGGAAACGAAAAGAGGAAATTTTCAAACTTTTGATATTAGCCCTCCCTATCCCTTGCATAAAAAGTTGCGTGAAAATGTTCCGGGTATACAGGATGTAAGCCAGATTTACTGCCCGGCATATTGCAATATTTTTACCGATCATAAAGCGTTCAGTGAAAACGGAATTACATTTATTGATTCGTCCTTTTTTAATTTCTTCGAGGTAAACTGGATTGCCGGAAACAGTGCTTCAGTTCTTGAAATTGGCAAAGCCATTATTACCGATGAGTTTGCTAAAAAGCTCTATGGCAATGACGATCCGGTTGGAAAAATTATCCGAATTAACGGGATGATCGATGTGGAAATTGCCGGTATTGTTCAATCGCCTCCTGCAAACACACATTTACCGTTTAAACTGTTATTGGGAATTGATCATTTAACAGAAGATTTTGTAAATTTTAATTACGATTCGTGGGGATCCATGAAATCGGGATTTTCTACATACATACTTAAAAACCCCGAATCCAATGAAGAAACGATAAACAAGACCATCAACCGAATTTATCAGGAATTTTATAAACCGCTGGATAAAAACGAAACTCGTTTTTTTATTGAGCAACTCCGTGATATCCACATAAGTTACTACGGTGAATTGCCCGGTTCGTATAGCACACCAAAAACTGCACTATGGACTTTCGGCAGCATCGGTTTATTTATACTGATCATGGCAACGATCAATTTTGTGAATCTTTCAACCATACAATCTTTTAAACGATCGAAAGAAGTTGGATTGCGCAAAGTATTTGGAAGTAGCCGCCTAAAGCTTATCAGACAGTTCCTAATTGAGGCATTTATTCTGATTATTCTGGCAGAAATTATTGCGGTTATTTTAACCGAAATATCCATCCCTACTATTAATGGAATAATGGGAAATACCATTCCTTTAAGCCTTTATGGAAGCAACAATTACATTATCCTGTTCTTAGTTATCATACTTATTATAACAGGTGTATTTTCTGGAATATACCCGGCTTATAGCATTTCATCGTATAACCCAATACAGTCTTTAAGAACCCAACTGAGTTTTTCTACCAATAAAAAGTTTTCCTTGTATAAAGCATTTGTTATCTTCCAGTTTTTTCTGGCTCAGGTTTTCCTGATCGGGTTGGTTATATTATATGCACAACTCAGTTTTATTAAAAAACAAGAGCTTGGATTTAATACAAAAGATATTGTTATTCTTGAGTATCCTGAAACCACATCAACCAAGAAATTAAATTTCAAAGACCGGATACTGGAATATCCCGAAGTTGTTTCGGCAACCTGCCAGTTAGCACCACCATTGTACAACTCAAACCACACGTCTAATTTCTCCGTTCCGGGAGATACCGAGAAATATTTTGCCAACCTGAAGTCTGTTGACGAAAATTATATAGAAGTGTATAATTTAAAATTACTGGCAGGCCAATGGCTAACAAAATCGATGCTTAAAGATACCGTGCGTCAAACCATCGTGAACGAAAAGTTTATACACACCCTTGGCGTGGAACATGCCACTGATGCCATTGGAAAATTATTCGACCATAGTGGAAATACGCATCAGATAACCGGTGTAGTAAAAGATTTTAGATTATTTCCGGCCCAAAGAGAAACTATGTCTGTAGCTATGTATTATGATGAAAACCGGATAAATCAATTAGGAATCAGATATAATCCTTCTGCAGATGAAAGTATAACAGAAAAAATTGAAGGCCTGTGGAAAGAATATTTTCCCGAATCGGCTATTAGTTATAACAAATATAGCTGGCACATAGAGTTTTCATACCGAACCGAAAATGTGATGATCAATTTGTTGGGTGGATTAAGTTTTATTGCGATTGTTATTTCTTTACTAGGATTTTTTGGCTTAATCAATTTTATTATCAACAATAAATACAAAGAAATTGCTATCAGGAAAACCTATGGGGCAAACACCGGCCGGATTAATCGATTATTGCTTCTGAAGTTTAACCGCCTGATTCTCTATGCAAGCTTCATTGCCGCACCACTAGCATATTTTTTATTGGGTTTTTGGCTGAGAACCTATGCATACAGAATAAATCTGGGTATATCCTATTATCTGATAGCAACAGGAATCATGATGGCTTTAGCCACCATAAGTATAAGTTATCAAACCTGGAGAGCATCAACTATTAATCCTGCAAATATTTTAAGACATGAATAAGATCAACTTTATTTTATTAATCCAGAGCAAAATATCATACTAGTTCGATTGGGTAAAGACTGGGATTGGAAATGTGACTATGATTACATCCACTTAATGTATATGATTGGTCAGCTGTATCCAAAAACGAACTCAGCAGTAATTAGTTAATTTTTAGATTTGTTTTAGATGTCATTATCCCGATATTTTGATGGCGATTTCGGCGCAGGCTTTAACTGAATTAATAACTTGTATTATTCAGCTTTGTCAATAAAATTTTCCACTTCTTCTTTCAAATTTGGAATATGCCTGGAAATAATTGCCCAAATACTCTCATCTGAAATATTATCATAAGCATGAATAATCTGGTTTCTTAGTCCAACTATTTGTTTGGCATATTTAATAGGGAATTCAGGATCTCTTTTTAAGATTCTATTGACCGCTTCTCCAATTATTTCAAGATCCCGTTCTACTGCTCTTTTAAGCAAAATATTTGATTGATAGGATTTAAAGTCCTTAGGGTTTTCCAAAAAGTAACTTTCAATTTCATTAATTGCTTCTTGTATATCATACAGCCATTTTAGAATCCGCTCGTCCATATATTTTAACTTTATTTCTATCAATTGAACGCCGTAGTATTGGGTTCTTTAAGGTTTGAACTTCTAACAAATCAACTTTTCTTTTAAATAGATTTTCCAAAGATTCTTTAAATTCCATATAATTATCAAAATAATCATACAATTCAACATCGCCAAACTTCACAAGAAAATCAATATCACTCTGTTTATTAAACTTGTCAGTTAAAACTGATCCGAATACATACAACTCAATTACCTTATATTTCTTACATAAAGCAATCAATTTACTTTTATGTTGCTTAATCAAATTCATACCTTACGAAGATAACAATTTAATAATATTACATCAAGTATTTTGCTGTTTCTTAAAGCTCTTGCTTAATAGGCATTATTTATAGCTATCGGGAGTCGGGATTATTGAAATGTAAATAGTAAAAATTAAATGGGGGCCCATAATTCGATAAATCTTTCTGCCAGTAAGCCTGTCGAAGAGTTAACTAGAAATATGAATTGAACACAAGATATGTTGCTTGTCTAGTGATCATATTTTAAGCCAATTTCTTTTCTAACCCAATCGAGTATTGAAATTAAATTAAAACTATCCTGATGAGTAAGTTTTGAACTTTCCGTTTTTCCACTCAACAAGCAATTATTAACTTCTTTAATTTCGTGCACATATCCATTCCCGGCATATGGCATTTCATAAACTTGCGCAGGGGTTCCCTCCTTATAAACAGAAATCTTTTCGGTGTGATGAAATCTGGAATGCAGTTTAATATAACCGTCGGTTCCATAAATGAAGGCTTCTGTTGGTGTATCTGCCTCAATGGTAGATTCTAGACTTGCTTTTGCGGCATTTTCATAATCAAAAAGCATAGCACAATAAGCATCGACTCCGGTGCTTGTAAAACGGGCTGATGCTTTTATATCCCGCGGAATCCCCAACGTCAAAAGACTTAAATAAACAGGATAAATACCAATATCCAGAAGAGAACCTGCACCTAGTTCTTTATTAAATACTCTGCTTTTAGCATCAAATTCAGCGTAAAAACCAAAATCAGCACGAATGGATAATATTTCTCCTATCACTTTATGCTCAAGTAATTCAATTAACTTTTCTGTGGCCGGAATAAAACGAGTCCAAATACCCTCCATCAAAAAGAGTTTTCGCGATTTTGCTTCATCCTGCATCTTTTTTACTTGTTTTGCATTCATTCCCATCGGTTTTTCACACAAAACCGATTTTCCGGATTTTAAACACATCATGGTACTTTCAAAATGCAAAGCATGCGGTGTTGCAATATATACAATATCGATGTTTGGATCTTTTGCCAGATCACTATAACAACCATAATAATTAGCAGTACTATATTCTTTACTAAACGCTTCTGCTTTTTGTATATTTCGTGAAGCAACGGCATGTAATTCTGCATTTTCCGTTAACAATAAATCACTTGCAAACTTATTCGCTATTTTGCCCAAACCGATAATGCCCCATCTTATTTTTCTACTCATCGCTCATTATAATTCTGTAAAAGCTGATTTTTATCAAAGATAACCATATAATTTTAACTAAGTTTTCGCAAATGGATGTTCGTTTTCGTACACACGTGTATTGCGAACGTTCAATCGTAACTACTCCAAAATAAATAATTATCACTTTATTTGCTTGTATATCTGAACATTAATTTCTTTGGCATAAAAACTGATTACTTGTTTGCAGAAACATAGAAGAAAGGAGTTTATTATGAATAAATTATCGGGTTTAAAAAAATATATTAGTTTGCTTCTAACCGGATTGTTTATTACCGCAGGAATAGCGGCACAAAACACATTCGCCGGCTATTTAGCAAATCACACCAAATTAGGTGTTAGAAAAACTGCTTCCAAAAAAGATGGATCGGTTGCAACAAAACTTGCACTACTTGAAGATCATTTAATTACCGAAAAAGAAAAAAGCTCAGAAGACCAGGTGGTTCATGCTGAAAATGAGCAAGAAAAGTCTGAATATTGGATAAACCTTGAACCAGACATGTTTGATTCAGATCAGCGGGAAATAAAAGATCAATTCGAGTGGGAAGAAGAACCCGTGGAAGAACCTTCGGAAATTGAAGAGTGGATGCTTCACTTTGAACCCATATCTGATCATTGGTTAAAAAATCAAAACTTTTTTATTTTGTAATTATTCGGTTTTAGCAATTCTCCAAAAACCATCATATATGCCCTGCTGTCGCCTTTGTGCGGCAGCTTTATTTATTGGCTGTTTCTACAACGAATCGTTTATGCCTAAACGTAATTTTCGTAACCCTAAAAAAATACGTAAATTTCGCCCATAAAACCATCGGCATGCATAATTTCACAATTGATGAAATATTCGGTATTGAAAATGAAGAACAATTTAACCAATTAGCTCTTCGTATATTTCATTATCAAGCTGAAAATAACGAAGTGTATAAAGAGTACCTGTGTCTTCTGGGAACAAATATCTCTGAGATTGACACAATTGAAAAGATTCCTTTTTTGCCCATTGAGTTTTTTAAAACACACCGGGTTGTTACAGGAACTCATGAAATTCAAAAGACATTTTTCAGCAGTGGAACTACCGGAATGGACCGAAGCAATCATCATATAAGCAATTTGAAAATTTACGAAGAAAGTTTTATTCATGGATTCGAAAATCAGTATGGCGATATAAAAAATTATTGCGTTTTAGCCTTACTCCCCACGTATCTCGAAAATGAAAGCTCATCGTTGGTGTACATGGTGAATGCATTGATTGAAAGATCAGGAAATCCGCACAGTGGTTTTTATTTAAATAATTTTTCGGATTTAATTGATAAACTTACCATTTTAGAAAAAACCGGGCAAAAAACCATTCTTTTGGGTGTTTCATATGCCCTGCTAGATTTAATCGATTTGATGAGTTTTCCGTTGTCTCACACCATTGTAATGGAAACCGGAGGGATGAAAGGGCGAAGAAAGGAGCTAACCAAAAAAGAGCTCCATCAAAAGCTTGCAGAAGGATTCGGGTTAAAAGCAATTCATTCGGAATATGGAATGACAGAGCTTTTATCGCAAGCATACTCAAAAGGAGAAGGAAAATTCCGGCATCCAGCCTGGATGAAAATAATTATTCGCGACACTTACGACCCTTTCAGCTATCTGGAAAAAGGAAAATCGGGCGGAATCAATGTAATTGATCTGGCAAATATTTATTCCTGCTCGTTTATTGAAACGAAAGACCTGGGCAAAATAAATCCTGACAATAGCTTTGAAATTTTAGGCCGCTTCGATTACAGTGATGTTCGGGGATGTAATTTACTTGTTTCCGAGTAAAAAAGAACTGTCCAAAATCATTAAAATTGTAAATCAGATTTCTCCACTTAACGAAACTTTCTGGATTCTCTTTGTTGCTATAGCTTTTTTGTGCTGTCGTATAGCGTTTTGTAATTATACCACAAAGTTCCGCTAAGGAGACACGAAGTCCCACAAAGACTTTTGGGACAGTCCTCTTTTTGATCCAAATTTTATAAATTGAGTTTTTTTCTGATGTTTTTTGGAATAGCATCTTTATGCACCATAATAGCTACTGTATGCAGTCGCATAAACTGTTCCGACATATACCAGTATCCTTCGTACTTATGATCGGTTCCCCACGAATTTTTTGTTTTGTAATAAAGCGTTCCGTTTTGATCTTCTGATAAGCCTGTAATATGCATTAAATGATCGTCGGTAACATTAAAATTTTCAAACTCTTCTTGTCTGAATTCGGGTTTGATTACTTCCTCTTTTACAGGTTTACTTAAAAATATCTTTTCATCGTCGTTTTCATCATCCACAACCGCAATCCCTTCTTTTCGGGTAAAACCTTTATCACTCATATCACCGTCCCAAACAAAAGTAAATCCTTGTTTTAACGAATTATTCATTATTTCGATAAACTCATCCAGTGGAACATTGTAGTAATCGTCTTTCGACCAGTTGTCGGGTACAAGCAAGGGCTCTTTTTCGTAATAAGGAACATTGGTATACGACATAATTTCCACATAATCATCAGGGTTAATTCCTAAATCAGCAGCAAAGGATTTGGGTGTATATTCTTTCTCATTATATTCGAACGATTCGGGATCTTCACCCAAATAAACATCTAAAATAGCACTAAATGCTTCGGGCCAAAGATTTGTGGGTTGTCTTGCTTCCAAAACACCATCCAAATAGTTCTTTAAAACCGTACTTAGTTCTCTGTGATTGTGCGATTCGGAGTTATACTGTATTCCGGGAAAAGCACTTTCAGGAACGATTCCATGATCAACCAACTCATTGAAAACATCGTGAGCCTGGCCACCTTCGCTAAAGTTTGCCATTCCGTGATTTCCAATATATAATCGCGCTTTTTCTTTATAGGCATTTTTTACGATATACATTTCCGACAAATCATATTCAGCCTTTCCCATACGCAACAACTCACTTTCCAAAAAAGATATGGTCGAAAAACACCAACAGGTTCCGGTCCTGCCCTGACTTTTTACTGTGCTTACATCAAGGTCTACGATAGGATTAAACACATAACTGGTATCTTGTGCCTGTAAATTATACGTTGATATTAAAATCAGTGTAACAATTAGTAACTTCTTCATATTATTGTTTTTTTAAATAGTTATTCGAATACTATAGATTCTTTATTACGTGTTAAGTTTAATTTTTTAGTATTATTATTTTTCTAATGTATCATGATTGTATCCGGCAATTCCCCCCGAAACAATAAACTTCATAACGTCAGATGGCGGAGCGTCGATCTTTTTAACATTTTCGGCCGGAACAATAAATAACTCGCCCGAAAAATTATAAGAATGTGGAAAATACACGGCCACCTTATTTCCTTCAACACCAAGCTGCGACACATCTTCTTGTGTAATAAACCCCAGTTTTTCAAGCTCCGAAATGGGGTTTACTTTCACCAGCACTGCTTGTTTAAATTTCTTTTCCTTACCCACAAAAGCCGTTAAAAGATCCTTTAAGGATGAATAAATAACCTTAACCAAAGGGGCTTTATTAATAATATGATTCATTACCTTTTTAATGGGCCGGGCAATAATGGTTTGTCCTAAAAGGCCTAAAAGTGTTACCAAAAAAAACACAATGAGTATACTTAAACCAGGGAAATCTATGTGTAAATATTCATATATAACCGGTTTAAACAAGCCATCAAGAAAAACAAATGATTTATACAATACAAAAATAGTTATGCCAAGTGGAGCAAGGTATATAAGTCCTTGAAAAAATAATCCAAATAATCGTTTCATAGCTTAGTAATTAAATTTAAGTAAAGGTATAACAATATTTATAAGTTTTCCAGCTCCTGTTTCTTACTCTTTGTTAATGAATCTACTATTAAATTGTACGAATCATTAATCCATTCGTATAATATTTTATCGGAAATCCGCCCATCCACAACAACTGTATTCCAGTGTCTTTTGCTCATATGATAACCCGGTAAAACAGTTTCGGGATGTTGCTCTCGCAGCTCTATGGCTTTTTCAGGATCGCACTTAAGGTTTATGCTAAATTCATCTTCCGTATCGGTTAATGCAAACATTTTATCCATTACTTTAAATACCAGGGTTGTTTCGTCGAAGGGAAAACCTTCTGTAACTCCTTTTTTCGATAAGCAATAATCTCTAAATTCTTCTATATTCATTGTTAATTCTTATAATAACAGGCTTGGCTGAAACGCATCCTGTATGTGTTCTATTTTTGTTTCGAAATTTAAAAAGCTAACACCGACAATATCGAAACGTACTTCCATATTAATATCAAACGCTTCGATATAAGCTTGCGTGGCTGCAATAATAAATTTCTGCTTTTTTCGTGTTACCGTTTCTTTTGGGCTTTCGAAATATTCGCTTGTCCTGGTTTTAACTTCCACAACCACCAAATAGTTATCTTTTTCGGCTATAATGTCCAGTTCGTTTTTACGAAACCGCCAGTTAACATTTCTTATCTTATAACCATTTTGTTTTAAATAATGTTGAGCAACATCTTCTCCTTTTTTGCCAGTAATATTATGATCAGCCATTTTTAATTATCTTTGTAACCTTTTAAAGATTATACTGTAAAAATATTAGGTTAGGATTTACCTTTTTATAAAGATAATTGAAAGATGCTAAACTTGTTTATTAGTTTACTAATATTATTGTTTTCGGCTAATACAAAAACCGAATCATTCGAAGGAAGTATCGAATTTGTGTATGAATCGCATTACGACACATCTTACTTTACTTACTATGTTAAAAACAATCAGGTACGCATTGATCAATTTGACAACAAGCATCTTTTGGTTCAATCTTTACTAATCCATATGGGCCATGAAGAGATTTATGTTTTAAGTCCGAACAAGAAATTATATACCAAACTGGAAAAAAAGCAAAGTGCCCATCAGGATTACGAAAATTTTATTGTTCAAAAAACCGAAAATCACCGAACAGTTAATGGTATAGATTGCTATCAGTGGAGAGTAAAAAACATTGAGCGCAATACGGAAATTGCTTACTGGGTTTCGCAAAGTGATTTTTATTTTTTTGAAGATTTGATCAAGTTGATAAACCATACTGACAGGACCTACGATTTTTTTGAAAAAATTCCTGAAACACAAGGCTTTTTCCCATTATTAGCTGTTGAGCGAACTTTATTACGAAAAGAGAAATCGAGAATTTATGTCGCTAACATCACCAAAAAAACAATTAGCGATTCCATGTTTACCATTCCGGCAGATTACGAATTAATTAATCCCTAGGTTCGAATCGTACTTTTTCGTTGGTAATATGCAGATGCGCTTTATTTCCTAATATCAAAGCAAAATTATTTTCTATATGCCCAACAGGAAAGTTGTAACAAACGGGATAGTTGTATTCCTCAACCGCATCGCGAATAATTTCATACGCCGTTTTACCAAAGGGAACCTGATTATCGTTCATGTCTGTCATGCCACCAACTATAAGTGCTTTTAAATCATCCAGTTTTCCACTGTATTTTAGGTTCATCATCATACGGTCGATATGATACAGGTATTCGTCTAAATCTTCCAACACAAGAATTTTCCCTTTTGTTTCAATATCATATCTTGTGCCTGCAATACTGTAAAGCACCGATAAATTTCCACCAATAAGTTCTCCTTCTGCGGTGCCAAATCTATTAAAATCGTGTCCTGAAATTTCATAAGAATTTGATTCGCCAAAAAGAGCTTTTTTGAGTGTTCTAACAGCTTCGTTTTCTGAAGCATCCTTCGGAAAATTAAATGGCATGGTTCCATGAATGGATTTTACTCCCAAATTTTGATTTAAATGTGCATGTAAAGCTGTAATATCGCTATAACCAACCAGCCATTTAGGATTTTTCAAGAAGGTTGAAAAATCCAGAAGCTTTAAAGTTTTTACAGATCCGTATCCACCCCGGGCACAAAAAATGGCTTTAATCTCAGGGTTATCCATCATGTATTGTAAATCTTCTGCTCGTTCTTCGTCGGTTCCGGCAAATTGCCTGTGCTGTTTAAATAAATTTTTACCTAGCTCAACCTGCAAACCCCAGCGCTCAAACACTTTAATCGAAGCTTCAATTTCGTTTATATAAATTTTTCGAGCCGGAGCAACAATTCCAACCTTATCACCTTTATGTAGACTTTTAGGAGTAATCATATTTAAATTTTATTTAGAAGAAACAAAATAATTATGCCCATAAAGATAGAAATAGAGAAACTAAGCATTGTGCCAATTAGAACATATTCGGTCAGTTTCCTTTCTTGTTTCTTTTTTACACTAATTCTTAGAATAGATTTTGCAGCAATTAAAAAACCTAAAGCCTGAAACTGAGCTAATAATATAAATGTCAGGGTTAATATTCGCTCCAATTGACCTATCCACATGCCGGCTTTATCTAATCCATCATTATCTATTTCTTTTTGCCACTTTTTGGTAATTCCTCCAATAATATATCCAGTAGGCCATATTAAAAAAATATAAGCGAATATTACCAGCCAGATTTTATTAAAATCCTGCTCTAAAATAAATGTTGACATTTGCTCTAATTCTGACCCAAAATAGAATATCCAAATAACTACTAATATTAAAACATGTAAACCTTGATCAATAATAAAGTTCTTAATTGTCGATTTCTGATATACTTTCCATATATCAATTAAAAGGTGTGTTAAAAAGATAATAATCAATATTTGAATCTTTTCCCATTGGGCAACAAACAAATATGATAAAACACTGATAACTAATGCATGCAAATACAAAAAAACAGATTTAATTTTCTGATCTTGTTTATGCTTTGCCCATTTATCTGTTTGCAATACGAAGTCGCCTAAAATATGAGCTATTAGTAATTTTATTAGAATCATCTTCAATAAACTATTTTAATTTTATTTCAAATCTATTTAATAAGGCTTCTATTGCATCCCAATGTGCGCTGTTTAAACTTTTGCTTATTGCAGATGCAGATAATCCCATTTTTTTTGCGATGTTTAATTGTTTAGGTTCTAAAAGTTTTTCATAAACTATCTGCGATCTTGAATAAGTCCAGTCATTTATAATTGAGTCTAACAAAATCAGATATACGTCTAATTCTTCACTTAATTCTTTATCATCCAGTTCTATTAATAATCGTCTTTTGTTTTTTGCTTTATCAAGATTTCTTCCCGAATATCTAAACGCATCTCCATCCGATTCTGAAATTGTCTCGCCCCAGTAATCTACACTTCCAATTCCTATCGAAATTCTGGCATCACAAAGCTCAACAGTATCTTTTTGAAAAAGTGATCTTAACCCTGCTCTTAACAAAATGGAATACCTAAAACTATTCTGGGGATTTTTAAGAATAACCTGAAAACTATCCCCTCTTGCAATAGCATAATTTGAATGAAGATTCGTTATTTTACCTTCTTCCTTTTCGAAATTTATAAATATAGTTTTAATAAATTCTAACACACGTTCTCTTTCCAGCGTATTTAAATTAGAAGAATTAACAATATCTCCTGTAATTACTGAATATTGGTGTTCTTTTTTCATTCTAATGTTTATAAGTGTTTATCAAATGTAAAGATTTATTGTTAAAATCTCTAATATTTTATCAATAAATTTACCGCTGCAGTTCAATTTTATGTTATTTACCGATAGAGTTCAATTTTTATTTATTTACCTTCAGCGCTCCATTTTTAAAATTAACTTTAAAACTCAGTATCCAATCTACAATTGTAATATCAGGAACTTATTCTGAATAAAATATTGAAAAAAAATATTCCTTCGTATATTTGTCCGAAATTCAAGAATATATAAAAACTAACAATATACAATGAAGAATCCAAAGCGCTATTTAATTACATCAGCATTGCCATATGCCAACGGACCTTTACATTTAGGACATATTGCCGGAGCGTATTTACCTGCTGACATTTATGTGAGATATTTGAAATTGAAAGGAAACGATGTAGCCTTTATTTGTGGATCGGACGAGCATGGAGTTCCTATTACTTTGCGTGCTCGTAAAGAAGGCGTTTCGCCACAGGATGTTGTAGATAAATACAATGGTATGATTAAAAAAGCGTTCGAACAATTCGGAATTGCTTTCGATATTTATCATCGTACTTCTGATCCTTTACATCACGAAACTGCTTCGGATTTTTTCAAAGATATGTACGATAAAGGTGAATTTATCGAAAAGGAAG
>CAYVEW010000020.1:0-8737 GCA_964450375.1 uncultured Bacteroidales bacterium
CCGGGCGACTGGGCTAAAATGGTAAAACCACCGCAAACCATTGCCAGTAAAATAAATGCTAACTTTTTCATGATCAGGGATTTTTTATTATCATAGTAAGTTAGCACTTAGTAATTTAAGAATCAATATTTTTTGATAAACTACTAAATTCTTCTTAAGCTTCTAGCTAAGTTTTGCCCACCCTTTAAAAAGGAAATCTTCCCGTTCTTTGGTTTCCTGATCAATTTTATCATCCGTTAAAAATACAAACACTGCCACTTCATTTGATCGATTTTCTTTTAATGGATTTGAAGGATTTTTTGCTTTTATTAAAATATAACGGCCATTAAAATCAAGGATTTCTTTTGTGTTTTCCAATTCAAATAAATACCAGTCAGGATTTCCCGATACTTTTTCGTGCCTGATAATCCTTCCTTTATTTGGAAATAAGCGTTTTAAATCTCTATTTTTTGAAATAGCTGATATTTCAAACTTTTCTCCAATTACATCATTCGGATCGTGCGTAAGTTTTAAGGAAAATTTAGGTAATTTTAATTGCAGTGGCTTCCATCTTCGATGTTTAACACTTATGGTTCCAAGATTAGCTGAGATAAAAACAATTAAATATCCACCAGAAATAATTGAGCTTTTTAAACTGTCCCATCCTGCTTCGTGTCCGAACTTAACTGAGATGACTAAATACTGAAACATAAGGATGGCAGACAATGTGTAGATCAGATAGTTTTGTAATTTTCTGCGATTTAAGTGTATGTGCTCGTCGAAAAACTCCGAGTTGCTCAATGCATTCGATAAAAGTGTATTGTAAAATGAAAAACAAAATATCAATATCACCATCGATAAGATTCCAAATTGGCTAACGCTTTGATTAATTAGCCAGAAATCGTATAAACCATGAATAATAGCAGCTACCAAAAAGAATTTGGTAAAATCGCTTAACAAGCCCTTACCGGCCTTGTATTTATTCAGCATTAAGCCGTAAGCTGCCAGAGATGTTAAAAACATATGAAACACAACAGCGGTTAATGCGCGTCCCATCATTATTTGCGGGCCATAACTATTGAAATAGAGCAAATTCTCAGAAAAAGCAAATCCAAGTGCCGAAACCGAACCATACACCAAATAATCAACCGGTTCGTTAATGGCCCTGGTATATTTTAAAATCAGAATTACCGGAATAATTTTTACCAGCTCTTCAATGACTCCAATTCCAATGATGCAATACAGTAAATCGTTTAAAACACCCCCGTTTAAATTAAATCCGGTATACATGGATGTTAAATCGCTTAATAAAAACGTAAGTTCAGAAAACAGTGCACCTAAAATAAAAATCAGTAAAATATACTTCCACTTTTCGGGTTCGTAAATATCAATTCGTCGCAAATAAAACAACCAGGCTAACATAACCAATAAAGCCCCTAAAAAACCTATTAAACTCTGATTCTGGTATGTGTGGGTAAAAACAGACTGAAAATATCCGAACAAGTTAAAATTGGATAAATACAAGTAACGTTTTAAGGATGATGGAAAATAGGGCCGCGCATCTTTATCTTTTATTAAAAGGTATAAATCGTTCATTCGACGCTGTGAGTAATACAGTTCGATAAGATTGGAATATGCACCTTCCAGATTTCCTTTTACTTCTATGGACTTTCGGTAATATTCTTCTGCTTTTTCGTAATCACTTGTTTCATGATAAACCCTCCCAATGGAATTGTTCAGATATTTTAAGCGACTGTTTGAAACTTGTGTAAAATGTATCAGGGCATCGTTGTAATTCTGATTTATGGATGCCATTAAGCCCAAACTATAAAAACCTATATCGGAAGCTGATGGTTCATTACTCTGGGAATAAAGCCAGTAATTATCCGACAATCGTTTTTCATCTATGATTCTGAAGGCTGGATCAAAAGCATAATAATTACTGATTAAACCATAATGATATTCGATATTCAAAGAATCTTCGGTTAAGAGCTCCAGGTAGATTAAATCCAGGCGATCGTTTTGCTTTTCTTTAATCACAAAATCCAGCTTATCTTTTGGATGATCGAAAACAGGGGCATCAACAAACTGATTTACCAATAGTACAGCTAAAAGAAAGCTAACTATAACAATAATTAAGGATTTTCTCATTTTTAGGATCTTATTACCGGGTTGTATGATCAGAAATTACTCGTGGAATTTTTTGTTCTAAAAGCATTAAATCGGTTAACACAATAGCAGTTACCGCTTCCAAAACCACCGGTACACGCAAAGCAATGCAAGCATCGTGTCGTCCCCTTACTTTAAGCTCTTCCTGTTTCCCCGTTGCAAGGTTCAATGTATTTTGTGATTTAGATATACTGGATGTTGGTTTTACCGCCACTCGGAAAATTAATGGGTTTCCATTGGTAATTCCACCATTAATACCTCCTGCATAATTAGTGATGGTGCGTCCGGTTGAGTCGGCAATTGAATCGTTATGCTCGCTGCCGAACATTTTAGCAGCCTTAAATCCCGAACCAAATTCAATTCCTTTTATAGCCGGGATTGAAAATACAGCATGACTTAAAAGCGATTCTACCGAATCAAAAAATGGTTCACCCAATCCAACTGATAAATTCTCGACACTACATTCAACAATTCCACCAATCGAATCTTCATTCTGAATTGCACGATTTATGGCATTTTCAATATCTTGTTCGCCACCGGCTTCAATTAATTTGGCGTTAATCTGAACCTGATTAATTAACTTTTTGGCAATAACACCGGCAGCTACCAGGCCCAGTGTTAAGCGTCCCGAAAAGTGCCCTCCACCTCGGTAATCGTTAAACCCACCGTATTTTAGTTTACCTGTAAAATCGGCATGACCCGGCCTTGGAAAAGTAAACAACTCTTTATAATCACTCGATTTTGTATTTTTATTCTGAAATGAAATAAGTATAGGCGCACCGGTTGTAAAACCATTAAAAACACCTGACACAATAACTGGCTTGTCATCTTCAATGCGCGGAGTGGTTCCTTTTGCACCGCTTTTTCGTCGAAGTAAATCTTTGGTGAAATCTTCTTCTGAGATACTCAATCCTGCCGGGCATCCATCAATTAAAACGCCAACCTGATTCCCGTGCGATTCGCCATACATGCTAATCTGAAATAATCTGCCGAATGAATTCATAATTTATCAATTTTTCAGCCCTGAAATTACAGAATATTCTGCCATGAACAAAATTTCAATTAGCAGGACTGAAATGTTACACGAACTTTATCAAGCAATTTTAATTCGCTTAACTGAGTTCCTTTTTAAATATGTAACTAAAATAAACATATTTACCCGAATGAAACTGGTTATATGTTTCAGACCCTATGGTACCGGCAAAATCCAAGGCTGTTTTATGCAAAAAAGCAGGTGTTAATTTTTTTACAAGATTTCGTCTGCGTTCATCATCCAACTCTAATGCATTAACCACTTGTTGTGTAATAATATTTTCTGAAAGAATCCTTAAGCCACTGTTCTCCAATTCTTTTTTGAGTTCTTCCATCTCATAATCGTAACGGAAATCTGTAAATAGAAAATAGCCATCTTTGCGCAAAATACGGTGCACTTCGCCTAAAAAAGCTTTCATATCCGGATAACGATGCGATGATTCCACATTTAGCACTACATCGAATGCATCATTCGCTAACTCCAGCTTTTGCGCATTACCTTGAGAAAAAGACAAATTATCGTGAGTGTAAAACTTATTACAAAATCTAACAGCACGCTTATCCAGGTCAATACCCCTGGCAGAGGCCGGATTGAAAGCTTCTGTTACATACGATAATCCACCTCCTCTGCCACACCCAATCTCAATAATATCTTTATTATTAAGTTCGGTTGCGCTTGCTAAGTGATGATACAACTGAATTGAGTATCTGTTTGACTCATGCCGGTTACTCAAAGTAAGCTGTTGATCCTTTTCTGAATATCCATAATTCATAAAAAGAACTTCGGCATTCTTGTCTACTTTATTAACATACCAATACCAGATTCTGAATAATAGTTCGCGGAAATTTGTTTTCATTTATTTAAGGTTAGATTTCTTAATACTTATTTATTTGCCATTTCGTATAAACCTGAACGCACTTTTTGCGCCCATTCCCAATGAGAAAATGATTTATCGAACATTGTATATGATATTGGCTTTCCTATTTTTACTCTAATGGTTTTATTTCTTTTCTTAAACATTTCACGGGGCAATAAAATTAGCTCCAGGTTCATTTTAATTCCTAAAATCTTTCTCAAACGATTAATTGCATAAAACAGTTTTGAGTTTTTGCCATAAAAATAAATAGGGACAATATCTCTTTTGCTTGATATTGACCTACTAATAAAACTTTTTTGCCATACAGAATCCTGCACTTTTCCATTGTATAACCTGGATACTTCGCCTGCCGGAAAATGTGTGATAGGTACGTTTGAATTAAAGGTCTTCTCCAACTCATTCAGGTATTCTTTTGGCGAACGCCCGAATACATTTACAGCTGCAATTAATGGCCGCAATTGGGGTATAAACATAAAAGCATCATTGCCAATTGCTTTTAAATCACCATATTTCTCGTGTACCAGTCGGGTAATAATTAGTCCGTCAATTACACCAAAAGGATGATTTGCTGCAAAGAAACATTTCCCATTTTCAGGCAAATTCTCCTTTCCTTCAACATGAAGAGTCAGATTAAATTCATCAAACATTTTTTCAAGAAAATCGGGACCCATGGAATCTTCATACTTAGTAAGAATCCTGTTCATTTCTTTTTGTTTAATGATTATGGTGAATAAACGAATAATAAAGACCGGAAGCTTTTTTAAGAACTTAGAATCTGAATCTTTAATAATTTTAGCAATATCAATGTATTTGGTTTCACTTTCGTTTTTCATTAATCTCAGCTTCTTTTTTACAGGGCCATAAATGTACGTTAAAAATGTGATTTCATTTAACAATTCATTAATGCAATAGAATAATTATTTACTTAAAATTTGATGCTCTGCCATTTACATATTTTGTAAATACTTAATAGAGCCCGGTGTTTTGGCTACCGGTATAATTGATTTTTAAGGTATGTCAAAAAATAATTCAGTGTTTATTGCAATTATCCTACATTTTTTACCTTATTCCTTTTTTATATTCTGTCAATGCTCTTTCGCGGGCTTGCTTATGGCCGACAATGGGTTTTGGATAATCACTTGTTCCAAACTCCGGTACCCAACGTTTTACATAATGATAATCTTTATCGAATTTCTTTTGCTGTTCGGCAGGATTAAAAATGCGAAAATAAGGAGCTGCATCGCATCCGGTTCCTGCTGCCCACTGCCAATTCCCGTTATTGGATGATAACTCAAAATCCAGCAATTTACTGGCAAAATACGCTTCGCCCCAACGCCAATCAATTAATAAATGTTTACATAAAAAACCAGCGGTAAGCATTCGTACGCGATTATGCATGTAACCTGTTTGGTTTAATTGTCGCATGCCGGCATCAACCATGGGATAACCAGTTTTACCTTCGCACCAGGCTTTAAATTCATTTTCGTCATTTCTCCACTCGATACCATCATACTTTCTTTTAAAATTATGGTCAACCACTTCTGGAAAATGATATAAGATTTGCATAAAAAATTCGCGCCAAATCAGCTCACTTAAGAATGTCTGGTTCGTTTTTAATTTATGAACTAACTGTCGAATACTGACTGTTCCAAACCTTAAATGCGGACTTAAATAACTGGTCGAATCTAAAGCAGGAATATCCCTTTCTTCAGAATAGTTATCCAAATCATTCACATTGTATTCCTTAACTTTTATTTTAGATTCTTCAAATCCTATTTCTTTTAATGAAGGAAAGGTATCTTTAAATTTATAAAAACATTCACTGCCAGCTATTTGATTATGAAATATTTCTGCGTCGCTGAACTTTTCTAACCACTTATTTTTATAAGGTGTGAATACCGTGTATGGCTTTCCATCACTTTTTAAAATCTCATTTTCTTCAAATATTACCTGATCTTTATAGGTGTAAACTTCAATTCCATTTTCCTTCAAAAGATTACGAATTCTTTTATCACGCTCAAGAGCATAAGGTTCGTAATCTTTATTAAAATAAACCTTTTCTATTTTGAATTCGGTTAATATCTCTTCCCAGATTTTTAAAGGATCTCCTTTGTAAACATTTACCGAACTGCCCATCTTTTTTAACTGAGCATCAATCTCATATAATTTATCATAAATAAAATTTACCCGTGCATCATTTACAGGCAGCTCACTCAGTATTTGGGTATCAAATATAAAAACCGGTAATACTGGTAAGCCCGAGTTTAAAGCATGATGAAGCGCTGTATTATCGTACAGCCGTAAATCGCGCCGAAACCAAAATATGTTCAGGTTTTTATTCATTAATTTTTAAAGTAAATAAACATATTTAATGAACTGGCAATGAGCAGCCAGATTAAGTAAGGCAAAATCAATACCGACCAATATTTAAGTATATCGAGATAACGGAAAAAGAAAAGTGCCACCAGGAACGTCAATGCCAAAATCACAATTAATCCGAGTAAAACCAGTTGAAATTTAAAGAAAACCATGCTCCACGCAATATTTAAAATCCACTGGATAACAAATAGCATAATTACTAAGTTTCGCTTTTCCTGATATTGCCACAGATATGCCATGTAGACCGAAAAGCAGATCATAATGGTAGTCCAGGCAAAACCAAACATCCAGCCAGGTGGTGTCCAGGGTGCTTTATTCAAATTCTGATACCAGTCGGAAGGTACACCCGATCCGGTAAAAATGCCTCCTATAGCCAGGGCGCCAAAATTTATGGCCAAAAAAACAATCAGTCTTAGAATCATAGTTGTAGGTTTTAATTTGTAATTCGATGAATCATTCCTTTAAAGATAATACCATGTAATGGATAAACCAAATACCAATACATTCTTCCCCAAAGTCCTTTAGGACGGAATGTAGCCGTTTGGATTAATTTATTATTATCGATTTTAAACTCCAGCCATGCATCACCCGGCAGTTTCATTTCTGCAAAAAGCAATAATCTGCCTTCCTCTTTATTTGCATACAAAACCCGCCAAAAATCAATGGCATCACCGGCTGAAATATCATCCAGACTGGTTCGTCCACGACGTAAACCTACCCCTCCGTTTAATTTATCAATAAATCCCCTGATTAACCAGAGCCAGTTAGCATAATACCAGCCGGTGGTGCCTCCTATGCTCCAGATTCGTTGTATGGTTTCATTCCGGTTTTTAATCTCACTTATTCGCTTATCAGTAAAACAACCAAAGGTAGGAACATTAATAAAATCAGATAGTTTTATATTAAAAATGCCACTTACAAAGGAATCTTTCCAACTGGAAACCACCTGATTGTCCTCGATCTCAGCAAATGATTTTTGTAAAGATTTTTCGTAGCTTAAAGGTTTAATATTCAGAATCCTGTTTACATCATCGTTTCGGCAAATAACTTCTACTTTCATGCTATCAACCAGGGCTGTAGCCAATTTATACGAAGTTGATGTAATAAAATAAAGCCAGTAGGATGATAAACGGGGTGTCATAACCGGAACTACCCAAATATAACGTTTTAGCTTTCTTACATGAGCGAACTTTAACAGCATCTGCTTATACGATAAAATATCCGGCCCACCAATATCGAAGCTTTTTCCATAAACTTTCTCATTAAAAAGAGATTCACTTAAAAAACGTACAACATCTGAAATACCAATGGGTTGACATTTTGTTTTTAACCATTTGGGAGTAACCATAATCGGAAGTTTCTCAACCAGATCGCGAATAATTTCAAAAGAAGCACTTCCTGATCCAATGATAATTCCTGCCCGCAAAGTTGTAAAATTATAATTTCCTTTTGCCAACTCCGATTCAACTTGCTTTCTTGATGCTAAATGCTTCGATAGACTTTTCTCGTTTACTATACCACTCAGGTAAATAACATGTTTTACCCTGGTTTGCTCCATGGCCAGTCTAAAATTTTCTGCCGATTCTTGTTCCAGTTTCTGATATGCACTGGATGCAGACATAGAGTGAACCAGATAATAAGCTGCATCAATGTCGGAAGGAACTTTACTTAGCGATTCCGGATCGAGCAAATCAGCTTCAATCACTTCAATATAATCCATTAACGATGATGGAGGATTGAATCGCTGCTTATCACGAACAAAACATACCACCTTATGGCCGTTCTGAATTAAAACGGGTAAAAGACGTTTTCCGACATATCCGGTGGCTCCTGTTAATAATATTTTCATACATACAAGTTAAGCATAATAAGCTTAACCGGATAACATATGGATAAAATAATTGTTAATTTTTAGGGTTTAAGTTATCTTTGAGAAAAATAGTTTGTATTATGAACATAGCAGAACTAAAATTGAAATTTTTTAGGCAAATTGACGGCCTTGATGAAGATAAGTTGGAACAGGCATATGGAGTTTTGTTAAATTATATTAATGGCAAGGATGATATAGACGAATGGAACAACTTAACTACCGAACAACAAAAAGGAATTATTGATAGCATTGAGCAACTTGAGAATAATCAAGGAATCTCCCATAAAGAAGTAATAAAAAAATACAAAAATAAGTACAATGCCTAGAGAAATCATTTGGTCTCCATTAGCAGATGAAGACTTAGGCGATATTCTTGAATACCTTGCTAAAGAATGGAATCAGGAAGTAATAATCCGCTTTCTCAGAAAAA
>CAYVEW010000020.1:8837-37505 GCA_964450375.1 uncultured Bacteroidales bacterium
TCTGATTTCTATCAAACAAACTCACTTAATTCCAGCCAGCGATCCGATTTTTCATCCAACAAATTGATTATTTCCCCTACCCTGTTTGATTTTATTATTAGATCATCAGACGAAAGTGTTCCGCTTGAGATTTCACTTTCCAGTTCGGCTTTTTCATTCTCCAGATCGGCAATATCCTTTTCCAGTTGCTCAAATTCGCGTTTTTCTTTAAACGAAAGCTTTGTTTTTGGCTTTTCTTGTTTTGGCTTTTCCTTTTTAATTTCAGTTTGCAGTTCTTTTTTCTCTTCTTTTTCGGTTTTTGTTAACCACTCTCTGAATAAGCTATAACTTCCGGGAAAATCTTTCACCACACCGTTGCCACGGAAAACAAATAAATGATCTACCACCTGATCCATAAAATACCGATCGTGCGATACAACCACCACACAGCCATCGAAAGTAGAAAGATATTCTTCCAAAACTGCCAGTGTCATAATATCCAAATCATTGGTTGGTTCATCCAGAATTAAAAAGTTGGGTTTTCGCATTAACACCGTTACCAGGTATAATCTGCGTTTTTCGCCACCACTCAGTTTTGATATGGGTGTATAATGCATATCGTAAGGAAATAAGAAAAAGTTTAAAAACTCCTTTACACCCATTTGCCTTCCATCACCTAGCGATACCACTTCGGCTATTTCCTGAACCACATCAATTACCCGCTGATCTTTCTTGTATTTGATCCCTTCCTGCTTATAATAACCAAAAACAATGGTCTGCCCAACTTCTATTGTACCAGAATCAGCCTGAATATTTTCTGTAATAAGATTTAAAAATGTTGATTTTCCTGTTCCGTTATCGCCTACAACTCCAACTTTTTCGCCACGAGAAAATTTATAAGAAAAGTCTTTCAGAATAGTAAGGTCCTTAAATTTTTTATTCAGATTCTCAATTTCGAGAATCTTTTTTCCCATACGCGACGACTGCACCGAAATGCGCATTTCTTCGTCATGCCGGCCACTGGAAGCAACATCTTTTAACTGAAAATAGTTATCGATCCGGTATTTTGCTTTTGTTCCACGAGCTTTTGGCATGCGGCGCATCCAGTCTTCTTCTTTTCGCAGTGTATTCTTGGCTTTTTCAACAAAAGCTTCTTCGTTAGCCAATCGCTCTTCGCGCTTTTTAATAAAATAGGAATAATTGCCTTTATACTGGTAAATTTGCGAATGATCCATTTCGATGATTTCGTTACAAACCCGGTCTAAAAAATAACGGTCGTGCGTTACCATTAATAAAGTTGATCGTGTATTTTTCAAATAATTCTCCAACCACTCGATCATATCCAGATCCAGATGGTTTGTAGGTTCATCCAGCAATAACAAATCGGGTTCTTCAATTAAAACAGAAGCCAAGGCCACACGTTTTCTTTCACCACCGGAAAGTGTTGAAATTTGCTGATTATATCGATCTATTCTAAGCTTTGTAAGTATCTGTTTTACTTTTACATCATAATCCCAGGCTTGCAAATGATCCATTTGTTCCATAGAGTGGGCAAGTAAATCTTTATCATCATTTTCGATGGCCCTGTTATAATCAAGGATAGCTTTCTTAACATCTTCCGAAGCATGAAAAACTTCATCAATAATGGTATTTTTTTCATTTAAAGGTGGATCTTGCTCCAGAAAACCTACTTTTAAATCTCGCTTAAAGGTAATTTTTCCTTCATCCGCAGTATCTTTTCCTGCGATTATATTGAATAATGATGTTTTTCCTGTTCCGTTTTTTGCTACCAAAGCAACCTTCTGATCCTTATCAATCCCGAATGTAATTCCTTCAAAAAGAATCAAATCGCCAAATGACTTTTTTAAATTTTCAACCTGCAAATAACTTATCATTTTTTCTTTATTAATTCAACTACAAATGAAATCAATTCATCAATTTATAAAAAAAATTAGTGTATTTATTTTTGATTATTTATCATAATGGTTTATTTTTCAGTTATAATACTGAAAACCATGGATAATGCCCCCAGGTATTTAATCATTTTAATTGTCGTATTTTTATATGGTAACTTTAGTTTATGTGCTGATAATGTAACAGATAACAACACTAACGTTTCTCAAGATATTGAAAAAATAAACAATCTGCTGGCGTATATTGAAAAAAATATCGGGTCCCAAACAGATAGTATTTTATACCTAAGCAGGCAAACTTTAAACAATTCGTTGAAAATAAATTACAAGGAAGGAATCAGTTCGGCTTATTTTCTTATTTCAAGTATATACAATATAAGGAGTATAAACGACAGTGCCATTTATTATCTTGAAAAAGGTATTAATTATATCACTCATCCTAAAATGCGAGCTGATTACTATTGGAATCTCGCTGATTTATGCAGAATTACAGGTAATTATAGTTCATCGTTAGAGTATAGTTTAAAACTAAAAGATCTGGTTGAAAAAGAAATTGACAAAAGGTATACTTTTAGAATTTATAATTTATTGGGATTAAGCTATCAGGCTTTAATGGAATTTGAACTTGCCAAAGAAAATTATCTTAAGTCCATTGTAATGGCTTTAAAGGAAAACAATCGCCCGTACGCAGGGATTATTTATGCAAATTTGGGAAGATTATATTTTGAACAGGATAGCTTAGAACTTGCTTTACGTTATTTTAATAAAGGAGTTCGTATTGAAGAAGAGTCGGGGTTATTAGGAAATGCTGGGAACTCTTATACCGTTCTGGCTAAAATATTTATGAAAAAGAATATGCTGGATACAGCGGAGTATTGTTTGAATAATGCTACCAAACTAAATAAAACATCGGGTAATAAAAACGGACTGGTACATACTTTAATGACTGTGAGTGATTTTTATTATATTAAAAACGACTATTCAAATGCCAAAATTCACCTGGAACGCACAATTAAGCTTGCGCAGCAGTTAAACATAAAAGATATTTTAAGTGAAGCATACAGGCTAAAAGCCTTAATTGCTTCTAAACAAAATAACTATAAAGAAGCTTACGAGAATTTTGAACTTTTTTATGATGTATACAGTAATTTGTATGATGTAGAAAGAATTAACAAAGCAAAGGCACTAGAGCAGAAATTAATACAACAGGAAAAAGAAAGCCAGATTGTAGCACTTGAACTAAAGAAACAAAAAACCATCAATCTTTTGTTTTTAATCATAACCGGTTTAATTGTGATTTTTGCGGTAATTCTTAGTTACTACTTTATAAAAATAAAACAATTCAATAAACAGCTTAAACAATCCAAGAATAAAGCAGAAGAATCGGATCGATTAAAAAGTAAATTCTTGCAAACCATTTCGCACGAAATACGAACGCCTTTAAATGGAATTATTGGTTTTTCGGAAATGATATTAAGTTTAGATACCATAGATCGTTCGGAATTAAAAAAAATTAATGAAATGGTTTTAAAAAACAGCAACGATTTGATTTCCACAATAGAAAATCTGGTAGATATTGCTCATTTATCTACCAATCAGTTTAATGTAAAAAAATCGAAATTTAATTTAACCCCCTTATTACGAAATGTGATTACGGAGATTAAACATCATATCATTTATAATAACCAGTCACCTATTGATTTGCAATATGAACTCAACGGAGATATTGAAATGTATAGCGATAAAGGTATCATTTTGAAAATTATTTCCCATCTTTTAAAGAACGCTGTATTGTATACCGAAAAAGGTTTTGTAAAATTAAGTTGCAAGGTAAAAGCACCTTTTGTTTTAATTGAAATACAGGATACGGGAATCGGAATTCCACCAGAGAAAATTGATGTTATATTTTCGCCATTCAGGCAAGCCGATAATAATACCAACATAAAAGTCGGTGGTACAGGGCTTGGGCTTTCCATTGTAAGCGAACTTATAAAGTTATTAAATGGCGAAATCCAGGTCGAATCGGAAGTTGATAAAGGAAGTATTTTCTATATAAAATTACCCATACATTAAAACTACTTTTATCTTTCAATAAACTTTTACTATTTTTAACTGTCTTATTGATATTATAAAATGGGTAGTATGTTTCAAAAGCCTTTCATTACTTTTTTTTTAATTAGCATTTTGTTGTTTTACAATAACATGGCTCCATCCAATAATGCCGAATCAGATTCAACAAAGTATCAAAGAAAATTAGAGCAGATTAACAATCAAATTGAGTTTATACGAGAAAATATAAAATCGAACCACGATAGTTTAAAACCTATTATAAATCGAAACCTTAAGCTATCGCTGGAATACAACTATCAATATGGAATTGTTTGGAACCACTTTTTAATGGGTCGATTTCACCAGCTACGTTTCGAAAACGACAGTGCCTTGGTATACTATCATAAATCCTGGGATATAGCCAAACATGAAAACGAAATAAAACTGGCATATGCGATTTCGTTGGGCATTGCAAATATATACTGGGAATCTGGTAATTACAGCGACGGCTTGTTGTTTTGTATGGACGCAAAAGAATTATTCGAAAGTAAAAACCTGATAAATAATAAAGTGGGCCTTTTGAATTTGCTAGCCTTAAATTACGAAGGAATACTGGAATTTGACCAGGCACAGAAATACTACGACCAGGCTTTGGAGATGGCTCAAAAAAATCACGACACAGGTTTTGTTGCTATCATTAATTCGAACCAGGGGCGAATGTATTATAAAAAGGGAAATTATCAATCAGCGCTCGTTTCTTTGCTAAAAGGATCGGAAATGGAAATTGAAAATGATCTCCTGTCAAACGCTGCTAAATCGTATACACTTATTGGGAAAGTATATGTTAAATTAAATCATCCTGATTCGGCTTATTACTATCTGCAAAAAGCTCATAAAATAAACACTCGGCAAAACGACCAGTTAGGACTGGTGAGAACCTATAATGCATATGGGATTTATTATCATCATATTAAAAATTACAAGCTAGCGATCGATTATCTTCAGAAATCAATTGATTTAGCCGAAAAAATCAAACTAAATGAAGAGCTGGTTGAAGCCTATGAACTTATTGCCAAAAGTTATTATGAAACCAATAACTTTCAGAAATCTGCTGATTATTATCGGAAATACCAAAAACAGTATCAGAATTTATACGATATCAAAGAGTTTAATAAGCTGGTAGCTTTAGAGCATAAACTTAAAATTGAGTCGCACCAAAAACAGATAAATCAACTAAAACTTCAAGAACAGGAAAATCAGAACAAATACCTGAAATATTTAAGTGTTTTTATCATTACACTGCTGATCGTTCTTATTTTATTTGTTCTGTACTATCGGAAAGTAAATAAAACCTTAAAACAGAAAAATACTGAAATTAATGAGCAAAAAATCGTTTACGAAGAGCTCAATGAAAAATTAATATTAGCCGAACAAAGCATAGGTAAAGCAGACGAAATAAAGAATCAGTTCATTAATAATTTATCGCACGAAATAAGAACACCACTTAATGGAATTGTAGGTTTTTCGGCCTTAATTGCCGATTCGAATTATACCGAAGAAAAAAGGCCTGATATATGGAACATGATTCAGAAAAGCAGCGAAGATTTAATTAACACCGTGGAGGGCGTTTTGGATTTATCGTTACTTGCTTCGAAACAAGTTAGTTTTACAAAAAAAGAAGTTCAGTTTAATATATTTCTTAACACCCTGCAGTTTGAAATCAATAAATTAAAATTGCTTTATGCCAATAAAAAAATAAATATAAAGTACTTTATGTCTCCTTTATTAACCCATCAGGTATTTTTTACCGATCCGGTTCTTTTGAAAAAATCGATACTGAATATAACAGACAATGCACTAAAATTTATGGATTCTGGCACAATTAACATCCATATTGTTTTAGACGAAAATGATTTACAGATTTCGGTTTCTGATGAAGGAATAGGAATTGTTGAAGATGAGCAATTATCGGTATTTAATCAATTCCAAAAAGGGTCAAATGTTGATGATGCAACAAGAGGATTAGGTATCGGGCTTACCCTTACACAAAAATATGTTGATATTTTAAATGGAAAAGTGTGGCACGAACGTAAGGAGAAAAAGGGAACCATTTTTTATATTCGTGTCCCAGTTACCAAATCATAAACAAATGACCAAAAAAGAACGCTTCGAGAAAGTTATTGAATATTTCAAAAAAGAACGCCCGATTGCCGAAACGGAACTCCATTACGGAACAGCTTTTGAATTATTAGTTGCTGTTATTTTAAGCGCACAATGCACCGACAAGCGAGTTAACCTGATTACACCTGCTTTACTGGAACGATTCCCCACAGCATTCGAAATGGCTCAAGCTTCGGTTGATGAAGTTTTTGCTTACATAAAAAGCTGCTCGTACCCTAACAACAAAGCGAAGCATTTGGTTGGCATGTCGAAAATGCTGGTTGAAGATTTTAACGAAGTGGTACCCGATGATATTAATGAATTACAAAAATTACCCGGCGTAGGCCGAAAAACAGCTAATGTTATAGCATCAGTGGTTTTCGACAAACCTGCATTGGCAGTTGATACTCACGTTTTTAGAGTGGCAAAACGAATAGGCCTGACTACCAATGCCAAAACACCTTTAGAAACCGAAAAACAGCTGGTTAAATACATTCCCGAAGAACTGATTCCGATAGCGCATCACTGGTTAATTTTGCACGGACGTTACGTATGCATTGCACGTAAACCAAAGTGCGAAAGTTGCGGGATACAATCCTGTTGCAAATACTTTACCGGAAAATGATTTCAGATTTCAGGTTTCAAATTATTCATACTTAAGCACATCCACCGGATTGGTTTTCGACACTTTTAAAGCCTGGTAAAAAATAGTTATAAATGTGATCAGGATTAAAAGCAATCCGGCAACAATAAATACCCAAAACTGAATATCAATTTTAAACGCATAATCGTTTAGCCAGTTTTTCATTAAATAATAAGCAACAGGCCATGCAATTACGCACGAAATAATAACCAGTTTTAAAAATTGTTTCGAAACTAAAAGAATTAAAGAAGGTATCGATGCTCCCAAAGCTTTTCGAATTCCAATTTCTTTGGTTCGCTGAACAAGCATAAAAGAGACAAGACCGTAAAGTCCTAAACAGGCAATTACAATAGCAATAAAGGTAAATATTTTAATAATATCGGATGTGCGCTGTTCGGCAGAATATCGTTCTTTTATATTATCTTCTAATATTTCGTGACTAAAGAAATATTCGGGGAACACCTGATCCCAGGCTTTTTCCAGTCTTGGCTTAATACTGGAAAAGTTTGCTCCGTTGGTTTTTATATGTAATTGCATAAAAAACTGCTCGATTGACATAAAAACCACAGGCGTAATAGTATGTTGAAACGAATTTATATGAAAATCATCAACAACACCAATAATACGTGCTTGATTTGATCCAAAAATTTTTATGTAAGTATCGATGGCATCATTCGCTTCCTTTAAGCCAATTTTATTAACAAATGCTTTATTTACCACAATATTAAAAGATGTATCTTGTGCGTTTGATTTAGAGTACCATTTTCCGGCAAGTAATTCTAAACCATAAAACTTATTATAATCCGTATCGACAGTTTTTACGTTGGCAAAATAATCATTCTCATCGCCCGCGATTTTAAAGTTTGAGTTTATATTTGACATGGCAATTGGGGCACCAATTCCAAGCGACATTTTGTTTATGTCCGGATCGTTATTTAATAGATCAATTAACAGCTTACCCTTACTGGTTTGATCCATAGGAATATTTAACAGAATAACATTTTCTTTATCAAAACCTAAATCTTTATTTTTAAAATAATTTATTTGTTGTGTAATAATTATAGCCGAAACAATTAAGATTTGTGAAACAAAAAATTGAAAAATTACCAGAAAACTAAATAAAGATGGAGATTTCTTATTTCGTAGGTCCATTTTATAACGCACGGCTTTAATTGGATTGTATTTAGATAATACCAATGCCGGATAAATCCCCGACAAAAAAGTTAATAAAACCAAAACCACCAATAAAAAAGTAATAAGCGAAACATCGCCATACAGTTCAAGCTCAATGTTATTCCCCAGTATTTGGTTAATTTTCGTGAGAACCACTTCGGTTAGTATAACGGCAATGATTTCAGCAATCAATAACAAAATAAATGTTTCGCCTAAAAACTGTTTTATTAATCGGCCACGGTCGGCACCCAGCACCTTGCGCACGCCAACTTCCTTTGCTCTCTTAATGGTTTGTACAACCGAAAGGTTTGTGAAATTAATAAAAGCAATTACCAGAATAAACATCGCGACACTTGAAAAAATCCAGATAAAACGTTTACTGGTAACGTAAGATCCGGAATAGGTTTCGAACCGTTCGTCGAAATGAATTTCTTTTAATGGCTGTAAATAATAAGCTTCTTTTTCCGGATCCATCTCCTTTTCGCTAGCCTGCTCAACCAATCGTTGAATATTACTATTGGCATTATTGATATCAACATGATCTTTTAAAGCCAGGTAAGTACAAAAACCCGAGATTACCGATCCCCAGGTATTGTATTCGAACTGAAAAAATGCATCGGAAAGCGAACTCCACGACAAAACCATGGTATATGGAATATGAGAAGTTCGCGGTGGATTTTCAACCACGCCTTTTACCTGCAACAAAATAGTATCTTTAACCCTTATGGTTTTACCTAAAGCCTGATCTGTGCTCCCAAAATATTTCTCTGCAATAGTTTTAGTTAGGAAAATATTATTAGGATGACGCAAATCATCCGGCGAGCCGCTTATAAACTCCAGATCAAACACTTTTGTATAGTTTGTATCAACAAAAAACATTCCTTGTTCAAGGTATTTTTCTTCACCCACCCTTAACAGTTCTTCGTAATGGTAATACACCTGTGTAATATGATCGTGTCCTGTTAAATTTTCTTTTAATACAGCACTTAACGGGACAGGAACTGCTGCTTCATAATTGTCATGATCATTTGTTAAATCTTTTTTTACTACACGATAAATATTTTCATAATTGGTATGATGCTTATCAAAACTTAACTCATATTTTATGAACAGAAAAATGATAATTACACTGGTTAGTCCTATTGCTAAACCAAAAATATTGATTAGCGAAAAAATCTTATTTCGTGTTAATACTCTTAATGCGGTTTGTATATAATTTTTTATCATAATAGTTGGTTTTATTCGTAACGTAATGTATTTACCGGATTAATATTACTCACTTTAACTGATCTGTAAGAAATGGTTACAACAGCAATTATAAATGCAACAAGCCCAGAAATAATGAATGTAAAAATTGTAATGTCAGTGCGATATGTAAATTGCTGTAACCATTTACTTAATAAATAATAAGCTACTGGCCAGGCCAGAACATTGGCTATTAAAACCCATTTGGCATATTGAAATATAATAAGTTTTAAAATAGAACCTGTTTTTGCACCCATCACCTTTCTAATACCTATTTCTTTTGTGCGTAACTCTGTGGATAGAGTGGTTAAACCCAAAATACCCAAACTTGCAATTAAAATAGCCAAAACAGTTAAAGCCAAAACTAAATTCCTGAATTGTATTTCTGATTTATAAATTCGTTTGTACTGATCATCCAGAAAAAAGTATTCAAAAGGTTCGTTATCTGTTACTTTTTCCCAGATATCTTTCATTTGCGAAATATTGTTATTGTTTGTTTCGAACCTGACAAATAAATGATTCGAGTAATTTTGTTGCGTAAATATTAAAGGTTCAATGGCTTGATAAACCGTGGAAACATTAAAATCCTTAACAACACCTATCACTTTATAAAGTGTATTATTACGCTCTATGCTCTTTCCTATTGGATTATCCCATCCTGCAACCTTAACAAGGGTTTCGTTAACAAGGCAGCTTTCTTTATCGGTTTGCATGTCGGGATTAAAGTTTCGCCCTTCTTTTAAGGTGAATTCAAAAACCGGAATATAATCTTCATCCACATACAAAGCATTAAACATCAGCGGCTTATCGGAACCTTCTGGAACATAACCATTTGATGTAACTCCCCTACCCGGATAATCGGAGCCTAACGCAACCTGTTTTATAGTTGGTAATTTTTGAAACTGAGCCTTTAATAATTCCTTTTCTTTTAACGACTCTGCACCCTTTAATGGAATAATCATTAAATTGTTACTATTGTATCCGGGATCTCTTTTCTGTATATAATTTAACTGCTGATAAATGATAATACTTGCAATAATCAAACCTATCGAGATAAAAAATTGAATCACCGTTAGAATATTACTTAGAGAAGTTCGTTTAGGATTTTTCGTTAGTTTACCTTTTGCTACTTTTTCCAGATTTAAACGCGAAATATAAAAAGCAGGATAGCTACCTGATAGAATACCAATTACAATAACCAAAACCGGAGTAATTAAAATAATTGGAATATTAGATAATGTATAAACCGTAATTTGCTTAGCCATTAATTGATTAAAATGTGGAAGTAAAATTTCAATAATGATAATCGCCACAACAAAAGCTAAAAAACTAATAAAAACAGCTTCGCTTAAAAATTGGGTGCGTATCTTTAAATTCGAAGCTCCGGATACTTTACGAATACCAACTTCTTTCACACGTTTTAACGAAAGTGCTGTTGTTAAATTCGTAAAGTTAATGCCTGCCAGTATTAAAATTAAAAAAGCTATAACACTAAAAATATAAATACTTTTAACATTCCCTTTACGCGTTGAATCATACAAAATATCAGATGATAAATAAACATCGGTAAGGGCTTGTATTGATGGTGTTATTTTCCAGTTAATTTCTTCTAAATCTTTATTCACTTTCGTGTAATAAAAATCTAATAATTTATTTTCAAGTTCCACCGGGTTTGTATTATCTTCCAATAATAAATACGTATAATAACTCCATCCGCCATTCCAGTTAAAATGATATGCAGGAATGGTTTGGTACAAAGTAGAAAATGAAAAAATGGCCGAGAAATGCAAATGACTGGTATGCGGAAAATCATCCATAATACCGGTTACCGTATATTGATCACTTTTATTGTAGCTAATCACTTTCCCAATAGCTTTTTCGTTACCAAAAATCTTATGAGCGAGACTTTTGGTTAAAACAATACTATAAGGCTCACTTAAAGCTGTTTTAGGATTTCCTTCCAGCAAATCGAAGGAGAAAACATCGAATAAAGCCGAATCGGAATACGTAATATTTGATGCAAAATAATTATTTTCTTCATACGTAAAAAATCCTGCCTGAGGAGATCTAAAACGCACAAAATGTTTTACTTCAGGAAATTTTTCAGCAATATCAGGCCCCATTACCGGCATGGTTATACAATGCTTTGTAGTTTCATTCGGCTGCTCGTTAATATGAATTAATCGATAAATGTTATCCTTTTGTTGATGAAATTTATCAAAACTTAATTCGTATTTTATGTAAAACAGAATTAATAAACTTACCGCTAACCCAACCGATAAACCCAATATATTGATTAGTGCATAAAACCGATTACGAAATAAGTTTCTAATGGCTGTTTTTATATAATTTCTTAACATCTGTTATTTTTTTATGTAATTGACAAATTCTATGCAATGTCAATGCCAATAAACACAAAGCGCTGTTTATCTTAACATTATAACAATGTTTTTATCTATCGTTTTTTTTATTTGTTTCTATCTGAAACACATCCTGTTTCAAATCGGAACATTTATCAAATTTAATTTTTTAAATTTACTTCGTTAAATATAACCAGAAATAACATGATTGAAGGTAAAATTTTAGTAATAGATGATGATAAAGACATTCTGTTATCAACCAAAATGGTTCTAAAAAAGGAGTTTACAGAAATTAAAACAGTAACCGACCCGATGGACATTATTCCATATATCGAAAAAAAACTTTTCGATGTAATATTGCTGGACATGAACTTTACAACAGGTTCAACCAGCGGAAAGGAAGGTTTGGAGTGGCTTAGAAAGATTCTTGAAATTGATTCCAATGCCACAGTTGTTATGATGACCGCTTACGGAGATATTAACCTCGCCATTGACTCGATGAAAATTGGTGCCGTTGATTTTGTGGTAAAACCATGGGAAAATAAAAAACTGGTAGCTACTATACTTGCCGCTTACAACCTGAGTAAATCCAAACAGGAAATCATCCAGCTAAAATACAAACAGGAAACATTGGTAAAGGATATTGATCAGTCGTACACCGAGATTATTGGCGAATCGGAACGAATGAAAGAATTATTTGATGTGATTGATAAAGTAGCCAGAACAGATGCCAACATATTAATACTGGGCGAAAATGGAACCGGTAAAGAGGTTATTGCAAGAGCAATACACCGAAAATCAGATCGTTCAAAAAACCTGTTCATAAATGTGGATTTGGGCGCAATAGCCGAAAACTTATTTGAGTCGGAGTTATTCGGTCATACCAAAGGCTCCTATACCGATGCAAAAGAAGACCGGGCTGGACGATTCGAGATAGCGCATACCGGTACCTTATTTTTAGACGAAATCGGGAATCTTTCGCTCCCCTTGCAATCTAAACTATTAACTGCCATACAGAAAAAAGAAATAACCCGCATTGGTTCCAATCAAGCCATTCCGGTTGATATTCGATTAATTTGCGCAACCAATATGCCATTGAAAGAAATGGTGGATAAAAATGAGTTCCGGCAGGATTTATATTTTAGAATAAATACCGTTGAAATACATGTTCCACCTTTAAGGGAAAGATTAGACGATATTCCTTTAATCGCCAGCCATTTTTTGGATTTATACAGAAAGAAGTATAAAAAACCTGAAATGAAAATTAGCTCCGATGCCATTAAGAAACTCAAAAAATACAATTGGCCGGGCAACATTCGCGAACTGCAACATATAATAGAACGTACGGTAATTATGAGTAACAGTAATTTGCTCAATGCTTCTGATTTTGTTTTAAATATCTCTGAAAGCAGCTCTTTAAACAAAAACAACTTAAACCTGGAAGAAGTGGAGAAACAAACCATTGAACGGGCATTAAAGAAACACGGTTTTAATGTTAGCGCAGCAGCAAAAGAGCTTGGTTTAGGAAGAACAACAATGTATCGAAAAATGACAAAATATGGTTTTTAAAAGTTTCAGAACAGGTATTGTAATTAGAACAATTGCACTCGCTTTTACCGTTTTCTTTGCAATTTATTCATCTTATCAAAACGAATGGTATGTTACCACAGTTGTTTCAATGTTAATTGCTATTGCCATGCTCATTGAAATAATCCGGTATGCAGAAAAATACAAACGCAGTTTAAGTGATTTTTTAATTTCTATCAGATCAAGAGATTTTGTAAGTTCATCAAGTGTAATTCCTGATCAATCGACAAAAAACAAATTGCATGAGGCATACCAGGTAATTCTGAACGAGTTTAAGAATATACGAATCGATAAGGAGATTCAGTATCACTACCTGAAAACAATGGTTGAACACATCAAAACAGCTTTATTCAGTTTTGATGAAATGGGACAGGTTGAGTATATAAATAAAACAGCCACAAGCTTACTAAACCTAAGCAGCAGGCAAAATATAGAAAAAATTAAACGATTGGATAGTGGTTTGTTTCATTTAATTACGAACTTAAAATCTGGGCAAAACGAACTGATCAAAGTAAAACTAAATGATGAATTGCAACATTTATCGGTTTATGCAACCGAACTAAAAATTCAGGATAAAACCATTAAGCTGATATCGCTTCAAAACATTAAAGATGAATTGGAAAATCAGGAACTGGAATCGTGGCAAAAACTAATTCGCGTGTTAACACACGAAATCATGAACTCGGTTACTCCTATTTCATCATTAAGCCAGGCAATAAATGAAACACTGGAAGAAACAAAAGGCCAGAAAAGCGAATTGGTAAATATCCCTGATGAAGATCTGAATGATATGATTTCGAGCCTTAAAACCATTGAAAATCGTAGTAAAGGATTACTAAAATTTGTTTCGTCGTACAAACAATTAACCCGAATTCCAAAACCTGATTTTGCACAGGTAAACCTGATTGAGTTGGTAAATCACTGTGTTACTTTACTTAAACAAAACTTAAGCGAGAATAACATAAACCTAAGACTCGATAAGTCGAACGATACCATCTATTGTGTGGCAGATTATGACCAGATTGAACAAGTTGTAATTAATTTACTGATTAATGCAATAGATGCTGTAAAAGAAGTAGCAAATCCGGAAATAAAAATAAAAATTATTGAGAGTGTCTCTAATAAACATCGGATCGAAATTGCCGATAATGGTAAAGGAATTGACCCGGAAGAGATAGAGAAGATCTTTATTCCGTTTTATACCACTAAAAAAGAAGGATCCGGAATCGGGTTAAGCCTTTCGCGCCAGATTATGCGAATGCATAAAGGAAGCATTCATGTTAATTCTGAATTGGGTAATGGAACTGAAATAAGTTTACTTTTTTAATCAAGCGATTCTATCAGATATTATCTAAAGAAAGCTATTATATTATGAAATTTTGCGTATAACTTACTGAATTTAAAATTCGCTAAATTTTATATTCATATAAAAAAATCAATAAATGCCCTCTTTTTTTTATCCGAAGATAGAAATTCGCTTTGTAAGAATTTTGTATAAATCAATTTTAAATTTATTTTTATGATTTACTAATATAAATTTAAATATGATTATGAGAAATTTTGTACTACTATTATCTTTATTGTTATTTAATTTACAATTATTTGCCATTGATATTGACCGGAAATTTGGTAAAGTTAGCAAAGAAGAACTTTCAATGAATGTATATGAAAAAGATTCCAGCGCCGAAGCTGTCATTCTTTTTGATATTGGAAAAACCAATTTTATTTACAGCACAGATAATGGATTTCAAATGATGTTTGAAAGACATGTGAGAATAAAAATCCTTAATGAAGATGGATTTGACTATGGTGATTTTATTATTTCTTTATACCAGGAAAACGCTAATCAAGAAAAAGTCACTGGATTAAAAGCAGTAACTTATAATTTAGAAAAAGGAAAAATTGTTAAAACAAAACTAAGTAGAAAAAACATTTTTGATATTGAAGATACCAAGAATAAAACACTTAAAAAATTCTCTTTACCTTCAATAAAAAAAGGTTCTGTCATTGAAGTTAATTATTCAATTACTTCAGATTTTTATTATAACCTGCAAGACTGGAATTTCCAACATTTTATTCCTTGCATATGGAGCGAATATACAGTTGAAATACCTGAATACTTCACCTATAATAAAGTTACAAAGGGCTATCTACCTTTTGAAATAAATGAATCTGTGAAAAAACAAGATTATATAAGTATAACAAACAAGAGTCGTTCTGGAGGCACTAGTCTTAATATCGTTAAAACTAATTATACTACAGAGAAAATTAGTTTTACAAAAGAAATAATAAAATTAGCGATTAAGGATGCTCCTGCAATGAAAAATGAAGCATATATGTTATCTGCCAGCAATTATTTATCAAACATAAAATATGAATTAGCCAGTATACATTTTCCTAACAGCATGGTACATAACTATTCTCAAAGCTGGGAATCAATAACTAAAAACCTATTAGATCATTCTGACTTTGGTCGTCAGCTAAGAAATGGTAATTATCTATCAGATGTTATTGAAGAAATAAAAAGTAAATCTGATGATCCTAAAGTACAAATAGGTTTATTACACAACTATATAACCACTAACTATAAATGGAATGGTTATAATTCTATCTATACATCTCAAAATTTAAGAAAGACATTTAATGAAAAAACTGGGAATAGTGCAGATATAAATTTGTTAATGGTATTATTGTTAAAAGAAGCAGGATTTAATTCTGAACCAGTTGTAATAAGTACTAGGAACCATGGATTACTGAATATAATACACCCATCAATAAGCCAAATGAACTATGTAATTGCTTTATTAAATATAGATGGGCAAGATATTCTGATTGACGCAACAGATCCTTTATGTCCATTAGGAACGATACCACCCAAATGTTATAATGACAGGGGAAGAATTATTAGTGAAAATAAAAAAGGCTGGATAAACATTCAGCCCACAGAAAGTTACACCACCACTCTGTTAGCAAATATTGATATAAGTGATAATAAAATGGAAGGATCAGTATCAGCTAAGAATGAAGGATTTGCTGCTTATAATTTTAGATATAATTTTAAAAGCTTTAACAATAAAGAAGAGTATATTGCTGCGCTAGAAAGTAAGAGTTCTGGGATTAAAATTAATAAATCAGTATTTGAAAATATAGATAGTATATTTCAACCAATTAAATATAAATTCTCTGAAATTACAATAGATTCTTATGAGAATTTGGGAAACCTAATATACTTTAATCCAGTGTTATTTGATAAAACAAAAGAAAACCCTTTCAAAATGGAAGAAAGAAATTTCCCTATCGATTATAATTACATTTATAATCAAAAATATATTTATAACTATATGCTACCTGATGGTTATATTGTTGAAGAATTACCTTCAAATGAGCATATTGTGTTACCAGAAAAATCAGCATCGTATCAATATAGGATTACACAAATTGGGAACACACTCCAGTTAACAATTCAGTTTGACATTAATAAACGACAATTCTTACCTAAGGAATATCTTGTTTTAAAAGAATTGTATAATAGAATAATTGCTAAAGAAAATGAACAAATTGTATTAAGAAAAATATAATTAAACGCTTAAAAATTAACTATTGATAAAACATCTCTGATAAGATATTTGAATATATTATCAGAGATGTTTTTCTTATAAAATAAGACATTATGAAAAATCCAATAATCCAATGTATTTTAACACTTTGCCTAAGTCTTAATTTGATTGCTAATGAAGAGTACGATTTTAAAGAAAATGCAAATGCTATAATAGAAAATTATAGTGTTGAATTAATAATAAAAAATGAAGAGGAAGCAATTCTAAAGGTTTACATTAAAACTCAAATCCTAAATAAAAATGGTGAAAAACATGCTGTATTTTTTGAATATTATGATCAATTCAGGGAATTAAAATCATTTGAAGGAAAAATTTATAACTCCCTTAACATAGAATCGGAAAAGATTAAAAATAAAGACCTAATTGATCGTAGCTTAATTAATAATTTCTCATTATACGAAGACAATAGAGTAAAATATTACCAACCTGTTCAAAAAAAATACCCTTATTATATTGAATATAGCTACGAAATAGAATATAAAGGAACTATTAATTTACCAACATGGCAACCTATAAATTCTAGTCACTTATCGTTAAAACAAGCATCATTAAAAGTTACACAAGAAAAAAATAAGCTCATAAGATATAAGCTTATTAAAATGAATGAACCAGAAATAACTACTAATGAAGATGAAATAATTTATTATTGGGAAATTAAAAATATGTTAGCTCGAAAAAAAGAACCATTAAAGTTACCCTACTCAAGAACTAGCCCAACAATATATATTGCTCCATATCATTTTTCTATCAATGGATATAATGGTATTATGTCATCGTGGGAAGAATTTGGAAAGTGGAGATACAACCTTATAAAAACACAAGGAGAGTTACCAGAAGATGCTATCAAAGATATTACTGAGTTGATTCAAGACGTCTCTGACAAACATGAAAAAGCAAAACGTGTTTATGAATATATGCAATCACGGACCAGATACGTGAGTATTCAAGAAGGTATTGGAGGTTGGCAACCTATTGATGCAACAACAGTTCATAACTTAGGCTATGGGGATTGCAAAGCCTTGTCAAATTACACAAAAGCTCTACTAAATGTAGCAGGCATAAAATCATATTACGCGGTTATACGAGCTGGATTAAACGAAACTGATATTATTCTTGATTTTCCATCAAATCAATTTAATCATGCCATTTTATGCATTCCTTTTAAAAAGGACACAATATGGTTAGAGTGCACATCACAGACAAAACCCTTTGGATATATTGGTGATTTCACTGGAAACAAACATGCATTGCTAATAACTGAAGAAGGAGGGAAAATTGCTAAAACAACTAATTATAATAAAAATGATAATCTTCAGAAAAGAAAAATTAATGTTGCATTAAAAAACGATGGTAGTGCACAAATCTTAATTAATACATCGTATCATGGCTTTCAATACGAAAATATTTCTTATTATATTGATAAAAGTAAAGAAGATCAAAAAGATTTTTTACTTAAAACCATTGAATTAAATAACTTTAATATACTTGATTTTAGTTTAAATTGTAAAAAAGATATTAATCCTGTAGCATATGATTCAATCGAAATTGGCGTTAAAAACTTTGCAACCGCCAGTACTTCAAGGTTATTCTTTGATTTAAATGTATTAAATAAGAATAATCATATTCCAGTAAAATTAGATCAGCGAGTATCTCCTATAAGATTCTCATACCCATATACAGATATTGATTCTATCATATTTAATATCCCAGAAAATTACACGATAGAATTTATACCAAAAAATTTTAAAATAGAAAATGAATTTGGAAACTATTCCGTTGATTACTTAGTTGATAACAGCCAAATAAAAGTAACAAGAATTCTATCACTTAATAAGGATGTCTATCCTCCGGAAAGTTACGATGATTTAATAGTTTTTTTTGAAGAAATTGAAAAGCATGATAAATCAAAATGTGTATTAAAAAAAGATACTTAAGATGAGCTCGATAACAACTCCATTAACAACTCTAAAATTTGTAATTTAATACTATGTGAACTGGCATAAAATACAGATTATCGACAAAAGTAAAGGAACTGATAAGTAAGAAATGGAGAAGATTTTTATTCCGTTTTATACCACTAAAAAAGAAGGATCCGGAATCGGGTTAGGCCTTGCGCGCCAGATAATGCGAATGCATAAAGGAAGCATTCATGTTAATTCTGAATTGGGTATTGGAACAGAAATTATTCTAGAGTTTTAGAAAACTGAATAACCAAAATGATTTCTACCAGAACTTAATTTTTCCGGCAGCATACCAGCACATACGCAATAAAACAAATCCATGTTTAAAGCGAGAGATATTGGTATCGCCATAAGTTCTTTCGCGATATCGAATAGGTAAATCGATGATTTTTAAATTCAGTTTATAAGCTCCAAATAATAAATCGTAATCGCCAAAAGGGTCGAATTCGCCGAAAAACTTACGATTTTGCTGTAAACGAATATAATCATCGCGAAACATTACTTTTGTCCCACATAATGTATCTTTAATAGGTTGCTCCAAAAGCCAGCTAAACAATAAACTAAAGAATTTATTTCCGATGGTATTCAGTAAACGCATGGCTTCCTTTTCCATAGGGTAAACCAATCTCGAGCCATTAATAAACTCACCTTTTCCACTTACAATTGCTTCGTAAAATTTCGGAATATCTTCCGGAGGAACAGTTAAATCTGCATCTAAAATCATTAATACATCTCCAGTGGCAATGGAATATCCCTTTCGAACAGCATCTCCTTTACCTTTCCCTTCCTGTTGTGTAATTTTTATGTCGTGCGTATCACGATATTTTTGTTGCACTTTTTGAATGGTTTCCCAGGTATCATCGGTTGAATTGCCCTCAACAAAAATAATTTCCACATGTTTACCAAACTTTGGAAGACGCAAAATCGCGTTTTCGATATTGCCACTTTCATTTCGAGCAGGGATAACTACACTTGTTGAATATTCTTTTTTTGCCGAATCGGCATAAGGTGTTTTGCGTGCAAAAACAAACTGGTTCAAAGTAAATAAATTGAAAAAAGGTAAAACACCAATAAACCTATTAAAAAGAAATGAGATAATCGGGATATTAATTGGTATCAACATTCTCTGGTTTTTTCGAAACACTTCAAATCCTGACAAGTTTAATAAATTTTCAATGTCATAATTTGACAACCAGCTCTGTCGTGGTGTTTTCTTCTTAATCTTAAAAAATTCAGCAATTTTTATTAGTGGCTCCCACAAGAAGTTATAATAAGTAATTACCACTTTAGTGCCTGCATGCGATAGCTTATAAAGCTGATCAAACACCTTTTGAACATCATCAAAATAACCAATTACATTCGATAAGATAATCACATCAAATTGCTTATCGAACTTTAGGTTTTCGGCTTCCATGCTTATAAATTCTACATCAGAAAATTGCGTTCGGGCGTTTTTTATCATCGATTCACTAAAATCAATACCCACTTTTTCTTTTCCTTTAATTTTGCCAATGAGTTCACCGGTACCACAACCAACTTCTAAAACCGATTTATCATCCGTTAAAAAGTAATTAATATATTTGGTAATTGATTCCCAGTAATATGATCTGCGCTTTCTGTATTTAATTCTGTCTGCAGCAATCCTGTCAAAGTATTCTTTTGCTTGTTTCATAAATTATTCAATCATTTTTTTCAATAACAATTGTTACAAACATAGCGAAACTATTTTTTAACCATTGTAATTGTTCTATTCTCTTAATAATCGGGAAAAAAAAATAAGGTAAAAAAGCCTTTCTTGAAAATCCACCTGTTAAAATGTAAGAAAATGGTGTATGTGGTATTACTTCTAATACTTTCAATTTTGGAAATAAATCCTGAAATTTCTTCTTATCCCGATTAAACACAATATAAGGCAGTGCCATATTTGAACCACTCAATGGCCCTGTAGTGTTAAAAGTCCAGTCTAAAGTTTGATCGAACAGTTCGTGATGAAAGTTCTTATATACAAACCTTGCCCATCGGGTATTCCAGGGTTCGATCATAACAACTTTACCTTTATTTCTTAAACATCTTTGTGCTTCGTTAAAGAAATCTTTAACATGGGGAAAATGATGAAAAGCATCTATCATAAATATTCCTGATAGTGAATTATTTTCAAAAGGCATTTTTTCAGCAGAAAAAAATAAATCAATTCCTGGTATTTCATTCAAATCAGAAGTAATTATGTTTGGAATTATTTCTTTTATAAAGCCTCCTCCCGATCCCAATTCCACATAGTTTTCATTTTCAACAACAAAATTTTTAAAAACCTTATACCAACCAGTATAAATTTCCCTTAAAACTCTTTTTTTAAATAGTATATTTTTATGTTCAATGCTTCTTAACGGATGGTCCAGGTTGTAATTAAATTTATAGGGGATCATTTGATTATTAATATGCTATTTGAAATAAATACGCTTTCTCATCTAATCCAATTGTGTGGATATGCCTAATTTTTTCAGGGTATTTTACCTGAATATAATATAAATATCGTTGTACAGTATTTATTGTGTACTCTGTTTTTTGATTAGGATATTTTCGTAAGTTCCCCATTATTACATAATGCACATTTTGGTCTTTAAGATTTTTTAATAAAGTATCCGCATTTTCGGTAGGAATCCGATAAATACCCCTAAATTTTCTTTGAGCATAAATAAATGATACACTTGGCTTTCTGCATGCTATTGCTACCTTATCAGGAATATTTTCAGCAGCCCACTGGCTCATCTTAATGTAATTTACCCAATCTGGAGTCATTCCATAAAATTGATTGCCAGCCAAACCGTTAATTAGGAAATCATTATTTTGTTTTACGCGTTTTGTTGTAACACTTAAATTGGCAAAAAATACAATAACAAAAAAACCTATCATGAATGCATGAATCCATCTGAGTTTTTTAATTTCCCCTAAATAATGTATTCCTGATAAGAGAAATATTAACATTAAAGGAAAAAATGGTATAATTAAACGATCCTGATCCCATCGTGTTTGTAAAGATAAGAAAGTTGCTCCACACATGAAAAGAAGGTATAAACCTGTAAATAAGATATATCTATTCTTTTTGAAAGAAAAAATAAAACTTATAAAAAAGATTAAATAAACCAGAATGGTTAGTGAAATTGTCGATGATGAAAGATTCTGTTTTAAACCCAGAAAGTTTAAAAAATGTTTTGATAAATATAACTTAGAATTAATTAAGAAACGCTGAATAAAACCCGAAAAAGTTTCTACTCCCTCTGACGCATCATACGGGTTTACCTGTAAGAGAGTATTTAACTGGCTTTCGAATTGAGCTGTGCCAACATCAAAGAAATACTTTTTTACTAAACTTAGAATCATGTAAAAACCCACAAAACTAAAAAAGGTTATTAAAGAGCCTTTCCATCTTTTTTCGAGTAGTAAAAATACTAAAGCTGCAAAAAGGGCTGAAAATCCAATTGTTTTGGTAATTCCTAATAAAAATAGGAACATTCCAATAATAAGATAGTCGAACCATTTAGCATCTTCTTTATTCTTGCTGATTACTTTAAAGAACAGTAAAAACAAACTTGCTTGTAAAAGCATAAAAAACGCTTCATTGAATGTTTGACTTGAGTAATACAGCAAATAAGAATTAAACGAGATGATTATTAGAGTAAAACTCAATATGGTTGACGATACTTTCCCTTTAAATGCTTTATAGAATAAATATAAATGGAATACTAAGGCAATGAGCGATAAAAACTTCAACAAAGTGATATTTAAACCAAAAATCCAAATAAACAAACTCAAAACCATTGGATACAAAGGCCCCTGAAATGCAGGGAAGATGCCTTCCTTGATAAAATCATAAGCTCTTACAATGTATGCAGAGTCGTCGCCGGCTTCGCTTACTCTGAAGTTAAATAGTAAAAACGAAAAAAGCAGTGTAAATCCAAATGAAATCCAGAATATTAGATTGCTTTTTGAATAAAAAAAACGATCGACACGATTGAAAAAGCTTTCCTTTATAGCAGCCTGGTTTCTTTTTGACTTTCTTGGATTTTTTTTAGACATTTTCAAGTGTTAATTAAATTTTGTGCTAACACAAAAGTAGAAAATAAATCTAAAAAGCCACTTATTTAATGAATAGATTAAACAAGTGGCTTAGAAAGGTTAAAATTAAAAAGCCGTTTCAGAATGAACTGAAACGGCTTGATCCCTTTTTATAAAATCTTTATTTCCTTTTTTGGTTTTTCTTTCGCCTCATCGCGTTTAGGAATTTCAACACTTAGAATTCCGTCTTTATGATTTGCCTTAATTTTATCCTGATTTACGCTTTCGGGTAAGCTAAATGTACGTTGGAACGAGCTATAGCTAAATTCTCGTCGAATAAATTTTTCATTCTCATCTACGTTTTTAGCTTCTTTCTCTGATGAAATCGTTAAAACATTATTGTTTAATTCAATTTTAAAGTCATTTTTAGCTAAACCCGGTGCTGCCACTTCGATTCTAAACCCTTCGGCATTTTCTAAAACATTAACTTCTGGTATTGTTTTATTTGCAGAAGAATCAAAGAAATCAGGTAAGAAATCTTTACCAAAAAAGTCATCAGTAAAACCTGGCAAAAATCTGGTGTTTCTTAACATTGGTATCATAACTTTGTCCTCCTATAATTTAGTTAAACATTTGTTTTAATTCCGGTTATAAAGGTTCAAATACAATACCAAGTCCCAAATTACGCCTAAATGTCAGATTACAAAACACAAAACGGTCAGTTTGGCATTTTTTTTATTATTAGAATTTAAAAGATGGTCTTCATTTTGATTTAATTAAAGTTCTTGCTATTTTTAATGATGTAACTTAACGTTAATTTTCTGTAATATTACTTTATGAAAACGCTACTTCGATCTATTTATAATGCTTTATTCATATTACTTGTAATAAACACATTAGCTGCTCAAACCAATATTGATTCCTTAAAAAACACTTTACATAATTTAGATGCTGTAGAAAAAGTAGAACTACTTAATGATATTACTATCTTTTATTTAGAATCAGAAGAACATTACAATATTGATTCAAGTCTAAAATATTCCAAGTTAGCAATAAAATATTCTGGAAAAATCAAAAATAAATACTACAAAGCTCATGCGTTGAGAAACTTGGGTTTTGCTAAGTATTATTTACAGGAATATGATAGTAGTTTATTTTATTTCAATGAGTCTTTTAATGCAATAGGCACACTTGACAGTTTAAAACTTAAGGCGGAGCTATTTAACTTAATTGGAGTTTGTTATTATTATAAAGGTGAGTTTGATACAACATTAAAAAATTGGAATAATGAACTTGAATTAAATTATATAATTGGGGATAAAAGTAATATTGCAACCAACTTAAACAATCTTGGTATAGTTTATAAAAATATGGATAAGTATGATGAAGCGATTCATCACTACCAAGAAGCATTAAAGATTGTAGAAGACGGAAAAGACTCCCTTGCAATTGCAAGAGCACTAAATAATATTGGGAATATATATTTCCATAACCGAAAAAACTACAAGCAGGCATTTGATTATTATACTAAAGCTCTTGATATTTATCTTGTGCAAGGCAATAAAGAAAAGCAAGCAGTACTTTACAATAATATTGGTTTAATCTATTTTAATCAACAAAAATATCAAAATGCACTCAATCATTTTAACGAAGCACTAAAAATTTATAGCGAATTAAATAAAGGAGACGGAATTGCAGAAACCCAAAACTTTTTAGCCATTTTGTATGCAAAACTTGGAAACTTCGAAAAAGCCGAAGAAAACATCCAACGGAGTTATAATTATTATACATCGAATAACGAAAAGCCCAGAATAGCTGAAACTATTAAAGATCAGGGAGATATATACCTTGAGTGGAAAAAATACCAAAAAGCACTAAATGCATATTATGAAAGTTATGAATTATCTGTTGAGCTTGGCAGAAAAGGTGACATTGTAAACATTTATTATAAATTATCTGACACGTACGCCAAATTAAACAATTATCAGAAAGCTTACGAATACCACAAGCAATACTCCGAGCTAAACGATAGTTTGTTTAGCGAAAGGGTAAACCGACAAATTGCAGAATTCCAGACTTTATACGAAACCGAAAAAAAAGACAAAGAAATTTCTCTGTTAAATAAAGATAAAGCCTTACAGGATGCTACTTTAAAAAGGCAAAAACTGGTTATTTGGTTTTTCACCATCGGATTTGGTATTATTAGCATTCTTTTGATTTTAATACTTAGGTTATTCAGGCAAAAACAAAAGGCGAACAAGATTCTGGAACAGAAAAACGAAGAAATTAGCCTACAACGAGATCATATCTTCCAACAAAATAAGGAAATAACAGATAGTATTGAGTATGCAAGCCGAATACAAAATGCCTTGCTTCCTCCAAAAGAATTAATTGAAAAAATTATTCCTGATTCCTTTGTTTTATTTAAACCCCGCGACATTGTGAGTGGCGATTTTTATTGGTTAAGCCAGAAAGAAAACAAAATTATTTCTGTAACAGCCGATTGTACCGGACATGGAGTTCCCGGAGCATTCATGAGCATGTTGGGAATTTCATTCTTAAACGAAATAGTAAACTTAACCAATGTAGATGACTTAACGGCTGATGTTATTTTAAACGATATGCGCTCATTAGTAATTTCATCTTTACGCCAAACCGGTAACATTGGCGAAAGCCGTGATGGAATGGATCTAACACTCTGCATCATTGATTATGATGCCATGGAACTTAATTATGCAGGCGCCTATAATCCATTGTTTATTATTCGTAACGGTGAACTTCTTGAAACCAAAGCAGACAAAATGCCTATAGGTATTCACTTAAAAAAAATAGAAAACTTCACCAATCATATAATCCCAATAAAAAAAGGAGATTTAATCTATACATTCTCCGACGGATATGTTGATCAGTTTGGGGGGCCGGACAATTCGAAATTCCGAAAAAAGAATTTTATTCAGTTACTTCTCGAAATTCATCAGGAAGACATGCCTAAACAAAAAGAAATACTGGAACAAAAACTTCAAGAATGGATGGAAGGTTATGAACAGGTAGATGATATATTAGTGAGCGGAATAAGAATTTAATATTTTCTTTTTTGACAAACTACTCTTTTTTAAATATGAATGCTATTGACAATGAGTTTAAAATCTCATAAATTGTATTCTCATTTTTGCATAGTTAACTAAACTACAGAATACACAGCACATCAATTTTATATTTTAAAAGAAATAATATTAAATAAAACCTCGCTACCATGAAGAAACTTTACATTGGTTTATTAGTTTTTGTGCTGGCTATAGGAATTCATTCCTTACATGCACAAAGTTATGTTGGATTCTACACCAGTTACCCCTACGAATGCGGACCGGTAAATGTGTCATTCACAAACAGTTCATTTCTGGTTGACACGGTCGGACCTGTTCACTACGAATGGTATATAAACGATAAATTATATTCAACGGAACATACTCCACCCGATACACTTTTGCCTGGAGGATATCATCACATCACACTATGGATTTGGGATCAATCAGGATTTTCGGGTGATAATTATGAGGATATATATATCCCCGGTCTTGGGAACATAAGAACCATGCCGGAAGATATATGTCCTGGCGAAGAAGTTCGTTTTCATTTAGAAGGTAACTCCGACTGGATCATCTGGAAATTCCCGGATGGAACAACAAGTAATAACTGGGAAGAAACCTTTGTATTCGATTCAGCTGCAACCTATACGGTTAAAGCCCTGGGATCAACCTGGGAGTGCGGCTTAGATTCCACATCTGCCGAAATTATTGTTGATGATGGTGCACAACCACGAGCTGAGATTTGGGTGAATGGAACCTGGTTCTGTCCAAACGATAAGGTAAAGTTCTCATCACCCGAAGCAGCATCTCATCGTTGGGAAATTACCAAAGGTACCGTTACAGACACTTTATTCGGACAGGATATTTTTTATGCTTTTGCCGATACCGGAGAATATACTGTTAGCCTTACAACAAGCAATGGCTGCGATAATACAAATACAGTATCTGAAATGATTTACATTGGCACCGATTCGTATCCAAATGCCTGGTTTGATATTGATTACATGGATAATCCTCCCTGCCCGAACTATGAGATTAAATTTAATGCACAAGGAGAAGGCCAATATGAATGGGACTTTGGTGATGGTTCGTTTGCATCTGAAAGAACAGTTTACAACACCTATTCGGCACCGGGGACTTACACTGTTCAGCTTGTTGTACGCAATGGATGTGGCTTTACTGATACTGTAACACAAGAGGTTTATGTCGAATACATGATGGAAAGTACTCCCGGAGTAGAAATCCGATTTAAGGATAAAGACAGTTACATCTCAATGGTTAATGTATGCCCCGGCACCGAAGTACATCTCGAAAGTGAAATCTGGAATAGCGATGATGATGTTACTTTAAGCTGGTACGTAAATGATGTTTATATTTCGCACAGCGAAAACTTAATTCATAATTTCACTCAAGTTGGAGAAAATGAAATTAAGCTGGTGGCTACAAATAAATGCATGGCTTCCGATAGTGCATATAAATATGTATTCGTAGACGATTTAATGGCACCAGTAAATTCAGCTTTAATGGCTTCGCCCATGGAAATATGCCCGGGCGAAGAAGTTTACTTTTGGAGCGAAGGAGATCATGATGACTGGAATACAGATTACATTCAAAAGTTGATTTATAATATTGATTTTGGTGATTCACAAAGTATGAACGGAATTACCGGACAAACTGTTGATTTCCCTCCCGTTCTGGCTGCACATGAATACCCTACAGCTGGAAGCTATCACTTTGTATTTACTGCCGAAAATACTTGCGGAATAAAAGATACACTTGAAGGTGATATTCTTGTCGATATGGATCAGACAAGAGATCCTTTTTATTATGTGGGTAATTCAACCGTAGGTGACGATGATCAGGGTGCAATGGAAGATTGGAGTTTACCTGTTGCCAATGCACATGAATTTGTTATCCCAATCGATTTATTTAACTGGAATTATTTAACTCCAATGGATAGCACAGTTTACATTTTTATGTGGTATGGTAATATTGATCCGACTGGAGACCCAGGCCCACCAGACGGAATGGTGGAAGTAAAAGCCCCCGATACAATTTCTGTATATGTACCGTACAATGTTTTAGAGCCCAGTGTTGGAATAGCTGTAGTATGGTATTGTAATCCGGGTGAATTCGATGGTGACGTTCAGCTACATACCTTGCCATTAACAAGCAGCATGGAAGAAATACAGTCATTCCCTCTTGAAAAAGCTGGTTTTACCGATTTATTAGCTTATCCGGATATAAGTGGTGCACTTACACTTGATGGTATGATGTGGGAAGGAATCTGCCCAGCTCCAAAAAATAAATTACGAAGTCGGTGGTATTATCAGGCCGATCAGGGTTATTATGTAGCATTAGGTATTTGGGATCAGGATGGAGATACTCTATACTACGATATTAGTTATGGATCAGATAAATGGAATACCAGCTCCTTTGTATCGAGCGGTAGTCTAGTTCAAATAATGGACAGTACATTATACTTTACTCAAACAAATGGGCAGTTATGTGTCGATCCGATCAATTTTGAATATACTTATTCCATTGACGAAGGAACAGATCAGCTAACTTTATATAGTATGTCTGATAATTGTGGCGACAGAATTACCTTCCTTACAAGCAAACCATTCATTCGTGATGATGAGAACTGGGATTATGATTACGAAAAAGACCGAAGCGGATGCCCCGGTGATAGTATCGAATTATATATTGCCGGCGGATCATCATATGAGTGGCAATTACACGATGGAACCATTACCAACGAATCACATTTCTATCATGCGTATACCGATACCGGAACTTATAAAGAACTGGTAATTGCAACCAATGCTTGCGGAAGAGT
>CAYVEW010000021.1:0-37116 GCA_964450375.1 uncultured Bacteroidales bacterium
CATTATATTCAGCCAATAGATTTTCTACCGGTTTTCTTTTCCCTGTATCGTAAGGTCGTGCCATTACCGGAAATGCAGGTTCTGACTTCAGCCCAGACTTATCTATAGTAACAATGGTATACTCATAATTCATTTTAATTTCCACATGGTTATCTACGAATGAATTTATCTGAATATCAAAAGTATCCAGTACTTGCCAGGTATTTTCATCTTTCAACATCCTGTATAGCACCTGCATTTTAACATCATTGCTGGTACTTGGATACCATTTCAATAAAACATTGGTATCCGTAACAAATACATCATGAAAGACAGCTTGTTCAGGTGGCACAATATCAGGACGTTCTAATTCCAATATTTCTGACATCTTAGAATGTTGATACCTATTATTCACTGCTGCCACGCGATAATAAACTTTTTTAGTAAGGGTTTGTAAACTGATTGAATCAACAAAAATTGTATCGGAATATATCTGACCTGTCAATTGAACAAATTCGTGTGTCGGATCATTTGCCTGCAATACACGATAACCTTTTATGTTTTTCTCTTTCGCTTTATCCCATGTTAGAGTTACAACTCCTGATTTACTGATGGCACCTGTTAATCCCGTTGGAACATCAGGGGGAACAGAATCAATTCTACTTGCCAGTACGGGCAAAGAAAAAGCCATATTACCAGCAGTATCAACAGCTGCCACGGTATAATATGATTCATATTCTCCTCCCATATCATCAATAAAACTATAGGTAGTTTTAGATAAAGGATCGATAGTTAATAAGCGATAATTTTTTACTGAATTTTTACTACGTGATACGATAAATCCTTGCAAATCATCAGAAATTACATCCATCTCCCAACTTAGCTCAATTTCCTGAGCATTTATTTGTTTAGGTTTATGAATCATCGGAGCCTTAGGTGCGTCTAAATCCTTTGAAAAAGCTTTTATTTGTGCTGGATCACTCAATTCTGCAAATGAAGTCACTCCCCGAAGCTGGTAATAATAAGTTTTATAATTTATGGTTGATGTATCGGTAAAACTTGGCTGTGCTAATGTGTTTGCATTTGTTGGTGTCATAATCACAATGGGCATATCATTCATTTTATGATAAGTTTTACCATCATCATCAGATCTATAGATATAATACCCGGAATAACTCTGTTCGGCTATATTATCCCAAGTTAACTTAATACTGCCATCACCACTTTTAAAACTTAGACCAGCAGGTTTAACAGGTTTTTTATATGAACCCATATCTACCACAAGATAGGTTGTGTCAAAGCTATACTGATCTGATTTCTCTGCCAGATAAACTCTATAAGCATACTTGGCATCTTTTTCTACATCTCGGTCTACGTACCTTAATCCCAACGCATCTGCTGTAAAAGCATCATTATCGGCAGCAAATAACGCAAATGAATACCTGTTCGACAATTCATCTGCAGCATTTTTTAAAACATTCATATTTTGAGTGCTCAAAGGTTGTGGATTAAACAATTTTCCATACAAAGCCTGTGCAGCAACAGCCGAAAAAATATTGTTTTCATCAGTTTTTTGTTTCCACTCTTCTAAACTCAGCGGTTTAATACTGTTTTCATTCATTTTTTTATAATCTGATCGTTGAATTGGTTTTTCGGGATTTAATTTTGCCCTTTCGATAGTATAACCAATCTGATTTGCAATTACCCACCCACCCGATTTTGAAGGTGCCCATCGCAAAACAACTGAGTCGGCATCGGCACGTGCAATGATATTAATCTCTGCACTTCGTGGATTATTAATTCGTTGTTGCGCTGACAAATTCAATCCATTTGTTACGAATAAGATGATAAAAATGGATAGCAAACTTAAATATCGTTTTAAGTGTTTTGATCTTTTAATGTTCGTGGTCATATGATTGATTTTATACATTTCTAAAAATTAATATTGTACTGAAGACTTCCGTAAATCTCGTTGTAATTTTGTGCTAACACTCCATTACTATTGTAATGATTATTTGAGATGTTAAAACTCAAACTACCCATTTTATTTAAATTATAAGTCGCATTTATTCTAAATACAAACTGATTATTATGATCTGTTACTTTTATAAAATTAGCCCCGACACTTGCTGACGTACTTAGCGTGTTATCAAAAAATGCTTTGCTTATGGTTTCGCTCACATGGTAAATTTTCGATGTAAGATTTGGCAATTCTGTATTATTATATAAAGCTGTTGTTGAAAATGCAAGTGAGTTGGCATACGATAAAGTATGCACCAGATAAAAAGAATTCGTATTATTCGCCGTGATTTGAGATGTATACACATTTTTATCGGTTACATCCTGGTATGAATAGGTTAAAATTAAACTATTGGTGCCACCAAAGCGCTGAAAAAAGAATCGTGGTGAAACAGACAATGAATTAAACACATTAGATAATCGCAACGTATCGTATTTATGTCCCGATTCAATTTGATTCTTGTTGTAATTCACATCAAAACCAAAGGTTTTATTCACCTGATAATTCACTGCAAGAAACCCTGTAAATCGGCTTGTTGTTGCCAGTTTTTGATCTTGTAGGTTATTATATCTTATACCTACTTTAGATCTAATATTCAGCTTATTTTTCAACAATCGAATATTTGGAGCTAAATTGAATTCCATCAAATCATTGGGTAACAATGCATAGCCTAAAGTACGATAACCCGGGCCAATCCAACGAGTAGATAGATTAATCGACCAATATTTCGAAGGGCGAATGAGCATATTTAGTTTAGCAGCCATATCCACACTTGATGAGTAATTGGGAGTAAATAAATAATCAGGAATCGAAATATCATCTACTTCAACAGCCCCCATATCGCTTGAAAATGCCGACATGGCAAATTCCCCTTTCAGTGTAACCGCATTTCCCATTCGTATACCAAAATCAACCGACCCAACTAAATTCTCGTTCGGGGCTACTAAAGTCGAATCACTATTTATGGATGCAGAATCATCTTTTGCATGAAAAACATTCAAGTTGAAAAAGTTTCTTGATAAGTTTCCATAACCCAGTGAAATACCGTACACATTTTGTTTATATACCTCCGGTGCAAAACTTACCTTTTTGGGTTCTACCGCTTGACGAGACCTTCCATAAAAAGCTTTTAACCTAAAATTACCAGGTGTTAAATCTACACCACCACCTAAAATTCTTAAATCACCAAAAGTAAAATCTGATATCTGTGTCGAAAAATAACCACCGTGTAAAGTAAGCCAATCGGTTAAACGCGGACTTACCCCAAACTGATTAAATGGCTGCTGAAAAGCCGTTTGCTGATTTGAATAATAAAATTCAAAAGGCAAATCAACCTGGTTAAACAAAGTAATATTGGCCCGAAAAACACCAACAAACAAGTTGGATGGTTGCCTAGGGTCTATCCCGTTCGATGAATAAAAATTATCCGATAAATTTGCCGAGCCTGTAAACTTTACATTATCATTATTTTCCTGTGAATATACGTTTGTTATATTTATTGTCAATAGAATCAGGATTAAAAGCAAAGTCATTAATGTAACTTGTACCTTAAATATAACATTCTGTAATATATTATCTAAAACCATTTTCATTTCATTTTATCATTTAATAAATAAATGGTTTATTGATTGTCGGGTTATTTTCATCTACACCTAAACAGCCTCGATAATTATAAAAGAATTTTAAAGGATAATTCCCTTTAATCATGGGTTCATAATTTGTATGGATAATAGAATTAAGCTTTATCATTTCTGAATTTGACTTTGGAATATACCAAGTTGATAATATTTGGGTTGCTTTATTTCGCAATCGATCAAAATCAACCGGCACCGCTTTACCATGATTATAAGTTACAATGATATTTGGTGTAGCAAATTCTACATTTTGCAGGTTATCAAAATTAGATCCTGCTGCACTGCTTGGAGTAAAATTAACTCCCGAAACAGAACCTGGTGCGCTTGTTGATGTTGTTGAACCAAAATTACCAATGGTTGGAATATTCGAACCAGAAATAGATACTGAAGTATTACTTACAGAACCAACTGAAGTACTTACAGCACTTGAACCAGAACCAGAACCAGAACCAGAACTGCTACCAATTGAAAATGTTTGTGACATTAACTGTGCAACAGGAACAGTAAACGGTTCATAGTAACCGTTTCTATCTAACTCAATTAAATCCTTGTTCGATGAAAACTGATAATAATCAAATTCTGTCATGTAATTACTATTCCACCAACCTTTCATATTCATCCAGCCTATATTATCATAAACTTTTGGATTCACAAATTGATGATGCCATGCTGCCGATCGTTCATAACCATTTACTTTTAATAAAGGACCGAATGTATGCGCAGCTCCTGATTTAACCCATTCAACCGGATGTAAATCATAATACCCAAACGATTCATCACCTTCGTATGCTGCCTTATGAACTTCAATATTATTTGAATAATATTCGGAATTCGTTACCATATAATTGAAGCTATTTAACTTGGCCTGCATGGTATTGTATTTGCTGGTTCTAAAATGATAAGTATATAAAATCTTTTCATTTTCTCTCACTCTGTTTTTTAATATCAATCGTTCTTCAATAATTATCTCATCCGAACCAGATTCATTTACTTTTCTCTCTCTTACACGGGTTGTTGTGTTTTCATCCGATTCATTTTCCTTATTACCACCTGCATCTTTTGAGTCAGCTGTTTGCTCCAATGTTTGCTTCTTCACAAACTGCACATAATAGAGCGTACTGTTTTGTAAATTAGGAACATCGAATCGCAACGATTTTGAGCTGGAGTTATAAGTAAAAGGAACTTCTTTTGTTACCCCTCCTTCATCGGAAGGAATAAATCGTGCAATTAATTCCACATCATAGCCAGCAGTTTGGGTAAATAAATGTGGCATTCCTGTTTTTAACTGCACTTTTCCTGATCGACATTCATCTTGTAAGAAAAATCCCTGCCCGTATATAGGATAAGAATATGCTACATGTTGTTTCTCTATTTTATCTGGAGCTGCTCCTGTTTTAAAATTAGTACTAGCACTCTGAGTTATTAACGATCCATCATTTTTAACAGCAGGTATCCATAATTCATTAATAAATTCTTCGCCATAGGCTGCAACATTTAATTTATAACTTGTATTTCCGGCAAGCATATCATGACTTGAATAATATGCCGAAAACTTATCAGGTGAAAGATTCACACTGCCTGAAACCGAATCATTATTTGAAGCCTTTCGTAAATTAAGATCTTTAAGCTTTACTTTAAAGGTTCTTACCGTTGGTGACCCTCCACCGGCAGGCATTTCCTGTAAATCAAACGGTTCATTCAGTTCAAAGTTTGATACTACTTGCGGCTCTAACATCACTTCTACATCTGTAGATCCTGAAACCGGAGCAATATCAGATATTAAATCGATTCGTGTTAATGGATTCTCCTGAACCATCTCACATCGATCACCCATGCTGAAATTAAAATTACAATATCCCTTTACTTTTCCACCTAGAATTCTATAGTTACCACCTACATTTCCTGATAACCAGGTAGGATTAGGCCCTGCCCCTTGCAATAAAGCTCCACCATTTAAGTTTAATATCTCGTAATTACCTTCTGTAAACCACAAATCAACATGTAAACCTATGGATGCTGATAATGCTGAATAGATCTGACCGTATGCATACCATCCATTGATACCTAAAGGCCCTTCCATTCCTTCGCATCGAGCTCCACTGGTATAATTAAGTAATGACATATCGAATCCAGCCAATGCCGAAAATTCACCATAGAAAATGGAGTATGTTTTTCGTCCTGTTTCAAAGCTTGCATTGGCACCAAAAGCAAAACCATTTCCATTGGCTATTTGTGGGTTTCTGTCAGCAATTTGTCCAGGGAATAAACTCCTTATCTCGTTTGGTACTATTGGCATGGGTAAATCTTGCCCAAGCATTAAATAACTTTTAGCTTCGAACCAATTAGCTAATTCTAAAGAAATAGGATTACCAGGCTCACCAATTTTTAAATACCATAAGTTCGGATCGACATGCATTACCATTCTTCCACCACCATCTAAAGGAGAAGCGTTAATATCTACATCAAATATTCCGTGGAAAGTAGTAGTTGGCACATTGTATTCTAAATCCAAATCAGCTAATACCTTGGCTTCATTTCGCTTTGTAATATCGCACATCATATATCCATTACCAACTAAACTTACTGATCCTAAGCCTCCATCAGATAAGAACTGAGCTTCCAATCCAACATCACCATTAAATGCTTCTTCCGAAGGATGAGTTCCCAATATTATGGAAGCATTCAGACCTAAATCCACATTTTGATCGGGTACATAATTATAACCAGAATTTGCTTCGCCTGGAGTAGTAGAATTATCGGTAGCATCTGCAGGTTGGGATAAATCTGTTAAACCCGCTTTTCGCATATGATACCATGCACCACCACCAAAACCATACATTCCAATTCCCTGCGCAATAGGTATTGCTTCAGGGAATATTGCTTTTGCATCGACATACCAATACTGATAACTATTTACATTTCCAAATTGAGCAGTAGCCTCAACAGCAAGCTGATCAACGAAAGTTGCATTTACAATACCCCGGAAGCCATCTCCAAATGTAGTATGCGATTCATAAAGCTCTAGTCCTCCTGCAATCTTTACTGCTCCCATATCAGCATTAACACCAATGGAATCTAACTCCACACCATCGAATACAAACTTTTGGCCGTTTTCATCTGATTCAAGTTTGCTCCACAAGCTAAGTTTTGTTTTTCCACTCACCCCATTCGAACCTGATTGTAAAGTAACATTCAAATTAAATTGCAAGCCAAAACCAATTCCACCACTTCGTGTACCAGAAACAATATCAAAACCATTTAGTGTTACCGGAAATCCTTCCATACTTTTATCCGGACTGGCAAATCCAATATCTCCTTTTTCAAAATATGGGCTATATGAAAAGAATTTTAAGTTCTGAAACTTAATTCCTTTGAAATTTACTTTTTTCAGACTTCCCATTGCATTTTCCAGATTAAGTACACCAGTTAAATCGACAAGAGCTTCGAATTTCCCTGCAGTATCTCTAAGTTCAATTTTTGAAGTAGGATATAAATCTAATTTTACTTTTGAGCAACTCATATCTACTGAATCTCTTGGATGTACAGAAAATAGGTATTTAAGTTTTTTGTCACCAGTAATATTTGAAATCACCCCATTGTAAACTAAAGATGTATCGAAAGTTGATGCTCTTACTCTTCCGTTCATTTTGCCTGATTGTAAAGAGCTATTTATAACAACAATTTTAAAAGTATCAATACTTGCGCCCCAACCGCCGAAGTTCCCTTTAGGATACTGAATGATATTTTCGCCGTGTATACTTGCATTAAATCCTGTTTTATCAATAATTACGTGATTTAATGATATGGTTGGATGTTCGTTTTCGAATGTTTTCAATTTCTCGGGGAATTCTAAAAATGCTCTTTTAATGTAAAATCCTTGCCACGCAATGGTTTTAGTACCATTATAGTTTTCAGGAAAAGTTATTCCTTCCGGATTTCGGGCTGATGAATAATCAAACACCATCTCCTGAACCTGCATTTTGTAACCTTTTGCTCCTGTCAACTCACACTGATCTAGATTTGCACTTGCTAACCATTGCCATCCGTTACCATTTTTATCGGCACGTGTTTTAAAATGAGCTTTCACCATCTTGGTCGGATCCGGATCTGGCGTTGGAGTCATCCAGGAACGTGGGAATTCAATATCAGCTGCAATTACCAGCTCGTTAAACCCTTTACAATCCCAAATTGCATAGGTACCCGAATCGGTAGGTGTTGGTGCTTTAAATAAGAAGCTCCACGATTCTTCATTTTCATAACCAAAGTCCTGTGCAAGATAAAGCGTCTTTTTACCATTTCCCGCTAATCCATCTTTGTGGAAACATATATCTTTTGCACCAAGTCCTAATCCTACTTCAGGCCCTAAAGAAGGCAACTCAACATACATTGCTGTATTTAAACTTGCTCGTACAGGAGTAAATTTCATAGCCACAATTCCTATCACCACCTTATAACCATCATAATCACGATCGAAACCAAGTGGTAATGTAACAGGAGTTGTTCCAACCAAAGCACTTACCAATTTACCAGAACTACTTGAATACTCGTGAATTTCTTTAAACTTTAGTTTATCCTGAGCATATCCCAGTGCTTTCCCTTCAAAATCATTTGCATCGGGTTTCGAATATGGAGCAGCCTGGTCAATTTTTGCATAGGCTTCACCTTCGTACACTACATTATCGCTATTTACTTTTAAACCATTGAATTCAACCATTATATTTCCACGCAGATATGGAACATCAATAGAGCCTTCGCCACTCAAATTAGAAGCTGATCCGGTTACTGTGCCAAGTTTCAATTTAAATTTACCTATTGTAATGGTGGTATCCTTTTTTAATGACTGAGTACCGGGCGTAACATTTGTTGGCTCTTCGGCATAACACTCTCCCGGACAAGAACCTGAATCGGCTAATTCGCTGGTAGGTTTTACGGTAAAAATTCCATCATTAGAAAGAACAGAATCACTATCGCATAATAATTTATCGTTTCTTATGGAATCTTTATTAAAGTTCATTCTAAAATTCCACAAGTATGTTGTTGCTGTATCTGCTGTAAAGCTTTTCGATGTAGAATCACCATTCACAATATTCAGATCAAATCTGGTGAATCCGGACATATCGGTGGAATATGCAAAAATATGTTTATCATCGCTCCCTTTAAATGTAGTATCTAGAACTGCTTTCGATTTTTTAGCGTCTACGTTGGTTTGACTTGACGATGTCTTTTTCCATATCCTAATTTGTCCACCAGTAATGGCCTTTTTATTGATTTCCGGATTTATAGAAACTGAAAATTTAGGTTTTTTACTCTTTGTCCAAACTCCATCATTCGCTGGACTTTCAACCTTCATCTCAAAGCAAGTTTTAAGCGAATCAGGAATAATTTTAAATGAACGGGATTGACTTGTATAATATTTATTATCTGAAGCATCTAAATAGTTAACCCGATAATAATAGGTTGCTGTATCTTTGATCCCATCCAATTCAACAGTAATCGTATTAAATAACTCTTTACAACTATCGCCTGTTTGATACATATTACTTTCAGGTACTAACTTCGTTTTTGTTTGAGCAATAGAATCAAATGATGCTTTTTTAGCTACTTCAACCGAAAACTTATTGAAAGCTTGTGAACTAATACCTGATGCATGAAATGCAGGTATTTTAAAGACATCACCCTTTTCAAAGTTTAAGTTTTCGGGTTGTGGAATAGAAAAAGCACAGGAAATCTTAGTATTTACTTTTATGGATGTATCTTTTACCGGCTTGTTTAATTTGGGTTTCTTTAAGCCCACAACAAATGATGTCTCCTGAGAACTTGCATTTTGTGTTGTTCCATCTTCCATAGTAAAAATAGCATCTACAAACCAATTATATTTTACATTAGGCGTTAACTGATTCATCCATTCAGGAGTAAGTTTATTTGTTCCAACACTTGCAACCAATAAACTGGCATCGTCTGCTGAACTCAACTGCTGACCAGCTTGTGGGCCACCATTAAATGTAACTTTTCTGGTATTCGTATATTCTGTGTTTTCGCCATCCTTTTTAAATCGCAGTGTAAATTCAATGGATTTAATTTCATCAGTATATGGTGAGAACTTAGTAATCAAATGCGGTACTTTCCAGGGAACAGTATCATTATTGAGCGGATAAACATTTGATAATTCAATTATATTCTGAGTTTCTTCTTTTAATCTAAAAGTTGCTAACTCACTCTTTCCCTTATTCTTAGTTGCAGGATTTCCGTTCATATCAAATGCCTGAATCAGCCATACATATTGATTTACATTTTTGTAATAATCAAAAGGCATATCGGAAGGTAAATACATATACGATGATGTTAGAATATTACTTTTTTCTAACAGTACCGGGTTCATGTCGATTGCAGTTCGTGGCGACTGACCTTCGTAAACAGGGCAAATTTTTAGTTTATAGGTAATTTGGTTTCGTGCTGCATTATAACTGGTAACGGGCGACCATAAAAAATTTGGAAAAGGAGAATTAATAACTTCATCGTCAATTGGAGATAATAGCACAGGAGGTTCGGGGATTAACACCGAAAAACTTGTACAATACTCTTCGCCATTGGTTATATTTATTCCGTTCTGATCGTAAATACTAATACAAATATCGTAATATCCTTCTGGTATTGAATTTGCCGAAAGTAATAAATTCTTTAAGCTGCTATTATATCTTATTGAATTAACATCGATAAGTTGTTGTCCGTTTAACACGGTAACCTGTGGCATGGGAGAAATTGTAAATCTCCGTGATGTTCTTTTATAATCGCTTTCTGCTATTATCGTACCATTTTCATTTGTTATTCTAAATCCAAATGATGCATTCAAATATTCACTGGTTGAATGATTTGTTGCGATAATCTGAATTATGGTAGGATCTTTTTGCCATTCATAAATTTCTGAAGGTGTCGGATTTCGCATTATTAAATTAAGATCGACCTGAGAATAGACTGGCGTTACGAATGCATACAATACAAACAATAACAGAATGGATATTTTTTTCATAAACGATGAAATTATTTATTATTCAGCTTTATACTGACTAACAACACATTAGCTTAATAAATTTTTATAAAAAGTCAGATATATATTGATCATATTTTAAGATTGTATCTGCCGGTTAATCGTTTGATTTATTTTTGTATATAAATTGATACACTGCTTCCAGTCTATTTTTTACATTCAATTTTTTATAAATATTTTTCAAATGATATTTCACTGTATTTTCTGATATTTTGAGATGATCAGAGATCTTCTTATTCGAATATCCTTTCTCAAGTAAATGAATTACTTTATACTCGCTTTTTGTTAAGTAATTTTTAACAGAAGATACCATGATTATTACTTTAATCAAATATCTAAAATATTGATAGTTTTCACACTACCCTTTGGGGTAGTTTTAAAAAAACTACCCAAACGGGTATATGATTTTTTCAGAAATATTGTGGATTTATTGTTTGATTTTGTTTAAAGCTTCAACCCGGTTTTTAACATCAAGCTTTAAATAAATATTTTTAATGTGATATTTAATGGTGTTGGTTGACACAAATATTTTTTCTGCAATATCAGCATTTGACATTCCTTCGCTAATATAGTTAAGCACTTCTGCTTCGCGCTCTGTTAATTTGTTTTTAGAAGCTAATATATTAGTATTTCTTTGTGGGTTTTTTCCATTATATTCAGAACCTTTTAACTGCAATAGGTATTTCTGCAATTCAGATTCCATTTGACTTAGTTTTTGCATTCCTTTTTGTCTAAATAGATAGGCAATAACAAGGATAATCAAAACCGTAAGAATAAGAGAGATTATTAATCTATTTCGGGCAATTAACTTTTGTTTTTTGGTTTCATTATCCTTCTGCAAAAATTCTATCTCATTTTTTTTCTTTTCAATATCGTAAAGCACCGTAAGATCAACTAAATATTGCTGAGTTTTTTCATTTACAATACTATCGTTATATGCGTTTGAGATCTTGAAGTAATTTAAAGCATCTAAATACAAGCCCTTATCTTGCTCAAGATCTGAGAGTAATTTGTATCCTTGCATAATAGCAGACTTATAACCTATTCTTTTTGCTATAGCAATAGCATCATTTAAATATTTATAAGCTTCACGGTGATGACCTTTATTAATATGATACCAAGCTATATTTAATTTAGAATTAATAATATATGTACTATCAGCGCATTCATTTGCCATTTCCAAAGCAGGAATAAAGAATAAATAAGCACTATCGGTATTATTTTGAAGCATTTCAATCGTTCCTAAATTATTGTAGCAAATTGCCTTACCATAAACAGAGTTCATTTGTTTATTATACTCTAAGGATCTTTCATGGTAGATTTTAGCTGAATCGAGTTTACCAAGAAACCTATAGGTTTTCCCAATATTATGATTCCCAATGGCTTTACCAAGTATACTCCCTAACTGCTCTTCATATTTTAATGATTGTTTATAGTATTTCAGTGCTAAATCATACTGTTCCAACATACGATATAATCCACCGATGCCTTCGTTAGAAATTGCAATACTTTTAAGCATATGATCTGACGAAACATTACTTTCCTCTGCAGCCTTAAGTGCTCTTGTATAGTATTCCAAAGCTGTTCTCGTTGCAGATTTTCTCCTATAAATAACTCCCATCATATTTAATGATAATGCTTTTAGATAAACATCATCAGCCAACAAAGCATTCTCATATGCTTTTTTAAAATATTGGATAGCAGATAAGTAATCACTCCCTATTTTTTTACTATTACCTAGCATACTGTAAGCAAAAGAAAGGGCTTTATAATTATGAGTACTTTCACTTACATCTTTAAATTTCTTAATTTTTGCAGTATCCTCTATTATCTCTTTTATGAATTTATCCGGATCATAAACATTAATTTTATAGTTCTCTGTTCTTGCAAATAAAGAATCTAACCATATATTATTTCCAACTGAAGAATCAATATTTTCATTAACTTGTTCAACTTTAGTATTGCATGAAAATAAAAATATACAAATTAATAAGCATAATAGTTTTGATTCCATATTCCTGTTCTTTAATCACATAAATACTTCTTAAGTTTACGAAAATTAAAACTTATAACAAATAACAAAATCAGAAAAGCAATAAATCTTGCCATTTACTTTTTTTGATTGGAACATCTAAATATAGAAATAAAAAGACTAACGTTAAACGTATTACGCAAAAAAAGCTCTTAAAGGAGCTTTTCTTTATTCGTAACGCAAACTTTCCACAGGGTTTTTTCTCGCTGCTTTTATGCTGTACCAGCTTATGGTGATCAATGTAAATAATAGGGCAAGTAAGCCGGCAAAAATAAACATCCACCAGGCAATATTGGTTTGATAAGCAAAATTTTGCAACCATCGATTCAGAAAATAATACGCCACAGGACTTGCAATAATCAAAGCAATCGCAATTAATTTAATATAATCACTGACAAATAAAAGAAAGATACGTGCTGATGAAGCTCCGTTCACTTTTCGTATAGCAATATTTTTTGTTTGCTTTTTGGTCGTAAAAATGGTTATTCCCAATAAACCGATCGATGCAATAAAAATGGCTATAAATGAGAAAATACTTATAAGTACTGCCATTTGTTTTTCTTCTTTGTACAATTCATCAAAAGTATCAGTTAAAAATGAATGGTTAAACTGCATCTGCGGATATACACTTGATAAGACCTGTTTGATTTTAGATGTTAATGTTGAAATATCATTAGTACTATAATGAATAACCATATTGCGAATCATAAAATCGCCAACCACCAAAAACATAGGCTCTATTTGTTCATGAAGTGAATGAAAATAAAAATCCTCCACCACACCAACAATTTCACCACCCCATATATCGTCTCCCAATTCATAAAACTGGCGTGCCTTTTCATTAATAATTACTTTGCCTCGGGCATTTTCGCCGTAAATGCGGAAAGAATTCCCTTCAACCAATTTCATATCAAATGTTTCAATAAAATCTTTATCCACAAATAAGCCTTCGATATTAAAACTCTCTGTAGGATTTTCGGGTATTGACATATTAACACTCATGCGGCCATTGGATGGTGGAAGCCACATGGCTCCGCTAATATTCTTTATTTCATTTATTTTTAACAGCTCTTGTTTTGCTGTTTTAAATTTTCCGGCCTGAACAAGCTCACCAACCGAAATTACAAGTTTATCACTGGGATTAAATCCTAAATCACTATGCATGGCATATCTTAACTGTTTAACAATTCCTATAGAACCAATTACCAAACCAATAAATATAATATATTGCAAAGCAAGCATCACTTTTTTCAAATTGAATTTGCGATGGGCATACATTTTCTCTTTTCGCATGATATCAATGGGAGATATTTTATTGAAATAGTGCATCATATAAACTGTGGGGGCAATAACAACGACACCAAAAATAAACAGTGTTCCTAATATCATTTCCCAATTAAACTGGATGATGATTTGTTTATTAAAAAACTGATTAATTAAAGGCCTGAATTGCTCTATGATAATAAATGAAAGAATAAAAGCAAGCCCTGAAATAATCAACGATTCGGTTAACAATAGTTTTAGGAGCGATTTTTTTTGTGCCCCTAAAATTTTTCGCACACCAATTTCTTTGGTACGAGAAACGATTTGCGATGTGGAAAGGATTATGTAATTGATACTGGCTATTAATAAAACCAGCAAGGCTACTGCCGAAAAAACATAAATGGATTTAAGACTCCCCTTTACATCGCCCCCCAATATATCATCAGATTGCAAATAAACATCTGTAATGGACTGAAGATAAAAGGCCCGGTCGTCCGGATTTTCAAATTTTCGGGTTGTAATATCATCCGATATTTTTGCAAATGAAGCCGGATTGAAATGTTCATCGCATAAAATATACATTCTGAATATCTCTAAATCCCAATTTTCTTTATAATAACTTACTTTAAATTCTGTATTATCACTTGACATCATGTACTTATTAATCTGCATCAATGACAGTTCCAGTGGTGAAATAAAATCGGGCTGAATGGTTGATGTTACCGGGAAATCTTCGTAAACGGCTTTAATAAGTACCTGCATCTCTTTACCGAAACTAAGAACTTTTAAAACCCTATTTATAACATCAGTGGTTCCAAAATATTTTTCTGCTGCAGATTTTGAAATAGCGAGCTGATAAGGATCTTTGTCAAACTCAGAAATATTACCATGAATAATATTCGGTTTAAAAATATCAAAAAAGTCCTGATCGGTACAAATATAATTCTCAGCATTAAAGGTTTGTTGATTAACATCGATTTGAGTACTATGAAAATCAAAAACCCTTGCCGCTTTCTTAATTTCGGGGTAATTAGCCAATAATTCATCGCGCAAACCATAAGGTGACTGTGGAGTTTTCCAGTGATGCACATTATTTTGCTGAATGATACGATAAATACGATCACTATTGGACAAGTACTTGTTATAACTGGTTTCCTGTATAATAAAAATCAGGATAAAAAATATGGAAGCTAAACCCAATGCCAGTCCCAGAATTTTTATAAATGTGATAGACTTATTTCTGTAGAAATTTCTAAGCGCTGTTGTAATGTAATTTGCAAGCATAATTTAATCTTTTTATTCGTAACGTAAACTTTCAATAGGATTTTCTTTAACACTTTTAAATATTTTCCATATGGTTACTACCCAAGAATAAACCAATATGATTAATCCTGGGATAATGAACTCATACAACTGAATATTAGTTTTATACTGAAAATCGGCATACCAATTCTTTATTATAAAATACATAATAGGACTTGCAATGAAAAATGCTATAATTACAGTAACCGAAAAACTAAATATGTATCTTTTTATCAGACTAGAAAAGGATGCACCTAAGGTTTTTCTAATACCTATTTCTAATCGTCGATTTTTCATTATTAAAGAAATTGTACCCCATAATCCCATACTTATAATAATCAAAATAATCACAATAATACCTTTAACGGATTTTAATAATTGTGTTTCTGGTTTATACTGATTTGAAATAGAGTCATCTAAAAAAGTGTAATTGAAATTTTGATTTTGATAATATTTATACCAAATATGCTTTATTTCGTTTATCGTATGATTAAAATTTTTGGGATCAATGGATAATAGAATGAATTTATAGATACTATTTTCATTACCAATATCTATAAAGTACGGTTCAATATCGGAGTGTAACGAAGAATAATGAAAATTGTTAATAACGCCTTCAATTCTATATGGATGACTTAATAATTCATCTAAATTGTTATCATATGCTAATAAAGCTGCATTAAATAATTTTTCGTTTATATAAACTCCTTGAGATTCCGCATTCCTATTATTATCAAATTCTTGTAAAACTTTAATTCCCATTACTTTTAAATAATCTTCATCACAAACAGTTAGTTTTACAGGTAACTCTTCGCCTGCTGGAAGAGGAAAAGTTGCTACATTCATTGGGTAGGTTGGGTATTGTTGGCAACGAGTTACAAAATTTACTCCAGATATTTTTTGCAGCTCTTGTTTCATTGATTCTTGTGAAATAGTCCGGTTTTCGTTACTTAATATTATTACATCTTTACTTTTAAAACCCAAATCTTTCGATTGAATATATTCAATTTGTTTATAAACTGAAAATGCAAATATTAATAATCCAATAGCTCCTATAAACTGTATTGTAGTTAGTGTTTTTCGAATAAAATCCCCTCTCGTTTTTCCTTCAACGCCTAATTTAAATACATCAATAATATTGATTTTTCGAATGAGCAACATAGTAAAAAGATCGAAAATGAAAATGATTATTATTGCAAGTATTATGATAGGCATAAATAATGCCGCATTATGATATATTACCGGAATATCTATATTAAATGATCTTAAAACCAATGGGCGTATTAGCTCAACAATTATTGATGCAGCATAAAACGAAAACAATGTATATATGAAAGATTCAAGTGTAAAATATTTTAGCAGTGAAAACATGTTTGCGCCGGACACTTTTTTAAATGCAATTTCTTTCCCTCGTTTTAGAATTTGCGTTGAATGTAAAATTACAAAGTTCAATAAGCTAATTATTAGAATAGTAAGCCCAACATAGAATACTAAAAATACATGTTTAATCGAGTTTGTTGGCTTTAATTCATGTCCAAGATTCGATTTCAAATGAATATCTACTAATGGCTGTAAATCATGTTTAAAAGATGAGAGCGGAGGCCCATTAAAATTACTAAAATGATTTTCAAGAATCCTTATCGCATAAGTTTCTATATCATTTATCTTTCTGCTATCTGCAATTTTCAAATAGGTATATGAGCCAAAAAGCATACTTTCTTTTAACCTTTTCACTCGAGTGTCGAGACTACCTTTTTGTGATAATAAGATATTAAAACGGAAATGAGTATTGGAAGGTAATTGTTTTACCACTCCTACAACTGTATACTTACCAAGATCGGCTACATACTGAATGGACTTAATTTCCAGTTCTTTGCCAATAGGATCATCGTTGCCGAAATATTTTGTAGCCATTTCTTGTGTAATAATAGCAGTATTTGGTTCTTCTATCGCTTTTTCATTTCCGAGCATTAGATTTAGTCCAAAAAATTCAATAAAGCTACGATCAATACATATTATATATTTCTCATTAACAGGGAAATTTGATGCCGGATCGATAATAGTATTATCCTCAGAATATATAAATGAGGTTGATTCTTCCACTTCAGGAAGTTCCTGACACAATTTATCACCTAAAACAAAAATACTACGCGCCCATTGCATTGTGCTGGAATTAACATGCAAACGATAAATCTTATTTGCATCTTTCAAATGCTTATCGTAACTAAATTCGTATTGAGTATAACTAAAGACATATAAGAAAACGGTTAAGCCTAAAGATAGTCCAAGAATACTAAATGTATTAATTGCTTTATTTCTCCAAAAATGTCGAAATATTGTTTTTAAATTATTTCTGATCATTATAAATAAATATTTTTATTCGTAACGTAAACTTTCTACAGGATTTTTACGAGCCGCAACTATACTTTGCCAGCTAACTGCTAATACAGCCACTATTAAAACAAATATTCCGGCAAAAGCAAAAACCCACCATGACAGATCAGTTCTGTACACAAAGCTTTGTAACCAGTTCTTAGTTAAATAATATGCAACCGGAAACGATATTAAATATGCAATAAGCACTAGTTTAACAAACTCAAGATTAAGCATTTTCAGAATTTTATTGGATGATGCACCCAAAGCTTTGCGAATACCAATTTCTTTTGTGCGTTGTTCTGCTGCAAATACACTTATCCCCAATAATCCAAGGCAGGAAATAAAAATAGCAAGAATCGAAAAGTAAGCAAACAGCTTTCCTGCTTTTACTTCGGTGGAATAAAGTCCATCAAATTCTTGCTGCAGTGTTGAATATTCAAATGGCCTGTCGGTAACAATTTTCTTAAATTCAGATTTTAGAAAATCGATGGTTTCATTTGTTTTACTATTTTTTACTTTTATTAAAAGCCAATAATGTGATTCATTAAAAAATGCAACCGGTTGTATTTCTTCTGAAAAATGATTTGAATAAAAATTATCAGTGATTCCAATAATCGTGTAAGGTCTTTCTTGATAAAATATTTTTTCACCAATAATACCCTCTTTACCTATTAAATCAGCAAATTTTTGATTTATAACAAGCGATCCGCTATCATTATATTCATTGGAGAAAAAACGTCCGTTATTAAGTTTGATATTGAGTGTTTTAAGATAATCTACATCTGAACTTATTTTTTTCACTTCCATTCTGTTACCACTTTCTTTATCTTTCCATGACCAATCATCAGCCCATCCACCTCCAATCGGTAAGTTACCATTTGTAACAGAAATAATACTTGTTTGCTTTAAAATTTCATCTTTAAATACATCCACTTTATCGCCAAGACTTCTTGAATTTATTATCAATATATTTTCTTTATCAAATCCAAGATCATTGGAATAAATATAATTTACCTGTTTCATAATAATACTTGAATAAATAATAAGAATAATAGATATTGCGAACTGTATAATCACTAATAACTTTCTTATATAGCCTCCCTTTTTCCCTCTATTCGCTTCTCCTTTTAAATATAGCACAGGCTTTTTAGAAGTAATATAAACATATGGATAAATGGCTGAAATAAAACCAGTAAATATTATAACGATCAAGGCTCCAAATAAGAGATATGGTTCAAAGTAATTTATAGTTATATTTTTTCCAGTAAGATGATTAAATAACGGTCGTATGATTTCAATAATTACAATAGCAATATGAAAAGATATTAATGAAAATAATATGGCTTCGATTAAAAATCCTGAAAGTAATTTAGTACGGTTTATACCCAATATTCTCTTTATACTAACCTCTTTGACCTTCTTTAAATACTTAGCAGTAGAAAGGTTCATATAATTAATACATGCGATTAAGAGAATTAAAATTGCAATAAAAATAAGGATCTTTATCAGTTTAATGTTTCCCTGGTTTTTGATATTAAAAAAAGGCACACTCGAATATAAATGAAGATTAACCAAGGGAAACAAATAAGATGAATATTGACCTCTCTGAACTACGTCTTTGTATATTGGAGCAACCTTCTTGTTAACATCTTTAAAATCAGCATTTTTATCAATAAGAATAAAAGTAGCAAATGCAAAAGCTCCCCAATTATCGATATATCCCTTTTCTTCTAACGAAAAAGGTATTATAAAATCAAAATTTAGAGATGAATTGCCAGGAAAATTCTTATAAACACCAGTTATGGTAACTGTTTTATATGATTTTCCATATCCTTTTATTTTTAAAACTTCACCAACAGGATTTTTATCACCATAATATCTGTTAGCTATATCTTCTGATATGACAATAGATTCAGGATTTTTGAAAACATTATTCTTATTTCCATGAATAAAAGGAATTGTGAATATCTCAAATATAGAAGCATCAGCAGCAGCACCTTCTTCATTAAAATAATCATTTCCTTTTTGAATTAAACCTCCTGAATAAAAGTATTCAATACGCACTGCCTTTTTTATTTCTGGAATATTATTCACTAAATATTCTGATATGGGTCCAGGACTCTCTATAAAATCGAAGCTATTGCCCTGATCATCGGTATTTTTATTTATCAACATAAAAATATTATCGGCCTGATTGTTAAAACGATCATAACTTATTTCGTCCCAAACCCATAACATGATATAAATTACACCAGCCAGACCTAAAGCCAAACCAAATAGGTTAATTGCAGAAAATATCTTATTCCTGAAAGTATTTCTTAAGGCAATTTTTAAATTATATAAAATCATTTCTTTAGTTTTTTTGACAAATTAGCCCAAACCCCATACCAAATTATTTTTCATCCTATATATCAGCTGCTTACAAATTAATCCTTACAATGCATTGTTGTTTTTTTAAACACTACTGTTGATTAATTATACAACAATATTTACTTTTATCTAAATTTAATTATTTAAATATGCCAAAGAGTAAAGGAAAAATTTTAATTGTAGACGATAATGAAGAGTTGTTAATTGCCTTCAAATTCTTTCTATCAAAGCATTTCGAAAAGATTGATACGATAAAGAACCCTAATCTAATTCATGAATTTATTCGAAAAGAAAGCTATGATATTATTTTACTCGACATGAATTTTTCGGCTGGAGTAAATACCGGAAACGAAGGAATTTACTGGATGAAGCAAATATTAGACAAAGACCCCACTATTTCTGTTGTATTAATTACAGCTTATGCTGATGTTGAATTAGCGGTAAACTCGATGAAGGAAGGTGCTACCGATTTTATTCAAAAATCGTGGGACGAAAAGAAAATACTTTCAACCATACTTTCGGCGTACAACCTACGATTATCAAAACTTAAAATTAAAAATCTCGAAACAAAACAAAAACATTTATGCGATAGCATTGATAAAAACTATAATCAGATTATTGGCGAATCTGAATCGATGAAATCTATTTTTAAAATAGTTGAAAAAGTAGCAAGTACTGAAGCTAATGTACTTATTCTTGGAGAAAATGGGACTGGCAAAGAAGTTATAGCACGAGAAATTCATCGGAAATCTGATCGTTCACAGGAAGTATTTATTAGCGTCGACATTGGTTCGTTGCAGGAAAACCTATTTGAAAGTGAACTTTTTGGCCACGTAAAAGGTGCTTTTACCGATGCAAAAGAAGATCGTATTGGAAGATTTGAAGTTGCATCTGGTGGAACTTTATTTTTAGATGAAATTGGAAATTTACCAATGTCTTTACAAGCTAAATTATTAACTGCTATTCAAAACAAAGAAATAAGAAAAGTAGGATCTAACACCCCTATTCCTGTTGATATCAGGTTAATTTGCGCAACAAATAAGAACCTGAATGATATGATTATCGAAGGAACTTTTCGGGAAGATCTCTTATATAGAATAAATACTATAAAAATTGTATTACCAACATTGAAGGAACGAGAAGCAGATATTTCTCTTTTAGCTAATTTCTTTTTAAACAAATTTGCTCAAAAATATAATAAACCAAATTTAAAATTCAATCAGAATACAATAAACAAATTAATACAACATTCGTGGCCCGGAAATATCCGTGAATTGCAACACACTGTTGAAAAAGCAGTAATTTTATGCGACAGCAATGTTATTTTATCATCGCATTGTTGGCCTGATGGGGAGAATGCTGCAAAGAATTTTATCCCAAATACACTAAATTTGGATGAACATGAAAAAATAATTATTGAAAAGGCCTTACAAAAGTATAAAGGCAATATAACCAATGCGTCCAAAGAACTTGGAATAAACAGAACTACCTTATATAAAAAAATGGAAAGATATGGTATTTAGCAGATATAGAATCTCAATTTTAATTCAAATATTATTAATTGCAATTACTACCTTAGCTTTCTTTTGGGCATTTCAGCAAGAATATATGCTAATTACAAGTTCATCGCTTGTATTGATTTGGATATTAGAAATCATATTTCTTATTAGATATTTGCAAAAAATAAATCAGGATCTGATAAAATTTATTACTGCTCTTAAATATGATGACGTTTCGATACGTTTTGACAGCAATAAAAATAACGATCCCTATTTTAGGGATTTATATGCCGAATTAAACAATATTATAAAGGAAATATCCGAAATACGATCTGAAAAAGAAAGTGAACACCAATACTTTCAAAATACTGTAAAACACATAAGTACTGGCATAATTGCTTTCGATGAACATGGTAAGGTTGAAATTTGCAATAATTCTGCTTTAGCGCTTTTAAAGCTGAATAAACTAAAGAACATTGCAGATACGGAAGAAACTAAAACTGGTATATCAGAAACTTTTAAAACCATTAAACCTGGCACCACAAAGTTGCTAAAGCTGGTTACTGAGAATGATATCATTCAATTGTCGATAAAAGCTGCAAATTTTAAAATTAAGGAAAGAAATATTAAGCTTATTTCATTACAAAACATTAAAAATGAAATCGATCAGAGCGAAGTAGATGCATGGCAAAAGCTTATTCGTGTATTAACTCACGAAATTATGAACTCAGTGAGTCCTATTAAACTATTATCAGGTTCCTTAATTGAAATGTTTGAAGAAAATAATAAAGTAAAAACGATTCAAGAAATTGATAATACAACCATCGAAAATTCTCTTTTGGGATTAAAAACAATACGGAAAAGAAGTGATGGTTTGTCGAGTTTTGTGGAAACTTATAAGAGCTTAACCCAGATACCTAAAGCTAAAATCAGTGAGTTTAAGGTTTGTAATTTGTTTAATCATATCAGTACATTGCTCAAAGATGATTTAAAACAGAGAACTATTAACTTTAAAACGAACTGTAATCCGGAAAATCTAACACTTCATGCCGACGAAAAACTGATCGAACAGGTTTTGATTAATTTAATAAAGAATGCATCGGAATCATTTAAACAAACAGAAAAACCAAGTATTAAGATTATTGCAGAACAAACCAACGAATTAATACAAATAAAGATTATAGACAATGGCCCTGGTATTGCACCAGAAGTAATTGAAAATATATTTATACCCTTTTTTACTACCAAAGAGAAAGGCTCAGGTATTGGTTTGAGCCTATCTCGACAAATTATGCATTTGCACGGTGGTAATATTTTTGTAAAATCAGAACCTGATAAGGAAACTGTTTTTACTCTGCATTTTTAATGAAACACATACCTTATATGTATCCCTGCGAGGGTTTAAACCCTCGCAGGGATAGTATTGCATACTGTTTTTTTAAGCCTACTCGTACCTTAACGACTCGGTCGGGTTTTTACTTGCTGCAGTAATAGCCTGGTAACTTACAGTGAATAAAGCTATAAACAATGCAAGAATAGCCGCTGCAGGAAATATCCAAAACTTAATATCGGTATGATATGCAAAATTTTGTAACCAGCTTTTCATGAAAAAGTAAGCCAATGGCCAGGCTACAACATTAGCAATTATTACCCATATAATAAACTGCTTAAATAATAAACGTACAATAGTTAAAACAGAAGCTCCCAATGCCTTTCTTATTCCAATTTCCTTGGTTTTTTGTTCGGCCATAAACGAAGCTAGTCCAAACAATCCTAAACAGGCAATAAAAATTGCCAATAAAGAAAATACCATGAATACTTCACCTGTTTTAAATTCTTCTTTATGCAGGTTAACAAAATCATTTTCCATAACAGAATATTCAAACGGAACATTCTGTACAAATTTATTCCAGGTACTTTTCACCAGCTGTACAGCATCGCTGTTAATTCCGGTATTAAACTTAATAGAAACCAAATCAACCTGATTACCATAAGCAATAAGAACCAAAGAACCAACATCCTGATGCAACGACCTGAAATTAAAATTCTTAACAACACCGACAATATTCCACTCTGTGACATTATTATTATAGTTAGTCACAATTTTTTGTCCTACAACAGGTTCCTTTAATCCAAATTCTTTTACTGCCGATTCATTAATAATAATAGCTACCGAATCGGTTGCAAAATCACGTGAAAAGAAACGCCCTTCTTTCATTTCCAGCTGATAAGTTTCATCAAAATCATATCCAACACGTAATAATCTGGGCACATAAGATTCTTCCGAGCTTTCTCCGGGGATGACCATTGGAAATCCTCCAAACATTTTCCCGGGAAGTGTATTGGAAGAAGTAACACTGGTTACAATGGAATTTTTTTCGAGTTCTTGTTTGAACGAATTAAATGAATTTCCTAAATAAGCGGCTTTCTCAATAATTAAAATATTCTCCTTTTCAAAACCGATATCTTTGTTTTTGATGTAATTAAGCTGACTATAAATTACAAAAGTACAGATAAACAGAACAATGGATACGGTAAATTGAAAAATCACTAAAAAGTTTCTGAACCAGGAATGACTTTTACCTGAAAAAACAGAACTTTTAATTACACTTAAGATTTTTATGGAAGATAAATACCCGGCAGAATAAGCTCCTGAGAACAAACCAACACATATTGCCAATAAAATTAATCCCGGAATAACTAAAGGATTTGTAGCGTATCCCACGCTTAACTCTTTGGATATAAAATTATTGAAACCCGGCATGATAGATTCAATAATAATCATGGCAATAAATAAAGATATAAAACTTAAAACAATGGATTCAAAAACAAACTGACGGAATAAAGCTCCTCGGCTGGCACCTACAACTTTTCGTATACCAACTTCTTTGGCTCGTTTTGCCGAACGCGCAGTAGAAAGATTCATAAAGTTAATACAAGCCACCACTAATATAAACAGGGCAATAATGGAAAATATATAAACATAAATAATATTCGAATTAGGCTCAATCTCAAAATCAGTATGCGAATGCAAATGTATTTCGGTTATGGGTTGTAATAAATATTTAAAATAATTCCCTGCCTCGTAAAATGATTCTAAATCAGCACCCAACGACATAACCAATTCTCTTTCGATATGAGTTATTGCCACATCATGAATTTTCTCATTTACATTCCGTGTATCTACACCCTCTTCTAATAATAAGTAGGTATAACTCATATCATTGGCCAACCAGGTTGTGTAAGTTGGAATATCACTACTAACAATCGAAATTAAAATGTTGTAATGAAAATGCGAATTAGAAGGCGTATCTTCAACAATTCCCTTAATTAAATACTCATCTCCAAATAATTGAATCGACTTTCCAACCACATCAGTATTTCCAAAATATTTCCGGGCGGTAGATTCTGAAAGAATAACTTCGTAAGGCAATTTTAAAGCCCGTTGGTGATTTCCATTAATAAATTCAACATCAAAAATATCAAAAAAAGTACTATCCACATAAAACACATTCGCTTCTAAATACTGTCTTTCATCAATATTTACAACCATCTCGCTTGTTGTAAACGATGCTTTCACAACTCTTGTTGATTTTAAAACTTCAGGAATCTGCTCAACAAAAGTTTGTCCTGCAGGCGATCCGGTAACGTAAGCTTTTAGCTCATTCCCGCCAAAACTACCGCTAAGTCCTACGCGATAAATATTTTCAGCATTTTCATGATACCGGTCATAAGACAGTTCATCTACAATAAACAGGGTAATTAAAATACTACAAACCATTCCTATGGCTAAACCCATAATGTTAATGAATGAATAGGTTTTATTTCGAACCAGATTTCGTATGGATACTTTTAAAAAATTTCTGAACATAATTTTACGTTTTAATGATTTTTATATGTTCTTTGCCAAAAATGTACCAAATCTTATAAACTCCTATCTATAAAGCCATTAGAACAAAAACTACTTGTATTACTTTTTAAAAATGTAAAAAATTTTTACATTTAACTCAATTATCGAACACTAATCTGCATTGATTAATGAAAAGTAAAGGTAAAATTTTAATTGCCGATGATGATAAGAATATTTTGAAATCGTTATCCATATTATTAGATAATGAATTTGAAACAGTGGATACTTTATCAAATCCTAATTTAATTATTTCGCAATACCAAAACCATAATTATGATATTGTTTTACTGGATATGAATTTTTCGGCGGGTTTAAATACCGGAAACGAAGGGATTTACTGGCTAAACGAAATAATAAAAATCGATAAAAATGCCACGGTAATATTTATAACAGCCTATGGCGATGTTAGTTTAGCTGTAAAAGCTATGAAACAGGGAGCTACTGATTTTATTATAAAACCATGGAACAATGAGAAATTAATCCATACCCTTCAATCGGCTTTAAAAATAAGAGAGTCGCAACTAAAAATTGATAAGCTTTCCAAAGACAATGAATCGTTGAGCAGCGAAATAAACAAGCCCAATGAAGAAATCATCGGCTCATCGGCTGCGATGAAAGAAATTTTTTTGCTTATCGATAAAGTTGCTGCTACTGATGCCAGTGTTTTAATTACCGGTGAAAATGGAACAGGAAAAGAACTGATAGCCAAAGAGATTCACCAGCGATCTGCTCGAAAATCGAAACCCATGATTACGATTGATATGGGAAGCATAACCGAATCATTATTCGAAAGCGAGTTATTCGGGCATAAAAAAGGCGCTTTTACCGATGCCAAAGAAGATAAGACTGGACGTTTTGAAATAGCCAACGGTGGCACCTTATTTTTAGATGAAATTGGTAATCTGACCGTATCACTGCAATCAAAAATTTTAACCGTTTTGCAAAAACAAGAAATAATTCCTGTGGGAGCGAATAGTTGTATTCCAATAGATATCCGGTTAATTACGGCAACCAATAAAAACCCTGAAGAATTGATTCAAAAAGGATTATTCCGCGAAGACCTATTCTATCGAATTAATACCGTTCAGATTCAACTTCCGCCTTTACGAAAACGAAAAGAAGATATTTTGGAAATAGCCGAATATTACTTAAGACTCTATACAAAAAAATACGAAAAACAAGGAATTAAATTCAGCAATCAGGCACTAGATACCTTACAGCAATATCACTGGCCGGGTAATATCCGTGAATTAAAACATACCATCGAAAAAGCAGTCATTTTATCTACCACCAAATTACTGGAACCGGATGATTTTATGCTAAAACAAAAACCTAACAAACAAGAATGGCCCTTGAAATTTGAAGAAATAGAAAGAAAAGCTATTGTAAGAGCATTAGAAAACAATGATGGAAAAATGACAGAAGCGGCTAAAGAACTGGGATTAACGCGTCAAACATTATACAATAAAATCAAAAAATACAACATCTAATCGTGCTTAGTAAAAAATTTTATATCCAAATTATCCTTCGAATAATACTTATTCTGGTTAACTGTTTAAGTATTATTCCCTTTATCCTGAAAGAAGAAAAATTATTTACCATACTTGGATTAGGCTTTTTATTCCTTTTACAAATTTTTCTTCTTTTGCAGTATATTAATAAATTCAACAGAGATGTTGCTGATTTTTTTGCTGCCCTAAAAACCAACGATGCTTCGTTTGCTTTTCATGATAAAGTATTTTCAAATATCGACGAGGGTTTCCGGAACAATATCGAACATATCAGAAACCAACTTTTTAACATCACAGAGCGCAAAGAAATTCAACAATCCTATTTTAAAACGGTTATCGAAAATACACAAACGGCAATAATTACGGTCGGAGAAAACGGAAAGATAGATATTATCAATCATAGCGCTCTTAAATTACTCAACATCAACCGAATTTCAAACATCAAAGCCATCGAAAATATACATCCGGAGTTTTATCAGTTAATACAGCATTCTGGCGCAGGAACTGAAAAAATGGTGATGATAAAAAATATAAACAAAGCTATTCCTATAGCTGTAAGGATAAATGAATTTAAACAAAAAGGGAATCATCTTAAAATTGTTTCCTTCCAGGATATTGAATCTGAATTAAATGAAAAGGAATTGCTTTCGTGGCATCAATTGATACGGGTATTAACTCACGAAATAAATAATTCCATAACACCCATTACTTCATTGGCCGGTTCTTTAGAAAAACTATATTATAAGAATGAACATGAAATTATCAATAAACAGGACATTTCAGAAGAAATCATTGAAAAAACATCCGAAGGATTACATGTAATTTCCAGCCGAGGTAAAGGTTTAATTAATTTTGTGAATAATTATAAGCAAATTGCCTCATTAAAACAATTAGATATTGAAACGATAAAAGTTGCCGAATTATTCTACAACCTTGAGCTGCTGATGAAAGACAAACTCTCAGAAAAAAATATCGATGTAAAAATTGATATTATCCCATTTGACCTGGAAGTTAATGCCGACAAAAAATATATGGAACAAATTTTTATCAACCTGTTAAAGAATTCGTTGGAAGCAGTTCCCAGAGAAAGCGGGAAAATAAAATTATCGGGATATAAGACTAAAAAAGGAAGAACCCTTTTAGAAATTAAAGATAATGGCAAAGGCATTGCTCCTGAACTAAAAGACCAGATATTTATCCCGTTTTTTACTACCAAGGAAAATGGCTCGGGTATTGGCTTGAGCCTTTCGCGCCAAATTATGCATTTACATGGTGGTACTATTTCAGTTAAATCGGAACCAAATGTTGAAACGATTTTCAGCTTGCAATTTTAACTATAATCTGCCAAGCCGCATGCAGTGGCTTGGTGAATTACAAAATTAATTTTCCTTTTTGATTTATTTTAACTGTATTTACATTCCACTCCCCCGGAGTTGCTATTACTGAGAAATTCTTTTTATATAAACTTAAAATCCACCTAACCACTTGGAGCGGCTAGGCGGATAATTAAAATATAAGTTAGCTATTCGTATCGCAACGACTCAGTCGGGTTTTTACTTGCTGTTTTAAATGATTGTATTGTAATGGTTACAGCAGCAATAACTATTGCAATAAACAAGGCCAGAATAAAGTATCCGAAATTTAAATCAACTCGATAGGCAAAATTTAATAACCATTTCTTCATAAAAAAGTATGAGGCAGGAATTCCGATAAAGGATGAAATAACTACCCACTTTAATATATCCTTATTTAATAAGATCAGAATTAAACCAACATTGGAACCCAATGCTTTGCGTATTCCAATTTCTTTGGTTCTGCGGGCTACAACAAACGATGTTAAAGCCAATAATCCCATAACTGAAATGATAATGGCTAATAAGGATGCTAAAAATATAAGCTGATTTGATTTTTCTTCATTTCGATACATATTGTCGAACGTATCATCCAAAAAATTATAATTTTGGGTATAATCAGCATCAAACTTTGCAAAAACACTTTCCGCATATTTTAAACCTTCCTGAATCCTGCCTGCTTCAAGTTTAATACTTATAGTTAAAAATGTTTTAGAATAGTGGCTAAATACAAGTGGTTCAATTTTTTCGTGTAATGATGAATAATGAAAATCTTTAATGATACCTTTTATTCTTCCTTTATGCAACCAAACCACAATCTCCTTACCTATCGGATCATCCAGATTCAGTAATCGGGCGGCTGCTTCGTTTAAAATAAATGTAGCACTATCGCTTGCCAGTTTATCTGAAAAATCGGAACCTTCGATTAGTTCAAACCCCATTGTTTTAACATAATCGTCTTGCACGCGATTTTCATTTACCGGTATAGCTTCTTCTAAGGGCCACTCGGGCAAACGAATATTCATTCCACTGCGGCTTCTCCCCGGAATGGATTGTGATGCCGTTACCATTTGAACATCCGGACTCGATAAAAGCTCCTCTTTAACAGATTCATAATTTGATACAATCTTCCACGAAAGATTCGAAAAAACAACAATTTGTTCTTTGTCAAAACCTAAATCTTTATTTTTCATATAATGAACCTGGTTATACAAAACAAATAAGGCGGAAATAAGTGCAATTGCAATAGAAAACTGAACAACAACCAAAAGAATATTTAACAGTTTGTTTTTCTTTCCGGTAAATGTTCCTTTTAATATGGCAACCGAATTAAAGCGCGAAATAAATAAGGCAGGATAAACTCCTGAGAAAAATCCAACCAAAAGTGAAATCAGCAGAAAGAAGCCAACTAAATCGTAATTCGCAGCATACGAAAGTTCTATTTTGCGACTTACCAGATTACTAAAATGCGGTAAAAATGTTTCCACCAATAACATGGCAATTAAAAAAGAAATAAAAGAAATTATAACCGATTCGCCAATAAATTGCTTAATTATTGATTTTCGTGATGCTCCGCTCACTTTCCTTATTCCAACTTCTTTTGCCCTGCTTTCCGATTTTGCGGTAAACAAGTTAACATAGTTAAAAATGGCAATAAATAAAATAAATGCAGCCAAAATGGAAAAAATATAGATATACTGAATACTTCCTAACTCGGCATTATCATGATCCAGTTTTCCAGAGCGTAAATGAATATCAGCAAGTGGTTGGAGCGAATGCGAATATTCTATTTTATAATCTTTAAACATTTCGTTTACATAGTCGGAAATAGATTTTACAGTTTTTGTTTTTAGCTCTTCCGATGCTGCTTGATTAAAACGAATATAGGCATGGAAATTATTTCCTTGATTTATCATATGTTTCTCGTTGCCCGAAACGATTGACATCATTAAATCGAACTTAATATGGGTATTTTCTGGAACATTATCCATTACCGCTTTCACAATCATATCGGCACCAAACACATGTATGGTTTTTCCAACCACATCCGGAGTTCCAAAAATTTTCTCAGCCGATTTTTTTGTTAACACCACAGAATTAGGCTCATTCAAAGCTTGTGTTAAATCACCTGAATAAGCCGGGAAAGAAAATACTCTAAAAAATGATGAATCGGCAAGAGTACCATAATAAAAACCTTTTGATTCGCCATTTAACTTAACCTCATGGTAAGAATAGTAACTTGTTTTTGTTGCATTCTTAACCTCAGGTATTTTTGCTTTAACGATTGAAGGTACTTCGTATAATGTAATGGGCATATTTATTTCCTGCTCGCCACTTCGACTCGAGTGTGATAAAACACGGAATATTTTTTCGTGCTCATCAAAATGTTTATCGTAACTTAGTTCTAACTGAACATATAGAAATAATAGGATGGTGGCCGTTAAACCAACTGCCAGTCCGAGAATATTTATCAGCGAATAAATTTTATTCCTGAATAAATTTCGTAATGCTACTTTTATATAATTTCTAAACATATGGTATAAATTTAATTGTTTTTTCGAATTTTTACTAATTATACCAATTCGCATTCCAAATATATCAAGTACTTAACTTACTGTCATTTACAATATTACAAATTATTAAGCCGCAGCAAATAATGTTCGTTTTTAGTGCAACTTACTGTTCGTTTTTGTAGCAATTTTAAACCTAATTGAATAATTTGTATCTTAGTACTAATTTAAAAACAAAATGACACAGGAAAAATTCGGTTCACATATTTTAATCATCGATGATGATGTGGATATACTCACAACAGCAGAACTTTTTTTGGATGAGAATTTTGCAAAAGTTGTCACCGAATCGGATCCTAAAAACCTTCTGTCAAAAATCTCTAAACACAATATTGACATTGTTTTGCTCGACATGAATTTTCGTAAAGGCGATGTGGATGGCCACGAAGGAATTTTCTGGTTAGAAAAGATTAAAGCTGACTTTCCCGAATTGGTTGTTATTCTTATGACCGCATTTGGCGAAGTTGATCTGGCAGTGCAAAGTATTAAAAAAGGAGCTTTCGATTTTGTTTTAAAACCCTGGAAAAATGCCAAATTACTGGCAAGTTTAATTTCAGCCCACCGATTTACCGAAAATCAAAAAGAAAAAACAAAATATAAAAATCAGTCGGATGTACTAAAAGAAAGTATTTCCAGAGATTATTCACAAATCATCGGGAATTCGCCAGCCATCATTCAACTAAAAGAGACCTTAAAAAAAGTAGCAGAAACCGATGCCAATGTACTTCTATTAGGCGATAACGGAACCGGAAAAGAATTAGCGGCACGTGAAATACACCGGTTATCGAGCCGCAGCGATGAGATTTTTATTTCGGTGGATTTAGGTGCCATCAGCGAAACATTATTCGAAAGTGAAATATTCGGACATGTTAAAGGTGCTTTTACCGATGCCAAATCGGATAAACCCGGGCGTTTTGAACTGGCAAATAAGGGAACGATTTTTTTAGATGAAATTGGCAACTTACCCTATAATTTACAAGCCAAACTGTTAACCATATTACAAAACCGCATTGTTACCAAAGTGGGATCATCAAAAGAAATTCCTGTTGATGTTAGGGTGATTTGCGCTACCAACATGCCATTAAAGGAAATGGTTGATAAAGGTGAATTCAGACAGGATTTGTTTTATCGTATAAACACCTTCGAAATAAATATTCCGCACTTAACAGACCGTATCGATGATATTCCTGTTTTAGCGAATTATTTCTTAAATCAGTTTAAAATAAAATATAATAAAGCGGAACTTAAAATAACCGATAAAGTCATTCGCCAGTTAAAAAATTACAACTGGCCCGGAAACATTCGAGAACTTAAGAATATAATCGAAAGGGCAACCGTTTTATCAGATGGCAATACATTGAACATAGATTTAAATATAATAACGAACCCTGCGAAAGGAAAACATGTGCATGATAATTTAAATCTGGATGAAAATGAGAAGCTTATCATATTAAAAGCAATTGACAAACACAAAGGAAATATAACAAAAGCAGCACAGGAGCTGGGAATACAACGCAATGCCCTGTATCGGAGATTAGAAAAACATGGTTTATAAGCGGTTTTCCATATTAGTTATATTGCGCATTGGTTTCATGTTAATCAATATGGTTTATATAGCCCGGTTTATTTCAATGCCACACAAGCTTTTTACCAGTATTGTTTTAATTTTAATTCTGTTGGGACAGATATACGAATTACTCTATTACATTAATAAAACCAACCGAAGTTTAAGCCACTTTTTAGATGCAATAAAAGACAAAGATTATTCTGCTGGCAGCAATATTGAATTGGTTGATGAATCGTTTCGATCGTTGAACCAATCGTTTAAAAATATTGCGCAAACTATCTTTGATTCTAAATTGGAAAAAGAAGCTCAGTTTCATCTCTTAAATCTGATTATTGATAAAGTACAAACCGGCATTCTGCTAATTAATTGTGAAGATGAAAAAGTAAGCCTGATCAATCAATCTGCTGTAGGGATGTTAAATTTAAATCAACAAAACTCACTGGCCGAAATAAAAAGCAAAATTCCTGAAATATCAAAACTAATTACTACCCAATTTGCCGGCAAAAAGGTAGTTGAACTTGATATAAACCATAAAAAACATCAGTTTTTACTACATTCCAATCCGGTAATATTAGTTTCAAAACAGTATATACTAATAACATTCAGCAACATACAGGACGAACTGGACAGAAAAGAAATACAATCGTGGCAAAAGTTATTGCGAACTTTAAGCCACGAAATTATGAACTCCGTAACCCCAATCTTGTCCTTAACCGAAACCAGTTTAACTCAGGTACAAAACAATGAAGGAAAAGTAAAGGAGATCAATGACTTAAACTCTGGGAGCATCGAAAAAATACAAAGAGCACTTACCACAATCGAAAAAAGAAGTGCAGGGCTTTATCAATTTGTTGATGATTTCAGGAAGCTGGCAAAAGTACCCGAACCAGCTAAAAAAGTATTTTCGGTTGGAGAGTTATTCGATTCGGTTTCTCAGTTAATGATTCCTGAATTAAAAAAAGAATCTGTTCAGTTAAATACATTCATTCAAAACAAAGATATTGCCATCGATGCTGATTTTGCGCTAATTGAGCAGGTTTTAATCAATTTAATAATTAATTCGAAAGATGCTTGCGCCAAAGTAATAGAGCTTTGTGCGCTCCAGGCCGGAAACAATATCTTTATAGAAGTAAAAGACAATGGTAATGGAATTCCCAATCAAAAGATAAACGAAATATTTGTTCCTTTTTTTACCACAAAAAAGAAAGGCTCGGGTATTGGCTTGAGCCTTTCGCGACAAATTATGCAATTGCATGGTGGAAATATAACGGTTAAATCAACAGCCGAAGAAGAAACCGTTTTTACCTTGCAATTTTAATCCACAAGTGCCATAAATTTCTTAAAATCGGGTTCGCCCCTAAAGTTGAATAACATTAACACCGTTTCATCATCACTTTCAACCACCATTAGCATTTCCGATTTCCGTTGCGATTTTTTATTCATAACCATCCGAACGGTTTCATTTTGGTCTTTAACAGTCATTAATTCTGTAAAATTTCCAGACCTAATTCCATCTTCGAGATGCCCAAAATCGTTTTTCGCAAACCGGCTCTCACAAATTACAATTTTCATATCATCAATTAATTCAAGCACTTCACGCTCTTCTTCGTTCATATCACCAAATGCTATACCCACTTTAATTAAAAAACTGGGAATTACCATTGTAAACTCCGAGTTAGTTCTTTGATAATCACGAACCACTTCGCGAAGCGTTTCCTGGGCAAATAAGGCAGGTATTGCAATCGTTAATATGATTATAACAGCAATTATTCTTTTCATAATTTTTGTGTTTTAATGAATAATCTTTTTTAAAAGACGAATGAGTTTTTAATTTGTTACAAGAAAAGCAAAATGTCATTGCGAGTGAGAAACGAACAAAGCAATCTAATTTTAAAGTAGATATTAGATTGCTTCACTTTGTTCGCAATGACTATTAAAAATATTTTTCAGGATCTACATTTTCTCCATCTTTCATCACTTCGTAATGCAAATGCGGGCCGGTTGAAATTCCCGAACTTCCGACATATCCAATAATATCACCTTGTTTAACTTCCTGACCTTCTTTTATATTGTATTTTAAAAGCTGAGAATAAAGTGTTGAATAAGCATCGGAATGATCAATAATAATATAACGCCCGTATCCTTTACCTTCGATATGATTTTGTTTTACTTCCCGAACTAAACCATCCGCAGTTGCAAATACCGGAGTTCCTTCCGGAGCTTTTATATCAACAGCATTGTGCATCATTTGTTCTTTTTTGATCGGATGCATGCGCATTCCAAATCCCGAAGAGATTTCTACACCTTCCACCTGCTTTACCGGAAATAAAGATGGTATTTTGGTTGATTTATCAGGGTTCTGTAATTGAATTGTGTTAAAAACCTTTTCCTTAGCTGTTTCAATTGTGAAAGCAGACAAAAGAAATACCGTAAAAGGAACTATAAGTAGCAACTTTAGTTTCGCTGCTTTACTTGAATTTATTCTTGTTATCATTTTTATTCTGTTTTTTGTTAATGAATAATTAAAATGGCTGGCAAGATTCACTTTAAAGCTTTTTTCTATCTGATCCAGGATGAGCTTCTGATAAGCAATTTTATCATTATTTACTTTCATCACTCCCCGATCGGCCAAATATTCATGAATTTCTTTAAAAGCTCGTCTGTACCTGTACATGAAAGGATTAAACCACTGAAAAACAAGAATCAACTCAAGAAGGATAATATCAAGCGAATGTTTCTGCTGTGCATGCACGAATTCGTGCTGTAACAACTCATTCGCTCCCATGCTTCCATAATCATCTTTCGAAATAAAAATATAACTGAAAAACGAAAATGGAGCTGTGTTATCATTCAGAAGTACTATTTTTTTAAACCTATAATTTATTATCTCATTAGCGTGTATTGTTTTTATTATTTTATAAAACTGGTATACAAATCGCAATAAATACAATCCGGTAATTAGTAAGTAAATAACAAATATGAAATTAAAATTTGAAACAGACTCTACCGTTTGTTCCTTTATGCTATTTACTGTATTACCTAAATACAGGTATTCATTAAATTCGAACTGATTTTTAGAATGAACCAAATCAACGGATGCTGAAAAATCAAGCAATGGAAGCACTAGAGAAAAAATAACACCAAATAGAAGGAAGAACCGGTTAAAACCAAACCAGGTATCTCGTTTCATAAACAATTCGTAAAAGATGTAAAAACAAGAAATTACGATAGCACTTTCAAAAAGATATTCCATTATTCTTTGGCGTTTTTCTTTAACTCAATTTGTTCTTCAAGCTGTTTTTTTAATTTTTCCAGTTCAGTTATACTCAAATCGTTTTCGGATGTAAAAAACGAAACCAATTTACTGGCCGAATTATTAAAAAAACCTTTCACTACTCCTTTAACAAACACTTTAGCATAGTCCTTTTTACTAATTAACGGATAATATTCATTGGATTTTCCGTAAGTCTTAAATCCTATAAACCCTTTATTTACTAATACACGCACCACCGTTGAAATGGTTGTGTATGCAGGTTTTGGATCGGGGTATTTGTCAACAATATCTTTCAGAAATCCTTTTTTAATATCCCAGAGATACTGCATTACTTGTTCTTCAGCTTTGGTTAATTCTTTCATAAAACAAATGTATAACTATATTTTTAATTATACAACTATTTTTATAGTAATTAAACTAAAAAAATCATTATCCAGTATAAAATTATGCTTTACTGCATTTTATGTTTCAATTGCTTAACAAGATTTAACATATTAACAGATTTTTTATTAATTCAATCTGATAAGTTTGTACAAACAATACTCTAATGAAGACTACAATAAGGCTGTTCGTATTAATTTCAATTCATTCCCACATAAATATTTGTTCAGGCCAGGCTTTTATTAATAAATTAGAAATAATTGATGGGAAAGTATTAGACGATTCCACAAAACAAGTTATTCCCTATGTTAACATTTTTAATGAAAGTAAGAGGCAGGGGTATTATGCAGATGTAGATGGAACATTTACGATTGAAGCAGAAATCGGAGACACATTAATACTTAGTGCAATTGGATATTTAAGTCAGGTATACTTCTTAACCGATTCATCAACTTGGAAAAATCTAATTTTAACACTTGAACCAAGAACGTACGAAATAGGCGTAGCAAAAATAAAATCGATGCCCTCCTACTCAAAACTAAAACAAGATGTTAAAAACCTGAATTTACCACGCACTCAACTGGATAGCCTTACCGATAAACTATCATCTGAATCAGATCAGGTTGTAAAAAAAGCTGTTCAAGATAAGATGGTAGAAGATGTATTTAACAGAGAAAAAGGAACATTATTCGTTTTAAGCAAGCTTATTTTATCAGCTCGGCAGAAAGAAGAAAAGAAGCTCAATAAAGCAGAAAACAAAGCGAAACAGCAACAAATAATTAATGAAAAATACAATCGCGATATAGTTAAAACCCTGACAAAACTACGAGAAGATCAACTAACCGAATTTATGGTATACTGTAATTTCCGTTCTGACTTTCTGTTAAATGCTACAGAATATGAAATTGCATTATCCATTCGCGAAAAATATAAGGAGTATAAAAAACTCCCCCCCAATCACTCTAAAAAATAACATTCTAATGGCAACTTCTGTGGCAGATGTCTGTTTTTTTTGAACAATAAAATATTTG
>CAYVEW010000022.1:0-34671 GCA_964450375.1 uncultured Bacteroidales bacterium
GCTTTTTGTTCGTACCATGCAATGTTGTAAGCAATTGGTAATTCGTTAATATCATTTAGTTCGAATACTTCTTTTAGTTTAAGAGCTATTACAGCTAATGAATAACTATCGTTACACTGTCCGGCATCCAACACTCTAGGTATACCACCAATATCGCCAAGCTCTAATTTGTTGTAGCGATATTTTGCACAACCAGCGGTTAAGATTACGGTGTCGTTCGGTAATTTATCAGCAAACTCGGTGTAATAATCTCTGCTTTTCATTCTGCCGTCGCAACCTGCCATTACAAAGAATTTCTTAATGGCACCCGATTTTACGGCGTCCACTACCTTATCGGCTAATTGCATCACCTGGTTGTGAGCAAATCCACCAACGATTTCTCCTTTTTCTATTTCAATTGGAGCCTGACATTTTTTAGCATGCTCTATAATTTGAGAAAAATCTTTCTGGCTGCCTTTTTCACGATCGGCAATGTGTGGGAAACCATCAAATCCTGATGCTCCGGTAGTATATACTTTATCGCGGTATTTAGCATCTTTTGCCGGAGGAACTATACAGTTTGTTGTAAATAGGATAGGGCCGTTAAAGCTTTCGAACTCTTCTTTTTGTTTCCACCATGCGTTACCATAGTTTCCTACAAAATGTTCGTACTTTTTAAATGCAGGATAATAGTTAGCAGGTAACATTTCACTGTGTGTATAAACATCAACTCCGGTTCCTTCGGTTTGTTTTAACAAATCTTCCATGTCTCTTAAATCATGGCCGCTGATTAAAATACCCGGGTTATTTCGAACACCAATGTTTACTTTGGTGATTTCAGGATTTCCATAAGCTGTTGTATTTGCTTTATCTAATAAAGCCATTGCTTCAACTCCATACTTACCGGTTTCCAGTGTTAATGCTACTAAATCGTCAGCCGATAAAGAATCGTCGGTTGTTGCAACCAAAGCATCTTGCATAAATTTGTACAACTCTTTGTTTTCGTGATCTAAATTATATGCATGCTCTGTATAAGCTGCTAATCCTTTTACTCCGTATGTAATTAATTCGCGTAAGGAGCGCACATCTTCGTTTTCAGTTGTTAAAACACCTACATTGGTAGCTTTTCTTTCGAATTCGTCGGGAGTAAATGCTTGCCATGTAGCCGATTCGTGTAATTTACTTTCATCCAACTCAACACCCTTGTTTTTAAGATCAAGACGCAGGTCGTTTCTAATTTCCAAGCCCGCGCTTACTCGCTCGATAAAAACTTTTTTGTCGAAATTGGCATTGGTTATGGTAGAAAATAAACCGTCGAAAACAAATTTGTCGATTTTACTATCGTACTCAATCTTGTTTTCTCTTGCGGCTTTTGTGTAAATTGAGATTCCTTTCAGAACAAATAGTAATAAGTCCTGTAAATTTGCTACATCATCGGTTTTACCACAAACTCCTTTTACGGTACAACCGGTTCCTTTAGCTGCTTCCTGACATTGATAACAAAACATACTCATAATTGAAATAATTTTTTATAGTGATTAATTAAGATTAATTGTAATTTAATTTCCAAGTTACTAAATCCATTCTTCATTGGCAATTTCACCGTTCACATCAACAGTAATTGATTTAATGGGCACTTTACGTGATGCCTGTTGAGATGCTATTTTTGCCATTTGTAAAATTCCACCGCAACAAGGCACAGTCATTTTCATTACTGTAATGGTGTTTACTTTCGCATCGTCAATAAGTGAAATAAGTTTTTGAACATACGAATCGGTATTGGAATCCAGTTTAGGGCAGGCAATGCATAGCGATCTCCCTTTAAGATGTTTGCTGTGAAAATTACCTAACGAATAGGCAACGCAATCGGCTGCAAGCAGTAAATCCGAGTTTTGAAAATAAGATGCTGCCGGATTTATTAAGTGCATTTGAACAGGCCATTGTGTTAATTCCGATGGCATATCTGCAACAGTTTGATTTACTACTGGTTCTGGCTTTTCTATTGTTTGAGCCATAGATCCCGGACATCCGCCACCCTGGTGTGCATGCGCATGATGATGATGGTGGTGATTTGTTTCTTCAACACTTCCGCATCCACAAGCGCTTTCCGTTTGCACGTTTTCTTGTGTAACCAGGTTTACCACTTTCTCAACATCAAAAGAAATTTCCGATTGATGATCTTGCATCCATTTTATTCCTTGTTTATAGAAACCAAATTCCTTATGGTCTTTTAAATGTTTCAGATGTGCAATAACGGTGTTTTCTCCTTTTTTCACCATTTCCTGTATTACCAGTATTTCATCGTAGGGCTGTGCTTCGCGCTCAATAACTTCGATAGCTCCTTCCGGACAATGTCCGATACAAGCTCCTAGGCCATCGCACATCAGATCACTGATTAATCGTGCTTTCCCATCGATCATTTGTAATGCCCCTTCGTGACAATTGGGGATACACTCACCGCAACCGGTGCATTTTTCTTCGTCTATTTGTATTATTTGTCTTTTCATATTTATATTAAAAAAGAATTAAAGTAATTCAATACCAAAATAACGAATAGTTTTTATTTTGACCAAATATTTTGGTATGATTCTTATCATGTTTTAAAACACAAGCCTTGTAAATGACAGGTAGGCAACAAGATAAGTTGTTAAAAAAATAACAGGAAGGAATTGGAATTTTTGATCACTAGCAAAATAAAGTGGATTTATACGAAACTTAAGCCTGCATTTTAGCTTTACGAAATACGAAAAATTTAATATCACCACCACTTAATGCAGATCACATATAAGTTAAGGTGCAGCGCACCGAAGTATTTATGGCAATTTGTTATACGTTATATTGAGGTGCAGCGCACCGTAATATCCTTAAATATATGTAATTCAAAGACATCGTAGAATATTAGCTAATTGGCTATTACAAATATTTATCGACTGTTTGATTTTGCAAGTATTTTTTGAAATCTAAGGTCATTTTGCTGGTAACATTATTCATAATGCATTTTTCAAAAGGGCAGATTTGTTTATCCATGGGGCATTCACCAACTTCAATAGGTCCTTCAATGGCTTCATAAATTTCCAGGAAATTAATGTCTTTCGGGTTTCTTCTCAAAACAAAACCACCACTGGGCCCCCTATGGGAATATAAATAACCTGCCTTAACCAAACGTTGCATTACTTTTGCAACATGATGTTTTGATGTATCGGTTCTTTCCGCAATTTTTAAAACATTTAATCCTTCTTTTTCCTGCGCAATTAAAATCATTCCGTGCAATGCAATCGAAGCAGCTTCCGATAATGTAAAAACTTTTGCCATTTATTTTGGTATTTAGATAATTTAAGTATTGAAATGCTCAAAAGTACAAATTATTTTTTATCAACAGTTATTTTTTATATAAAATATTGATTTGAACGCCATTCATGGAGTGTTTATACGATCACAGTGCAAATTGTTAAATACAATTCGTCACAATATTCATATTCAACTAATTGTTTCCTTAATTTTACTACATTATTTAATTTGTGAAACAACTATCTATATATGAAGCAGTATCTCGGTTTATTAGATCATGTATTAAAAAACGGAAATAAAAAGGAAGACAGAACTGGCACAGGAACCATTAGCACTTTTGGTTATCAGATGCGGTTCAATTTGCAGGAAGGGTTTCCTTTATTAACAACAAAGAAACTGCATTTAAAATCGATCATTTACGAATTGCTTTGGTTTTTAAATGGTGACACAAACGTGAAGTACCTGAATGATCATAAAGTAAGCATTTGGGATGAGTGGGCTGATGAACATGGCGATTTAGGTAATATATATGGATACCAATGGCGATCGTGGCCAGCACCTAATGGTGAATCAATTGATCAAATTTCTCAAATTATTGATTCTATAAAAAACAATCCGGATTCGCGTCGGCATATTGTTAGTGCATGGAATGTTGCCGATCTAAAGAACATGGCTTTGCCGCCTTGTCATATTTTATTTCAGTTTTATGTTGCTGACGGAAAATTATCCTGTCAACTTTACCAGCGCAGTGCGGATATTTTTCTGGGTGTTCCGTTCAATATAGCTTCCTATGCTATTTTGTTAAAAATGGTTGCTCAGGCAACTGGTCTGGAGCCCTACGAGTTTGTGCACACTTTGGGCGATGCACACATCTATTTAAATCATATTGAGCAGGTTAAGCTGCAATTGAGCAGGGAGCCCAAATTATTGCCGAATCTAAAAATGAATCCTGATAAGAAAGATATTTTCTCGTTTGAGTTCGACGATTTTGTGTTGGAAAACTACGATCCGCATCCTCATATTAAAGGGGCTATATCCGTTTAATTGTAATAAGTTAATAAAACCTATTAAATAACTGAGCGATAAAATCCAAAAACGATTAAAATCTGTATTTATCTGTGATTTGTGAAAACACATCCGTGTTATCTGCGTTCTAATAAAAACCATAAACTAATAATTACAATGATTTCAATAATAGTTGCAGTAGCAGAAAATAATGTTATAGGAAAAGATAATAGCCTGATATGGCATTTGCCGCGTGATTTAAAGCATTTTAAGGAAACCACTTCGGGCCATTACATTATTATGGGGCGAAAAACTTTTGAATCGAACGGAAAGCCTTTGCCCAACAGAACCAATGTAATTATTACCCGTGATAAAAATTATAAGGCAGAAGGTTGTATTGTGGTTCACTCGCTTGAAGATGCTATAAAAGAAGCCAAAAGTGATCCGGAAATTTTTATTATTGGCGGGGGAGTTATTTACGAAATGGCATTGCCCTTGACAGACCGAATTTATTTAACTAAAATTCATCATTCATTCGAAGGCGACACATACTTTCCCGAGATTAATATGGAAGACTGGATTATTTCCGAACAAAGAAACTTTGAGTCCGACGAAAAAAACAAATATCCTTTTAGCATATTCACTTTGGATAGAATAAGATAATTATCCGTTAAGCCGCTTGATGGATTAACACTTTATATCCGTCTGGTCGATTACAGGCCTGGAAAAAGAAAAACAGCCGCATCAAATGCAGCTGTTTTTTTGTAAACCGAGAGTTCGGATTTTATATTAAAATTACAACTTGTTTGCCAAAGCCCAATTAAGCAGCTTTGAGCTTCTGGATATTAATTTTATCCATTTTTTCTTTCGCGTACTCGAATGTAATCAATACTTCTTTATCTTTTTTCGATGGCATATCGAACATAACATCCATCATGATTGCTTCGCATATAGAACGTAAACCACGTGCTCCCAGTTTAAACTCTATCGCTTTATCTACAATATAATCGAATACTTCTTCTTCAAAAGAAAGATCAATTCCATCCATTTCAAAAAGCTTATGATATTGTTTTACCAAAGCATTTTTGGGTTCAGTTAAAATTCTGCGTAAAGCGTCTTTCTTTAAAGGATTTAAATAAGTTAGAACCGGTAAGCGGCCAATTATTTCAGGTATCAGTCCGAATGATTTTAAATCCTGTGGAGCAATATATTGTAATAAATTTTCACGATCGATATGGTCTTTTTCTTTACTTGCCGAATAACCTACAACCTGAGTGTTCAGGCGTTGACCTATTTTTCGCTCTATTCCGTCGAAAGCGCCTCCACAAACGAATAAAATATTCTTGGTGTTCACAGCAATCATTTTCTGATCGGGATGTTTTCTTCCTCCTTGCGGTGGAACATTAATAACCGATCCCTCCAGTAATTTCAATAAGCCTTGTTGAACTCCTTCTCCTGAAACATCGCGTGTTATGGAAGGATTATCACTTTTACGCGCAATCTTATCAATTTCATCAATAAAAACAATTCCTTTTTCAGCAGCTTCTACATTATAATCTGCAACTTGCAATAAGCGAGTTAATATACTTTCGATATCTTCTCCCACATAACCTGCTTCGGTTAAAACTGTTGCATCAACGATGGTAAAAGGAACATGAAGCATTTTTGCGATTGTTCTGGCAAGCAGCGTTTTACCTGTACCTGTTTCTCCAACCAGAATGATATTTGATTTTTCAATTTCTACTTCTTCCTGGTCTTTTTGATTGGTTTGCATTAACCTTTTATAATGATTATATACTGCAACAGAAAGATATTTTTTTGCTTCTTCCTGTCCAATCACGTACTGATCAAGAAATTCTTTAATTTCAATGGGCTTTAATAATTTAATTTCGTTAACATCAAAATCGCCCTTTTTCTGAAGTTCTTCCAGAACAATGTCGTGTGCCTGTTCTATACAACGATCACAAATATGACCTGATAAGCCTGCTATAAGCAGGTTGGTGTCTTTTTTATCTCTCCCACAAAACGAACATTTATCCATCTTTACTTTCAATTTTATTTCGCAACAAATTTACAGCTTTAATTACAATAAAAAAACCGCATTTTGGCGAATGCGGTTTAATTTTATGTTAAAGTTTCTAAGAATTATTTTTTGTGGCCGTTACGTACGAGCACTTCGTCGATCATTCCATAATTTTTAGCTTCCTCTGCTGTCATCCAGTAATCACGGTCTGAGTCTTTTTCAATTTTTTTGTAATTATTACCAGAATGTTTCGCAATGATATCGTAAAGTTCTTTCTTCAATTTTAGAATTTCTCGTGCTGTAATTTCAATATCTGCAGCTTGACCCTGGGCACCACCCATTGGTTGATGAATCATAATTCGCGAGTGGGTTAGAGCCGATCTTTTTCCTGTAGTACCTGCCGATAATAAAACGGCTCCCATGGATGCTGCCATTCCTGTACAGATGGTTGCAATATCAGGGCTGATGTACTGCATGGTGTCATAAATTCCTAAGCCGGCATGTACCGAACCGCCTGGTGTATTCATATAAATCTGGATATCTTTTGATGGATCGGTAGATTCAAGGAAAAGTAATTGTGCCTGAATAATATTGGCAACATAGTCGTCGATCGGAACACCTAAAAAGAGAATTCTATCCATCATTAAACGAGAGAACACATCCATTTGGGCAATATTCATCTGGCGTTCTTCAATAATTGTTGGCGATATATAGTTATTGTATACTGAAGAATATTTTTCCAGTGATAGGCTGCTGATACCATGATGTTTGGTAGCATATTTTTTAAATTCGTCTTTTGGAATCATAATTTTTTCTTGTTTTATTTTAATGCTGATAAAGTTAGTAAAATTAGATGATATTGCATGAATAATAAAAAAAATGTCGCACTTAGAAAAATACGACATCTTTATTTTATTAAAAAGAGCAGATTATCAATTATTTACTCTTCTTTTCGTTTTTCTTTTGATCTTCTTCGAAAAGTTTTTGGAACTCTTCGGTGGTAATTTCTTTTTCATCTAATTTGATAGAATCTTTAATAAAATCAACCACTTTATCTTCGAATTTTCTTTCGTAAAGATTTCTTCTTTCGCTGTCTTTCTTCAGAATTTCCTGAGCATAAACCGCTAGTTGTTCGTCAGGTAAATTAGCTAATCCGTATTGCGCAAACTGTGCAGCAGTAACTTCTTTAGCCAGATCAAGAATTTCGCTTTCTTCTACTTTAATTTCGTTATCGCGAATAATCTGATCTTTAATTACCTGCCATTTTAAATCTTCTTCGAATTTTGGAAACTCTTCTTCGATTTGTTCCGGCGTGAATTTACCTTCGTTAATAGCAACTAACCAGCGCTTTAAAAATTCAGTTGGTAATTCAGGATTAAATTTTTCAATGAACTTATTTTTTGCGTCGATCATGAATCGGTAATCCATGTCTTTTTTAAAGTTCGCTTTTATTTCTTCTTTTAACTTAGCATTAAATTCATCAACAGTTTTAACCACATCCTTTCCAAAAGCTTTGTCGAATAAATCCTGATTGATTTCTGCTTTTTCGAACTTTTGGATTTTGGTAATTTCGAACTGGAAGTTACCATTTAGGTTTTTGGCAACTTCTTTGTCAATTCGCAACATAGAAGCAATTTCGGAATCGCTTGGATATGCTTTACGAACATCGAATACAACTGTATCTCCAACTTTTTTACCGCCGAAGGTTTTTTTAATTTCTTCATCTTTAATGTATTCGATGGTAATTCGCACATCGTCTGCTTTTATGCCATCTTCAAGTACATTATTTTCTTCGTCGAGCTGGGCAAAATTACCCGATAGCATTTCAATATCGGTAGTTACATCTACATCTTTAAACTCACCAAATTTGCGGGCATAATTATCGGCATGTGTTTCCAATAATTTCTTATCTACTTTAATGTTGTAGTAAGGAACTTTATCTCGTTTCGAAAGTTTCACTTCTACCTGTGGCGATAAGGCAATATCAAAAGCAAATTCGAATTCTTTTTCATTATCAAAATCGATTGTTTTTTGATCTTTGCTTGGCAATGGTTCGCCCAAAAGATTCAATTTTTCGTCGCGAATATAATTGGTAAGAGATTCAGATATTAGTTTGTTAACTTCTTCGATTAGCGCACCTTTTCCGTACATTTTTTTTACAAGTCCTGCTGGAACTTTTCCCGGACGGAAACCATCAATACGAGCTTTCTTACGATAATCTTTTAAGGTATTTTCAACTTTTTCGGAGTAATCATCCGCAGTAATTGTAATCCTTAATACCGCATTTAAATCATTAATGTTTTCTTTAACAATATTCATTACTAATTGGTTTGATATGATATAAATTTTAAAAACCGCCCAACCAGAGATTGTCATCAATAGTTTCGGCGGTTTGTCTCGTTAAGTGCGGATGAAGGGACTCGAACCCCCACGTCTTTCGACACTAGATCCTAAGTCTAGCGCGGCTACCAATTACGCCACATCCGCAAAAGTGAGTGCAAATATATATAATATTTTTATATTACAAGGAATAAAAATTAAAAAAATTATTGAATTATGTTTTTAAAAAAGTATAAGGATCAATTGTTTTTTAATGAGTTATACTTAGTCATTTTCAAGGCCAATGGATCGCAGGTCGAAGTTTTTACCTAAATAAACTCTTCGCACTTGTTCATCGTCGGCAAGCTCTTTTGCGCTACCCGATTTCAAAATGTTACCTTCGAAAAGAAGGTAAGCACGATCGGTAATCGATAGCGTTTCATGCACATTATGGTCGGTTATCAGGATACCAATGTTTTTCTCTTTTAACTTACCTACAATTTCCTGAATATCCTCAACAGCAATGGGGTCTACACCGGCAAAAGGTTCATCCAGCAGTATAAATTTTGGTTTTATGGCAAGTGCTCGTGCAATTTCCGTTCTGCGTCTTTCTCCACCAGAAAGTTGAATCCCAAGGCTTTTACGTATTTTTTCCAATCCAAATTCGTCTATTAAATTTTCGAGCCGATCACGTTGCTCTTCTTTCGACATTTTCGACATTTCCAAAACCGCTTTTAAATTATCTTCAACACTTAGTTTTCGAAAAACGGAAGCTTCCTGGGCGAGATATCCAATTCCCATTTGGGCTCTTTTATATACAGGTTCTTTGGTTATATCTACATCATCAAGATAAATGCGTCCTGAGTTAGGAGTAATTAAACCTACAATCATGTAAAAGCTGGTCGTTTTTCCTGCTCCGTTAGGGCCTAATAATCCTACAATTTCGCCTTGCTTTACTTCAACAGTAACTCCTTTAACAACGGTTCTCGACCGGTATTTTTTTACCAGTGTATCAGTGCGTAATATTGTGCTTCTTTCGTGATCCATGTCTAAATCATTTTTTGCAAATGTACTATTTTAATTAAAATCATTGTATTAAAATACAAATTGTACCATAACCCGAAGACCGAACGGTTGTATATCATCATGGTCAAGATAGGACAAACGCCACATGGCATCTACCCTGAAAATCTTAAATATATTTTCAATTCCCACACTGGCTTCAACATACGGATGATTTACTTTATATAAACCTTCGGGATAGTCTATAATGCTTAAATGCCGATCGCTTAAATCGCCAATTAAGCCTTTGGCAGAAACCACTTCGCGCCATTTTAATTTGCGCATCAACGGAATTTTATTTAAAAATAATCCTTGAAAGTGATATTCGGCATACAAACTGGCATATCGGTCGCTGGCAAATTCGTAATAATTCATCATATTAAAAGCATATCGATCGAAAGCATAGGTTTCGTTGCCTTCGTGCAGTTTTAACAAAGGATAGGGTACGGAACCAAATATTTGTCCGGCATCTATAATGTATTTGAAATACCCGAAGGCTCCCATGGGGATTTTATGCGATAAACTGGCATTGATCTTATAATATTCGTAATCGCTCCGGAAAACATTTTTAAGGCCAGCTGTTAAATTGATGTTTAAAACGGGTTTGTCTGTGCCCAGATTTAACCGTTCAAATTCGCCACGAATATACTTTTCATTTTTTGCAAAACGAATATTCAGAGTTAGCTCCGATGTAGTTACATGATTGTAAAAAGTTGTGTCTGAAAGTGTACTATTATAAAATGGTATGTATGCTGTAGGTTCAATGTTTCTGTAATTAAAGCTGAGTTTATTCGAAAAACCCTGAAACCATTCTTTTTCAACGGATGCACTAAAATCTTTAACCATGGTTAATTTATAGTTAGGATTTCGACGCAGAATCGACGTAAAAAAGTTATCTTCGGTTAATGCATTTGAACTTTGCCCCAACTGCTGAATGTCGTATTTGTATTGAGTTTCGAAAGCCAGGCGCGGGTTTTTATTTAACATGTAAATAAAACCAGCTCCATATTTTAATCGATTATCTTTTTCGCCATATGCTGCATGTGCATTTATCATATACTTTGTACTAAAATTGTTACTGGTGCGCCCACCGAAACGTATTCTGTTGCCTTCAATTTCGTTAAAACTAAAGAATTTATAATAGGGGCCAAGTTCAAACAGTCCAATTTCGTAATGATACATTGCAAACATGCCTACGATCTTTTCATAGGTAGTGTAAATTGGAATCTGCTGAATAGAATCCACCATTTTGTAAATATCTTTTTCCTTAGGGGTTAAATCTATTGGTCGTCTGTTTTCCCAATATGTTTCGTCATTTATTATAGCAGATTCATTTACGATAACATTATCGTTGATTTTAGATACTTCATCCGGAATGGGCGTGTTAAGCTCAATATTCATATAGCTTGTATTCTTTCGGCCGAAAAATCCCAGGGTTCTATCGGTTAGATTAAAATCGAAAAAGAGTTTTTCATTTTTTAAAAACCATAAACTGTCATCCACCGGAGCAAATTCATATTCGGCCACAAAATCGTTGATATAATTTATATTAACATCTTTCGACATGCGCATTTGAATTTTTACGATGGCAAATGTGGTATCGTTTACCCAGAAATCGCCACGGAAGGTTCGTTCCATTTTTCGTTTGGGAACAAAAGAGATTTGATAACACCATTTATTACCAATGAATGCACTATCAATTAAATAATACTTGTAAAACAGAAGCCCAAAATCTGCAATCGGACTTACAAAGCCGGGTTCAAAAACCGTTTCATAGTTTTCGTAAATGTTAATTTTTTGATACATTTTCCCTGTAAATTGAGATAAGCTTACATTTTCAACACCAGAAATTTTAGTGGCTGTAATAATTTCTCGTTCTATTTTTGGGAAACGATTGTAATAATATTCAGAAAACGATTCGGTTATAAAGATTGGAAGATACGACTTTCCTGTTATGGCAGATGTATCCACATAATCGAAAATAAACTGGAAGTCGCGCAATAACCGGTTATTTTTAAAATCATCATCCACATTGTTTATATCAATTTCGACTTTATTATATAGCTTATATGCGTATGAATCGAATTTACGCGGATTATGATTGTGTTTGTTGGCAATAATATTTCGTAATATTGGATGCGCCGGGTTTTCGCCTGGCTTAACAACAACCTCGTCAAGGGCATAAACATTTGATTCCAGCGCGAAATGAATTTCCTGGTATTGATTCTTTCTGACAAAAGCGGCTTGCGGTTTATAGCCTACAAATGAAACCACTATGGAATCGTAATTATTTCTGGTTTCCAGAAAGTATTCACCATCGGTATTGGTAATCGTTCCAACGGTTGAATTTTTAAAACTAACATTTGCAAATGCAATGGGCTCGTTGGTTTCAGCATCTTTAATGATTCCCCTGATTTTTGTAATTTGAGCGAATACAGATGTGCTACAAAAAAGTGCAATCAACAAAATAAATGTATAGAAAATGATTTTATTTCTCATCTGTACCTTTTGCTTAAAAGTAAGTTAATTGATAATTCTTTACTTATCTAATCTTTTAACGATTTTTTTGGAAATTAGTATTCCAGCTTCGTAAAGAATTAAAAGAGGAAAGGTAACAAGAATCAGGCTAAAAATATCCGGAGGTGTTATGGTAGCTGCCAGAATTAGAATCAGTACAATTGCGTGGCGCCTGTATCTTACCAGGAATTCGGGAGTTACCAACCCGGCCTTGCTTAAAAAATAGATTAATACCGGCAACTCGAATGTTACTCCCGATGCAAGAGTTACAGAAGTTATTGTTCCTATGTATGATTTTAAATTGATCTGATTAATTACTTCACTGCTCACATTGTAGGATCCCAGAAAATGAACTGATAATGGGGCTATTATAAAGTAGCCGAACAATACTCCGGTTAAAAACAACAAAGAACTGATACTAACTGCTCCACGAGTATGTTTTACTTCTTTTTCGTATAGAGCAGGTTTTAAAAATCGCCAGAATTCCCAGAAAATGTAAGGGAAAGCTACAATAATACCCGCAAAAATGGAAGTAGTGATGTGCATGGTAAACTGTCCTGCCATCTTAATGCTGATAAGCTGAAACGGCTCGGCATTAATACAAAGTTTTGGAATGGCTACCATATTGCCCAATCTGCATAGGAGTTGATTTGTAAAAAAGGCAGGATTTTTAGGAGCCAGAATAATCTGGTCGAAAACTATATTTTTAAAAATAAAAGCTACAATTGCAACAAGTATAACGGCAGAGAAAGCTCGAATCAAGTGCCATCTTAATTCTTCAAGATGCTCAAGAAATGTCATGTCTTTTGTGCCTGTCATACTTTTCTGTTTATACAATGCCCTCTTTTAGAATATCGTGTAAGTGAACAATTCCCAGGTATTTTTTATCTTTTGCAACCACCAGTTGTGTAATATTGTTTTGCTCCATTAAATAAAAAGCGTTAATGGCTAACTCATTTTTATCAATGGTTTTAGGGTTTATCGACATGATATCTTTTGCAGTTAAATCTTTAAATGTATCATGCTTTTGTAACATTCGCCTGATATCACCATCGGTAATAACACCAACTAACTTTTCAGATTCATCGAGCACAGCAGTTGCACCCAGAAATTTTGAGCTTATTTCTATTATTACATCCTTAACATTATCGTTTACAGAAACTTTAGGTTTTTCGTTGTTTTTATATAAATCGCTTACCCGCATGTATAGTTTTTTACCCAAAGCACCTCCCGGGTGATATTTTGCAAAATCTTCGCTCGAGAAACCCCGGTATTCCAATAAACAAACAGCAAGAGCATCGCCTAAAACCAATTGTGCTGTGGTACTGTTTGTTGGTGCCAGATTATTCGGACAGGCTTCTTTTTCAACGGTTGATTTTAACACAAAATCAGCCTGGTTGCCAAGAAAAGAATCTACAGTTGATACCATGGCAATTAGTTTATTGCCCCGGCTTTTAATTAAGGGAACCAATACTTTTATTTCCGGCGTGTTTCCACTTTTAGAAATACAAATAATTACATCGTCGTTTTGGATAATACCCAAATCGCCATGGATGGCATCGGCCGCATGCATAAAAATTGCCGGAGTTCCTGTTGAGTTTAGTGTAGCTACAATCTTTTGTGCAATGTTTGCACTTTTCCCAATGCCTGTTATAACCACACGCCCCTTGCTTTCCAGCAATAATTTAACTGTGTTTTCAAAATCTTCGTCGATATAATTGGCCAGCTTTTTAATCGATTCTGCTTCCTGTAGTATGGTTTCTTTTGCTAATTTATTTATATCCATGTTTTCTGCTTAAATACAAGATTCATTATTAATCAAAAATGAATGCTATTTATTACTTTTTTAAAATAATTATCGTAAATTTATGATACAAATGTATTTAATTTTAGAAATATCTTTAAGGTTTCTTTTAAAGATGTTTTATAAATAGCTTAAAAATTTGTTGAATTGAATAAAGTTTATTTTTTTTATAAACAAACCTAAATCTTATTTTTTACTTACATATATTGAATTGATATGAGTGGAGCGGACATTTCTTTGAAAGAATATCTGAAAAAATATTTTGGATTTGATGCTTTTAAAGGTAATCAGGAAGTAATTATTCGAAACGTTCTCGATGGGAATGATTCGTTTGTTTTAATGCCAACCGGTGGAGGAAAATCGCTATGTTACCAATTGCCATCTTTAATAATGGATGGTACAGCCATTGTTATTTCTCCTTTAATTGCATTGATGAAAAATCAAGTAGATGCCATGCGCGGTTTTAGTACCGAAGAAGGAGTTGCACATTTTCTAAATTCGTCGCTTACCAAAACACAGATGCAAAAAGTAAAACAAGATGTGTTGGATGGTAAAACCAAACTTTTATATGTGGCTCCCGAGTCGTTAACCAAAGAAGAAAACATATTATTTCTTAAACAAGCTAAGATTTCTTTTTATGCGGTAGATGAAGCCCACTGTATCTCAGAATGGGGGCACGATTTCAGGCCAGAGTACCGGAGAATAAGACCAATTATTAATAAAATTGGAACGGCACCCGTTATAGCACTTACTGCAACAGCTACTCCCAAAGTACAAAGCGATATTCAGAAAAACCTGGATATGATGGATGCCAATGTTTTTAAATCTTCATTTAATCGTGAAAATTTATATTACGAAGTTCGCCCAAAAGTGAATGCAGCCAAGGAGATAATAAAGTTTATAAAGAACAATTCAGGCAAATCGGGAATTATTTATTGTTTAAGCCGAAAGAAAGTTGAAGAATTAGCAGAAATACTGCAAGTAAATGGAATTAAGGCCCTGGCATACCATGCCGGAATGGATGCAGCCACAAGAAGTCTTAATCAGGATAAATTCTTAATGGAAGATGTGGATGTGATTGTGGCCACAATTGCCTTCGGAATGGGAATCGACAAGCCGGATGTGCGTTTTGTTATTCATTACGATATTCCAAAAAGCCTGGAAGGTTATTACCAGGAAACAGGACGTGCAGGACGCGATGGTGGCGAAGGTAAATGTGTTGCTTTTTATAGTTATAAAGATATCCAGAAACTTGAAAAGTTTATGCAGGGTAAACCTTTGGCCGAACAAGAAATTGGCAAACAGTTGTTGTTAGAAACGGTTTCATATGCTGAAAGTTCGGTTTGTCGCAGAAAAAATCTACTACATTATTTTGGAGAACAATATGAAGTAGAGAACTGTGAGAATTGTGATAACTGTAATCATCCAAAAGAAAAGTTTGAAGGACAAGATGATGTAGTGTTAGCACTACAGACAATTATTGCTGTTAAGGAAAAGTTTAAAGCAGAACATGTGGCAAATGTATTGGCTGGAGTTAAAAATACGGCCATTAAATCATATAAACATCACGAACTGGATGTTTTTGGAGAAGGATCAGATCATGATACGAAATATTGGACGGCAGCAATGCGTCAGGCTTTGGTTGCAGGCTTTATCGAAAAAGATATTGAGAATTATGGGCTGCTGAGTGTAACAGATGCTGGTAGAGATTTTATTAAAAATCCTGAATCCTTCATGCTTACAAAAGATCACGATTACGAAACCGTTGATGATGAAATGGATGCTAAATCGGGAGCCGGAAAATCGGGAGCAGTAGATGACGAGTTATTTACCATCTTAAAAGATTTAAGAAAAAAAGTTGCCAAAGAGTTAAATCTTCCTCCTTTTGTTATTTTCCAGGATCCATCTATAGAAGATATGGCCATACAATATCCGGTTACTCTTGAAGAAATGCAGCAAATTGTTGGTGTTGGTGCTGGTAAAGCTCAGAAATATGGTAAAAAGTTTATCGATCTGATTGCAAAATATGTGGAAGAAAAAGAGATTATACGTCCTATGGATATGGTTGTAAAATCGGTAGTAAATAAATCGGGAATCAAAGTTTATATAATACAAAGCATAGATCGCCAAATGCCACTTCCGGATATTGCAGATGCAAAAGGACTGGAAATGCACGAACTGCTCGACGAAATTGAATCGATCGTACAATCGGGAACCAAACTAAATATCGATTATTACATTAATGAAGTAATTGATGAAGATAAACAGGAAGATATTTACGAATATTTTCGAGAAGAAGCCGAGACGGAATCGATCGATGCAGCACTAGAAGAATTGGGCGAAGAAGAATATTCAGAAGAAGAAGTTCGCTTAATGCGTATAAAATTTTTCTCTGAATTGGGTAACTAATTCAAAACTCATTCGTCTATTAAAATACACACATAAGGGAACCATAAAATTCCCTTATTTTTTAACCATAAAAAATATTTATCTGTGGAAAAGGTATTACAAATAAATAATCTGAGTAAAAATTACGGAAGTCTTCAGGCTGTTCGTAATGTCTCATTTACGGTAAACAAAGGTGAAGTTTATGGAATTCTAGGACCAAATGGTAGCGGCAAAACAACCACCCTGGCAGTTGTTCTTGGAATTTTAAATGCCAATGGCGGAAGTTATCAATGGTTTAATGAGCCTTTTACTAAAATGGCCCGCAGGCGCATTGGCTCATTAATCGAAACTCCGAATTTTTATCCATACCTATCTTTATGGGAGAATTTAAAAATTGTAGCTAAAATTAAAGATGCTCCGGAAGATGATATTAATAATGCACTGGGGATTGCCAATTTATTAAAAAGAAAACACACAAATTTTGGACATCTGTCGTTGGGTATGAAACAACGTATGTCGATGGCTGCTGTTTTAATTGGCAATCCGGAAGTTTTGGTTTTGGATGAACCTACCAATGGACTCGATCCTGAAGGCTTTGCCGAAGTTCGGAATATTATTCAATCGCAGGCAAACGAAGGTAAGACGATTATTTTGGCAAGTCATATACTCGACGAAGTAGAAAAAGTGTGTTCGCATGTGGCCATTTTAAAATCGGGCGAGCTCATTGCAAATGGAAGAGTAGGAGAACTTTTATCGGCCGAAGAAACGGTTATCATTAACTCGGATAAAAAAGAAGAACTATTGAAAATGCTTAAAGAATCGAAACTTGCTAAAGATATTTATCCTGTTGAACAAGATCTGGCGGTAGTGCTAAACAGTGAATATAATGTAAGCGATTTAAATAAGCTTTGTGTAGAGAATGGTTTTATACTTACTAAGATTCTTGTGAAAAAACAAAGCCTCGAAGATCAGTTCTTACAATTAGTAAAATAATATTTTAATAAAAAACGAAATGAAGAAGTTATTTAGCCTGGAAAAAATAAAAGCCCTGTCGTATCCGGCATTTAAAACCTTAATGATTATTCATTTTTTGCTATTCTTTTTAGTGATATTGGTGGTATCCAGAGTACATTTTAGTGTGCCGGGATTTTCAATAAAAGGTTTATATCAGTTTCCTAATATCTGGGGATTTTTTCCCTGGGTAGCCAGTTGGTTTAATATATTTCTTACCATTGTTCTGATTACGCTGGTTGGCAACGAATTTTCCTATCGTACATTCAGGCAAAATGTTATCGACGGGCTTAGTCGAAATGATTTGGTGCACAGTAAATTAATACTAATTTTCACCATTGCCATATACACTTTTTTAATGGTGCTAATTGCTGTTATCGCTTTTGGCTTAATCTATTCGAATGAATTTAGTTTCGACTTAATGATCGATAAATCCTATTTAATACTTATTTATTTTATTCAGGCCATTGGTTATATGACACTGGGTTTATTTTTTGCACTGATATTCCGTAATACGGCCTTGTCTATTATATTGTTTTTGGTTTATTTTCCGGTTGAGGGAATTATTCGCCTGTTTTTTAAAGCGGAAGCCCGACGTTACTTCCCGTTGAAAATTATTTCGAATTTAACACCACGCCCCGAAGTATTAACGATGGCTTCGGAAAAAGAGTATACCACCGCATCGGGAACCAGTTCGTTAGATTTTAGCGAAATGGGTTTATTACCCGAGAATTTGCCTTTGGGCATAACAGTTATTCTGGCTGCAGGATATATTGGCTTTTTTATTGGAATGGCATATTTGCTTATGAATAAGCGAAGTCTATAAAAAAATCCTGGTTACTTACCAGGATTTTTATTTCAGATGGCATAGGATAGTTTAATTATTCATTAGTTTGTTGTTCTTATTTACATTAACAAGCAGTTTCGAACACATCTCAAAATCTTCCACACTACTATAATATTCCAGCAGATCGTTCAAGAAATCCTGATCATTAAAATAGGGATGTTGATGATCAAATTCAATTCCTTTATGAATGGTTAAATCAAGATAATCATTTCTACTCAGTTCGTTATGCGCATCAGGCTTATCCTGATCTGTTTCCGGAAAATTGATTCCGTTTTGTATTTTCTTAAGCTCAGGAATCATTTGTTCAACCTTATGGTTAAATTCTTCTATCTGTTTACCGTATTTATCTAAAAACTGAATAATACTAAGTTGTAATTTTATGGAATCGTTGTTTTCATCCAACATGGTTTTATTTAGATTGTATTTTTCATTCAGGCGCTCAGATCGGTGCGAAGAAACAGGTTCCTTTAAAATTTTACGCACTGTTTTTTCGTTATTGTGTATAATGTTCATATTATACTTCACTCTCTCCTTTAATAAGTTAAGCGTGTGTTTTAAAAAGTCTTTCATATTTCAAGATAATAAATGTTGTAACATGAAATAAAAACAAATCTAAATAGGTGGATGTTTAATTTTATTGATATTTAATCAATAAATTTTGATGAATGATAATTCTTTTGGGATAAAATTATTTTCGGGTATCCAGTGCGTCGCGCAAACCGTTCCCGACAATTGTAAATGAAAGTACCATAAGCATGATGGCTAATCCCGGGAATATTGCTAAATAAGCCTTATCCATAATAATATAACCATAGTGTTCTTTAATCATAATTCCCCAGGATGGCACCGGTGGTTGAACGCCAATTCCTAAAAAGCTTAATCCGGCTTCGAGTAGTATGGCTGTAGCAAAGTTGGCAGCTGAAATAATAATTACCGGGCTCATTGCATTGGGTAATATGTGTTTAAAGATAATTCGAAGATTACTAAATCCTAAAGCCCGGGCTGCTTCAACATATTCTTTTTCGCGAATACTAAGCACCTGCCCTCTCACCACCCGGGCAACTTCAACCCACATGGTTAATCCCACCGCTATAAAAATTTGCCAGAAACCTTTTCCGATGACAAGTGTTATGGCAATAACCATAAGTAATGTTGGAATAGACCATACCACATTAATTAACCACATAATTATTCGATCGACAACTCCACGGAAATATCCGGCTATGGCTCCCAGGGTAATCCCAATGATTAAGGAAATAAAAACCGAAATAAATCCGACCGAAAGCGATATTCTGGTTCCAATTAATAAACGACTCAATAAATCTCTTCCAAAGCGATCGGTTCCCAAAAGGTATCTCTTTTCAACAAGGTGTTCCGATTCAATGATCTGTTTTACCTTGTCGAAAGAAATATATTCAAGCGTGCCGTCAAGCGCGGTATAAGTAAACTGATTTTTACTAAAAGAAATTGTACCACTGTTTTGTATTGGTTTAATTACATCAACCGGATTCAGTTCCTTGTAAATGGGTTCTTCGTGGTGCTCATCATTAAATTCTTCAATAATTATTTTTGATTCAGTAAAATGGTAACCATTGATTGGGATATAATTGTATTCTGTATTCCTGCCTAAAAACATAACTTGAAAAATACCTTGTTTTTGATGCTGAATGTTTTTTCTCACTTTTAACATACTGCATTTAAATCCTGGTTTTTGAGTTGAAATCTCCAGAATCTGATTGTTGGCGTAGGCTGTTTTGTCAGGTGTAATGGTATATCCTAAAATTCCGATTATTACTGCAATAACAATTATTAACAAGCCGCTTAATGCCAGTCGGTTTTTCTTAAATCGTTGCCAGGCAAGGTAGTTTAACGAACCACTGATTTCAATATGTTTTTTTCGAAAAATCATTTCCAGATCAAAAATATCCTTTTTATTGTGATTTACGGTTTTTCCACCAAAATTTCCCAATCATTCCAAAAATAAATGTAGTTACTATATAAAAAGGGTAAATAAGTTGCAAAGGAATAAAATAAGCAAGTAATTTTTTTTGCTTGAAAAAGAAAGTTACAGGTATAAGTAATAATAAATCAAGTGCCGTTTTTGTAATTAAAATATAAACTAACCAGATTAGTGATATTTGATTTGATATACCAAAAACAGCCAAAGCGACAAGGCTTATATTGAACAGAGCAACGCTCAGTGCAGTAAAAACAATATCAAAATCGCGATAGGTTTTACTTTTTGATGTCCAACGAATACGTTGATTAAAAAAATCTGAGATATTGGCACATGGCTCAGTGTATACTATTGCATCCTGTGATTTAATAAAATGAACTGCTTTTTTATTTTTCTTTTTTGCATTAAGCAACAAAAAAATATCATCACCAGATGCAAGTTGTTCATTTAATGATATTTCTGAATATATTCCTTTTTGAAACAGCATATTAGCACCATTATTCATGATGGGTTTTTTAATGCCAATTGCTCCGGCACCTGAACCTACCAGGCTTAAAAACTCCAGGTTCTGGAATTGATGAAAAACATTGGAAGACTCTTGAAAAGTGACAGGGCCTGAAAGAAGTGCCGGTTTGTTTTCAATGTAGTACGAAACCATCGCAGATAGCCAGTTGGAATTCATTGTACAGTCGGCATCGGTGGTTAATATTACTTCTGAACGTGCTGCTTCAACTCCTGTTGCAACTGCTTTTTTCTTTCCTCGTGTGTTTTTTGGTAAATTTAACAAACGAATGTTCTGATGTTTTTTAATCCATGCTGAAACTATATTTCGCGTATTGTCTTCGGAGTGATCATCAACAATAATAATTTCAGTATATTTTTTCGAATAATTTTGAGAACACAAAGAGCCCAGCAGTTTTCCAATGTTCTCTTCTTCATTCCGGCAGGCAATGATTACACTCACCGGGATTGGATTATATGTATCATATTTTTTTATTCTTTTTAGTTTATACCATCCAACTGCCAATAATAAAATAGTTAAAGAATAACTAGCTGTAATTATAAATACTATGTATCCTGCTATAATCATACCATTCAAAAGTAATAAAATCTAACAGAAATTGCTTTAGGAATTCAATTTTCATAACTTCGCTTATATCAAATAAACAAAATTGAAACAGCTAATAAGATATACGATTTTACTTTTGTTTGTGGTTGGATTTATACATTGTAAATCTCAAACAAAAGATACGCGGCAACTTCAGTGCACTGATCGGGAGCCGGTGGTTGCAGGATCGTTTTATCCCGAAAATCCTGTGGAGTTAAAAGCACAATTAGAATTGCTGTTTGCTCAGGCGACTAACGTAAAAACCTATGAGGATGTGCTGGCAATTATTTCTCCACATGCTGGCTATGTTTATTCTGGTAAAGTGGCAGCATCTGCTTTTAATCAAATCGATCCGGATAAGGATTACGATAACATTTTTATTCTGGCAACCAGTCATCGGGTTGCGTTTAATGGAGCGTCAATCTATAATCAGGGCGATTATATTACACCACTGGGAAAAGTAAAAGTCAACCGGGACTTGGCTAACAAGTTAATCGATGAACACGAAATTTTTGAGTTTAATGCGGATGCTCATGCTTCGGAACATAGCCTGGAGGTACAATTGCCATTTTTGCAATATAAAATGAATAAAGATTTTCAGATTGTCCCGATTGTTACAGGAACTCAAACGCTGGGCGATGTTAAAAAGATAGCCGATGCCCTGGCAATGTATGTAAACGAAAAAAACTTATTTATTATTAGTGCCGATTTTTCGCATTATCCCAAGTACGAAGATGCGGTAAAGGTTGATAATAATACGAAAAATGCGATCGTGTCTAATTCTGTAGTTAATTTAATTGATGCGATTAATTCCAATGCATCTCTGAATATTGAGAATCTTGTTACGAGTTTATGTGCATGGCCCGCTGTGCTCACTTTGCTAAATATTACAGAGAAAATGCCCGATATGGAAGTGATTGCTGTTGATTATCAAAACTCAGGAGATGTTTTAAAGGATAAAAGCAGGGTGGTTGGATATCATGCCATTGTATTTGCAAAAAAAAAGAAACGCGATATGTCCGAAAATCAATTTGAAATAAGCAATCAGGAGAAAGAAATGTTGCTAAAAATTGCCCGTTCAACCATTGTTGAATATTTAAAAACGGGAAAAACCATGTCAGTTAAACAGTTTGATTTAACTGAAATAATGGAATCAAAATGTGGTGCTTTCGTTACGCTTCATAAGGAAGGTGCATTGCGCGGTTGTATTGGCAGGTTTATTGTCGACGAGCCATTGTATAAAGTGGTACAAAGAATGGCAATTGCCGCCGCAACAGAAGATTCTCGTTTTCCAACAGTAGAATTGAACGAAATGGACAAACTGGATATTGAAATATCTGTTTTAACTCCTTTAAAAAAGATTGATTCTATTGATGAAATTGAGATGGGGCGTCATGGAATATATATCAAAAAGGGTTTTACTTCAGGAACTTTTCTTCCGCAGGTTGCTTTGGAAACAGGGTGGACCAAAGAAGAATTTCTGGGCTACTGTGCAAGAAATAAAGCCGGAATTGGATGGGCAGGCTGGAAAGATGCCGATATTTATACCTATGAAGCATTGGTCTTTGGCGAAACAGACCTTAAAAAAGAATAACTATGAGTACTTATGGATTTTTACCGATTTTATTATCAAGTGTATTAATTTATACTATTAGTTATCTAATCACCAAAACAAGATATTTTAAATTTATTAGCCATCGGCGAATCTGGAATCTATTGTTGTTGGTTTCGTTTTTTGTTGCCGGGCTTTTGGGCTTATTTATGGCTTTTGTTTATAGTTTTGAGCTAAATATCAATGTTCCATATGTTTTGTTGCAAATACACGTGGGGTTTGGCCTGGTTTGGTTTGTAATTGCATTTTTCCATTTTCTCTGGCACTTAAGTTATTTTAAAAAAGCCCTAAAAATTCTATTCACAAAGCAAAGTAATAAATAAAATATGATTCAGAATTCTAAGTCAGCCCTAGTTAAACCCGGTATCATCTTGCTGGGTTTTATCTCATTGGTTAGTCAGGTAATTTTACTTCGGGAGTTCTTAACATTTTTTAGTGGCAACGAATTGGTTATAGGGATTATTCTGGCCAATTGGATGCTTCTGACCGGATTGGGTGCTTACCTTGGACGGTTTTTTAAAAGCGACGACAAAAGAAAAATCTGGATATTGGTTTTTCTGGGTGTTCTTGCCTTTTTGCCAACGGTAAGTGTTTTATTATTGCATATTATCTGGCATTCAATATTTCTACCTGGTGTTACGGCCGGAGTTCTTCATGTCTTTTATTATTCAATGTTTATTCTTGCACCATTTTGTATTGTTTCAGGTATTTTATTTACGCTTTTATCAAAACAGGAGTCAATCATTTGCAGATCGAACAAAATTGGTGATGTTTATGCCTGGGAATCTTTAGGGAGTTTGGTGGGCGGCTTAATCCTTAATTTTGTATTAATATGGGTATTATCAACTTTTCAGAGTTTGTTTTTAATTATGTTTGTAGTTTCTGTTACAGTGCTGATCTTAAGTATTCGAACAAACTACTTTTATCTTACAGGCATCATTTTCTTTATTACCATCGCATTTAGTTTTTTATTTCTTAATAACGATCTGGATAAGCAAATAAGAAAAATGGCTTTCCCCGGACAGGAAATTACTTTTGCCAAAGACTCGCCTTTTGGTGTGTTTGTTATTACCAAGCAAAACGGACAAACAAATTATTACGAGAATAATGTGTTGATGGCTTCATCGGGCGATGTTGTTTCTCGCGAAGAGTCTGTTCACTTATCCATGGTTCAGCATCCCGATCCTAAAAATGTGTTGGTATTATCCGGAATCACATCCGGTATTGTAGATGAAATTGTTAAGTATCCTATTGAAAGTATCGATTATGTGGATGTAAATCCGGAAGTGATGGAGCTGGCAAAAAAGTATTTCAAAGCCGAGTCGTATCAATCACTTAAGCTAATAAAAAAAGATGCTATCCGTTACATTAAACACAATACAAAAAAGTACGATGTGGTGATGATTAATTTGCCCAAACCATCCACCATACAGCTTAACAGATACTATACCAGCGAATTTTTCGGGATGCTCAAGGATTGTCTTAGTAACAATGCGGTGGTTAGTTTATCGCTACCATCGAGTGCCAATTATCTTAACGAAGAATCAAAGAAATTCCTTTCAATTATTTATGGTACCTTACAATCTGAATTCAAGAATGTAATGGTTTTGCCTGTCGGACAAGATTTTCTGTTAGCATCAGATGCAGAATTAAGTTATCAGATTGCAGAAAGAATTGATCAACGAAATATCCAGAATGAATATGTTAATCCATTTTATTTCGATGATGAACTTTTAAAAATGCGAAGCCAGCAAATTACTGGTCAATTAAACCCGGAAGCTCCTTTAAATAAATATTTTAGCCCTGTTTTTTACCAAAGTCAGATTAAACTTTGGATGAGCCGGTTTAATATTCAATACTGGATTCCGGCGATTTTAATCATATTATTTTCCGGATTCTTTTTTGTTAAAGCAGGGCGAGTTTATAAAGGTGTTTTTGCTGCCGGATTTGCAGGAACCAGTATCGAAATTGTACTCATGTTGGTTTTTCAGGTTTTATTCGGATACGTTTATGCCGTTGCAGGGGTTTTTATAATGATTTTTATGGGAGGCTTAGCTTTAGGATCGTATTACATTCCTAAATTACGAACTGCTAATAAAAAACTATTTAGGGATTTACAAATAAGTGTTGCCATATTCTCATTTGTCTTACCTGCCGTGTTTTTCATTTTTAAAAATCTTCAAATACACGATGCTGTTCTTTTTATACTATTTACTTTTTTTCTATTGGTCATCTCTATCTTAACCGGAGCAATTTTCTCCGTTGCCAGTAAAATAATTCAGAACGATTATGCAAGCATTGCATCTACCGCTTATGGTCTTGATTTGCTAGGGGCAGCAACGGGAGCACTTTTATTTACCATCTACTTGATTCCAATGTTAGGCTTTGGCTGGTCGGTTTTTGTTGTAGGTATTTTTAATCTGGCTGTTATAAATTACAAGGAATAGTATTTATACATCCTTGAAACTAAGTCTGAATAGTCTTAACTTGTGATGGTTTTAAATGTAAAGCATACAAGCTAAATGAATAAAAGAGATTTTATTAAATATAGTTTTTTAGGTACTTGCGCCCTGGGGTTTAGTAAAGTTAATGCAATAACTAAAAGCATTTCTTTTATTCAGGATGATTTATGGAAATGGAGCAAGCTATCAACACATTATATCGATACGCCAAGGGGAGCAAAGTGTTTGATTTGCCCGAACGAATGTACGTTAAAAGAAGGTGAAGTTGGCGATTGCAGATCAAGGCTTAATTATAAAGGGAAAATTTACTCCATAGGCTATGGAAACCCATGCTCATTGCACGTTGATCCTATTGAAAAGAAACCCTTATATCATTTTCTGCCCGAAAGCAGAACATATTCCCTGGCAGTTGCAGGTTGTAACTTAGCCTGTTTGAATTGCCAGAACTGGCAAATATCGCAGGTAAGCCCCAAGGAAACACGTAACTACGAATTAATGCCCGATCAGGTTCATCAGCAAGCGGCATATTATAATTGCAAATCAATTGCTTATACCTATTCGGAGCCCATTGCTTTTTACGAATATTTCCTGGATTCATCGAGAATAGCACACGAGCACGGAATAAAAAATGTAATGGTATCGGCTGGATACATAAATGAAAATCCATTGCGGGAAGTTGCAAAGTATGTTGATGCTGCTAATATCGATTTAAAGAGTTTTAGTGATGAAACTTATGCCCGTTTAAATGCTGGCTCGTTGCAGCCTGTTTTAAATACACTTAAGATTTTAAAGGATGAAGGCGTTTGGTTGGAAATTACAAATTTAATTGTGCCCGAGTGGACCGATGATTTGGATATGATCGAGCGTATGTGCAAATGGTTGTACAAAAATGGTTTTGATGATACTCCTTTGCATTTTAGCCGCTTTACACCCATGTATAAGTTAACCCACTTGCCATCTACTCCCGTAAGTGTTTTAAATAAAGCTTACGACATTGCCAGGAATGAAGGAATCAAGTATGTGTATGTTGGAAATGTTCCCGGTTCCGATAATCAAAACACATACTGTCCTAATTGTAAAGAAGTTGTAATTGAGCGAAAAGGTTATAAAATTCTTCAAAACAATGTTAAAAACAGTAAGTGTAATTACTGTGGAACTTCTATTGCAGGTGTTTGGAGTTAACTGTTTAATCCGATGTATTTAATTAATTGCTTCTGAATAAAACCGTTGGAAAAATTACACCAATCAAAATTCCGGTTACATTGAATAAAAAATCCATGGGGTTAAAAGATCTGTTTGGTAAAATGGATTGGGCAAGTTCAGTAAAGAGCGATAGAAATAGGGCTCCCATTAAAAAAAACACAAGCAAGTGTTTTCTAATTCTAAAGTATTGATCCGATTTCCAAAGGAAAAACAAAAACGACAGGCTAAAATAAGCCATAAAATGCAATGCATAATCGATTCGAAACGGTTTGTCTCCCATATTTGCTTGCATCTTAGGACTGTTGGGAATGATTGAAAATACGATAATGGAAAGAATACAAACCCAGAATAATAAAGCAAACAGCTTTTTATACTTGTGAAGATTTGCCATTAAATTCTCGATTTTAATCTTAAGCTGTTCAGTACCACCGAAACCGAACTAAAAGCCATGGCACCACCTGCTATCATTGGATTTAATGTAAAACCATTGATCGGATATAGTAATCCGGCAGCAATTGGAATTGCAATAATATTGTAGATAAAGGCCCAAAAAAGATTCTGGCGTATGGTTTTTACCGTTGCTTTCGACAGCAAAATGGCGTCGCTAATTTTATGTAAATCGCCTTTTACCAGTGTTATGTCGGCACTTTCCATGGCAATATCGGTACCGTTTCCCATGGCAATTCCTAAATCTGCCTGCGAAAGGGCAGGAGAGTCGTTTATGCCATCGCCTACCATTGCTACTTTTAAACCTTTTTGTTGCAAAGCTTTAATATAATCTAATTTATCATGTGGCAATACTTCGGCTTTAAATTGATCAATTCCTGTTTGTCGGGCAATCTCCTGTGCTGTTCCATAATTGTCGCCGGTAAGCATATGTACCTGAAGATTCATAGTGTGTAAGCTTCGGATAGCACGAACTGAACTGTCTTTAATCTGATCGGCAATACTAAATAATGCCACGATGGTTTTATTTTTTGCAACGAAAACCTGCGTTTCGGTTACATTTCCGAATTGCTTGAAATAATCATGCTCATCTTCAATGTTAACATGGTGTTCTTTCATTAACTGGTAATTTCCAATTAAATACTCGTTATCGTAAACCATAGCAGAAACGCCCATGCCTGTTTCACTTTGGAATTTTACCACATTCAGGCTGGTATTCGATAAAAAGTTCAGATATCTCACAATAGATTCGGCCAAAGGGTGTTCAGATTTTTTCTCTATGGCCAGTATATCTTCCAGTATCTGATCTCTTTTAAGATCACTTTGCAGCCACACAATTTCACTAACTTCAGGTTTTCCTCGGGTAATTGTTCCTGTTTTATCAACCACCACTACATCAATACTACGCGCATGTTCCAGCGATTCGGCATTTTTTATCAGAATACCATTTTCGGCTCCTTTGCCAATTCCAACCATTAATGCGGTTGGCGTTGCAAGGCCTAACGCACAAGGGCAGGCTATAATTAAAACTGTTACTAAAGTTACAAAAGAGTAAGTAATTTTTGGTTCGGGGCCAAAAACAAACCAAATAAGGGCACTCACAATTGCAATGCTAATTACAACAGGAACAAATATAGACGCTACTTTATCGGCAAATTTTTGCACGGGAGCTTTACTGCCCTGAGCATTTTTTACCATCTCAATAATTTGCGAAAGAACAGTTTCTTTTCCAACCTTTTCAGCACGTAGGGTAAAACTTCCTGTTCTGTTTATAGTTGACCCAATTACTAGATCGCTCTCGTTTTTTTCAACCGGCATTGCTTCACCGGTAATCATACTCTCGTCGATCGATGAACTGCCATCAATTATTTTTCCGTCAACCGGAATTTTTTCTCCGGGCCGAATCAAAAGTGTATCTCCAACGGCTACCTGCTCAATGGGAACTTCTATTTCTTTTCCATCTTGAATAAGTCGTGCCGTTTTAACTCTTAAACCCATTAATTTTTTAATCGAATCGGAAGTTCTTGATTTTGCTTTTTCTTCAAGATATCTTCCAAGCAAGATTAATGCAATAATTACCACAGCCGCTTCGAAATATACATGTGGCTGAATGCCTTTTGAGATTAAATATTCGGGAAAAATTGTATTTAAAGTACTAAATAAAAAAGCTGCACCTGTACTTAATGCAACCAAAGTATCCATATTGGTTGATTTGTGCCTTGCCTGCTTGTAAGCGATAATAAAAAACTCACGGCCAAACCAGGCTAAAACCGGAATGGTTAAGATTAACATAATCCAGTTGGCATAGGGAATATTATGGAAGAACATAGATAGGATAAAAATTGGAAAAGCAAGCACAATGGAAAAGAATGCATTTTGCTTTGCTTTCCTTAATTTCTTTTCTTCCTTCTTTTCAATCTCCTGCATGCTTTCTTCCGATTGACTTAGGACTAGTTTATATCCAATCTTTTCAACAGATTTGCCAAGATTTTCGGGTGAAATTTGCTCTTGGTCAAATTCTACCAAAACGCTTGCTCCGGCAAAATTAACCGATGCAGATTTTACCCCATTCATTGAAGAAAGCACAGACTCTACACTTTGTGCACATACTGCACAACTCATCCCTTCTACCTGATATGTTTCTTTTACAATTCCCATAAAAAAACGGACTTATAATTTTTCAATACTATAACCGGCCTTTTTAACTGTATCAATAACTTTACTTGATACATCTGAATCGTCAGATTCATTAAAATCAACTTCGAGTATTCGGTCCTGAATATCAAGAAATACTCTCCACGAATCAATTTCTGTAATCGATTCCATTCCGGGTTTAATAGCTTGCACACAGCCATTACATTTAAGGCTGGTTTTAAAACGTAGTGTTTGCATACTTTTATAATGATTTTATAACGCGCTCCAGTTTATTCTTAATTTCTCCTGCAATTGAAATAAGTTCTTGGTTTTGAACAGCCTGCATCGAAGCTTGGGGGTTTACCGCAGACACATCCGTTTTTCCATCATCAGTTTCTTGTATTACAATATTACATGGTAACATTAAACCGATGTACGGTTCGCTGGAAATAGCCTTGTAGGCATTGGGCGGATTGCAGGCTCCAAGAATCTTATATTTTCTGAAATCTACATCAAGTTTTTTTTTCAGTGTTTCCTGAACATCAATTTCGGATAAAACACCAAATCCTTCTGATTCAAGATGTTTTATTACTTTTTCTATAGTAGTATTAAAATCAGTTTCAACAATTTTATTAATAAAATATGACATAAAACCTCCATTTTTTATAATAAAAGAATCGGTCCCGAAAGCGATTTAAAGAAAATGATTATGAGAAAAATTACCTTGTTATTAACCCTTGCTTTCAGAACCGATTTGTCTTTATAAACAATTAAAGTATCAAATTGTTTATTTATTTTTTAATTATTGCATGTACTATCGCAGCAACAACTGATTTTATTCTTTTTTACTTTATCAAAAGCTTCCTTTCCTTCTTTAAATGTAAACCAGGCTATGGCTAATGATCCAATAATATCAATGTATCCAATCTGAAAAATCTCGTAAAGGATACTAGACAAAAATAACACTATTGAAAGATAAAAGCAAGACTTTGTACAATTTGCATCAGAAATAATTGCATCGGAGTTTAGTTTTCTTCCGACTTTTAATTTGTAGTGCATTAAAAAGTACATGGTAGCAATTGATAACAGTGAAATAATGATACCCGGCATGGTTGTATCGGGTTTGTTATTTTGCACTATGTTTATTATTGATCCGATAATTATGCCGCTTGTTAATAAATAAAAAGCAATACCAGTTATACGCAAAGCCTGCCGCTCGAATTTGTCTGTTTGTTCTACTTTTGTGTATTTCATGCGTAGAACCATATGTGCTATACCTATTCCTGATATTACTTCCACAAAGCTGTCGGAGCCAAAACCAAGCAGTGATAAGGTTTCATCTTCGAGACCAAAATAAATGGATACAATGCCTTCTGCCACATTATAAACGATGGTTATAATGCTCAGGATAAATGCCGTATTTAGTAGCTTTCTATTCATTAATAGATTAAAAGGTATTAAAGTCTTTTAAAAGGATACAAATGTATATTATAAATTGTTCAAACAAGGTTTCGTTTAAGAAAGAATGTTGATCCAATGATCGAAGGGATTGCTAAATTGATTATCCATAGAAGAATTGCCGAAAATAATATACCGGCTATATTATCGGAAAACATGCCGATAAAAAAAATGGCTAGTGATCCTCTAATTCCCAGTTCGGCTATGGTATTGGTAGGTATAATTGTATTTACCAAATAAATTAAACTAATTGATGCAAGGGCTTCTAAAAAAGTTAGTTGTACATTAAAAAAAAGCAGTAATAAATAAAATTGAGTGATAAAAACAAAGTATCGGAATATACTTAGCGTAAGGATGCGTGTTAATTCATTTGCTCTAATTTCCGATAAATAGCTTAATTGCTCCTGGCGTTTCTCCAGAAAACGAAATCTTGCAAAAAAAGGAAAAATCTTTTTTACGTTAAAGTAAGCCCAAAGCAAAGCAATTATGAATACAACCAGTATGCTTAAACTTAAATTATTGAATATTGCTGTAAGCGGAACTTGGTTTTTAAAGAAGATCAAAAACAGAATTGACCCGATTAAACCACAAATTATGGTTGAAATAAATTGCGCAAAACTCCCGATGGATGTTGCAAAAACGCCATAAGTTCTTTTCCCTTTCTTTAAAAAAACGGCTCTGCCGCCAATTTCACCAATGCGATTTGGCGTAAAAATACCGATGCTTATTCCGGCTAATATGGCTACGAACGATTCGCGAAAAGTAAAATACTGTTTTTTGTCAATCAGGATTTTCCATTTGTAACTTTCTATGCTCCAGTTTAAAATCATCATTATAAAAACCGTTGTCAACAGCACAATTTGAGTAGAATTTGGCTTGTGGAAACTTACCTTTAATTCACTAATCCTGTCGAAATGGATTACCTTGTATACGATAAAACCATACGATACAAGAATTAGCAGGATACTAAATATTATTTTTAGTTTTTTACTCAAGCTGAAAAGTTTAATTGATCAAAGATAGGATTTATTTGAAATTGATTTAAGTTTTCCGATCTTTGCTTCGAAATACAACTGTTTCCGGTTTTTATTGATTCAGTTTTAAATAATCATTAATACATAAAGAATAGATGAGTGTTCGCCCCAAGAAAAGTTTAGGCCAGCATTTTTTGAAAGATCAGAATATTGCACAAAAAATTGTGGATGCAATTGGTGGGTTAGATCAAAAAACCGTATTGGAAATAGGCCCCGGAACGGGAGTTTTAACTTCGATCATGATAAAAAATGATTCCATCGATTTGTATGCTATTGAAATTGATTCGGAAGCTTATGAATACTTAAAGGCAACATTTCCATCTTTAAGTGATAAAATCATTTTTAAAAATTTTCTGAAATTTGATCTGGCCGATCAGTTTAAAGAACCGATGACAATTATAGGTAACTTTCCTTACAATATTTCCAGTCAGATATTTTTTAAGGTTTTGGAAAATCGCGACTTGGTTTTAGATGTGGTATGTATGATTCAGAAAGAAGTGGCTGATCGGATTAAAGCGAGCCACGGAAATAAAACCTATGGAATATTAAGTGTTTTTCTTCAGGCATTTTACGATATTAATTATTTGTTTACGGTAGGTCCTAAGGTTTTTGATCCACCACCGAAGGTAAATTCGGCAGTTATTCATCTGAAAAGAAACCAGAGAAAGCAGCTCGATTGCAACGAAGAATTGTTTTTTAGGATTGTTAAGTTGGGATTTAATCAAAGAAGAAAAACATTACGTAATTCGTTAAAAAGTATTTTATTAAATTTACCAACTGATGATGAGATTTTTAATAAGCGTCCGGAGCAATTAGATGTGGATCAGTTTATTTATTTAACAAATCTGATCGACTCAAAAAATTAACATAATATGTAACTTCTAATACTTCTGTTTATGCATTTCGAACTAACCCGAGAGTACATTGAACAATTAACAGGTGAAATTGAAAAAAACGACGAAGTAGCGGTTTTCGAGCGGCTCAAAGATCTTCACCCTGCTGATATTGCAGAAATTTATAACGAACTAAGTATCGACGAAGCCCGGTTTGTGCATGTGTTACTCGATGATGAGATTGCAGCCGAAGTATTGGTTCAGCTGGAAGAAGATGATCGTGAACGATTTCTGAAAGTTTTACCCAGCGATGTTATTGCAAAGCAGTTTATTGATAAGTTGGATTCCGATGATGCTGCCGATGTTATTGGTGAGTTGCCGATCGAGAAGCAAGGTGAAGTTATTTCGCACTTGGCCGATTTGGATCATGCCGGAGACATTGTAGATCTTTTAAATTACGATGAAGATACGGCCGGTGGTTTAATGGCAAAAGAGTTAATTACAGTGAACGAAAACTGGAATATAATGACTTGCCTCAAAGAAATGCGGAAACAAGCCGAAGATGTTGACGAAGTGTATTATGTATATGTGATTGATGATAATGGTGTTTTAAAAGGTACATTATCCTTAAAAAAATTACTGCTTTCCTCAGCCAATAAAAAAGTATCCAATATTATTAATACCGATGTTATTTTGGTAAAAACAGATACTTCATCCGAAGAAGTAGCCAATATTATGAATAAATACGACCTGGTTGCTTTACCGGTGGTTGATGCATTACATCGTTTAGTGGGGCGTATAACCATTGACGATGTTGTGGATGTTATTCGCGAAGAAGCCGAACGAGATTATCAGTTAGTTTCTGGTATTACGCAAGATGTTGAATCCTCGGATAGTGCATGGGTTTTAACAAGGGCAAGAATTCCCTGGTTATTTATCGGTTTATTTGGTGGAATTATTGCTGCTTTGGTTATGGGAGTATACGAAGGCGATCTAGGAAACTTTCCTAAAATGGCCTTTTTTATTCCGTTAATCGCTGCGATGGGCGGAAATGTTGGTGTACAATCTTCGTCGATCATCGTGCAGGCTTTAGCAAGTAACTCGATGGGATTCGAAGGGATAGGCCGAAAACTTTTAAAGGAGTTGGGCGTGGCGTCTATCAATGGTATTATTCTCTCGTCTGTGATTTTTACTTATAATTATTTCGTTAGCGACTCGTTTGCCTTAACATTAACGGTTAGTTCAGCTTTATTTGCAGTAATTGTATTTGCATCGATGTTCGGAACCTTTGTCCCCATGCTGTTAAACAGATTCAATATTGATCCGGCATTAGCTACCGGACCATTTATTACAACTGTAAATGATATTATGGGATTATTTATTTACCTGGTTATCGGGCGAGCCTTTTTCCTGGTTTTTTAAAAAACTTTCCAGTAATATAAAAGCAAAAACACGATGGGTACTAAAATTCCAATTGCTGTAAGCCATGCTCCACGGCCGGTGATTCCATTTTTACCTTTTAAAATAAATAATCCGGTAATTGCAAGTAGCATTAGCGATATGGCATAAACATCGGAAAGAATTGTCCACCATTTTTGCGGATTATAATGCAGGTAGTTAAACTGGTGAAAAACCGGGCGCCGCTTTGATGTTTCAATATGTCCCTGTCCGGAATTTAAATCAACACTTAAATTTCCATCTTTAATAAAAACTTTTAGCGTGTTGTCGTTTGGAAAGTAATGATTTTTATAAGTTTCGCCTTTGGCATATTGTTCTACTAACTTAATTACATTGTTTCTGGTTAAATTATCTTTCGATAAATCAGCAGTATTTGCCTTAAAATCGTTGTATTTAACTATATAACTGGGATTCCAATCGTTAATGTGATTTAAGGCAATACCCGATAAACCGTAAATAAGGGTCATAAAGAAAAAGATATAGCCCAGATCCCGATGTAGATTTCTGTTAAGTTTTCGAAGTTTCATTTTGCTATGGAATAAAAATGTCCGGAAAACAGCATTTCCGGACAAATCTACATTTGTATAATATTAATGAGTATGTTCTTCGCCTTCTGCATGATCGTGAGTATGCTCTTCACCTTCTGCATGCTCTTCTTCACATTCTACTACTTCAAATTTACTTGCTTCAATCCAAAATTGCGAATAGTATCCATTTTCCGAT
>CAYVEW010000022.1:34771-37090 GCA_964450375.1 uncultured Bacteroidales bacterium
TACTTCAAATTTACTTGCTTCAATCCAAAATTGCGAATAGTATCCATTTTCCGATTCAGCAATTTGATCTCTCATTGCTTGTATCTGAGCTTTCTTTTCTTCCGCTTCCGATTCAGTTTCGTCGTGTGTTCCGCCCGAATGATCATGAATGGCTTCATTATCCATTCCTTCCTGAATTTCTTTTTCTAAATTGGCAACGTATGTTTCATCAATTCTTAACTCTTTTAATATGCCTGTTACTTTTAGATTGCTTCCTTCCAATTCTTTCTCAAATACACCAATGGTTTCGTTTGGGGTGATTTTAACGGCTGCATCAGGATTTTCTTTCCCAATGATAAACATTCTTTTTCCACCATGCGAACATACATGATTTACAGTGCCGATTATTACAATTTCTTTTTCAACATAACTGGATGTTTCTGCTAGAATTTGCTCTACCGTTACTTTTACTGCACTTTGATCGGTAGTTTCTTGTTCTTTTTGTTGCGCTTTATTTCCGCAAGAAAATAATAATCCTGCAATAGCAAGCATTCCCAATACTCTTTTAATCATAAATTTAGGTTTTTAGAAATTAATATTTGTTTACAGATTGTAAAGATACTATATGATTACTATAAATTGAATTACCTGGAACCGATTTAACATCCTGTTAACCTGATATGCTAAAAAGTTGTATTAATTGCTTCCACCGGATTTAATTTTGCTGCCTTATAGGATGGAAAAATTCCGGAAACGACACCAATAAGAACAGAAATAAATAAACCCAACAGAATGTTTCCAAGAGTTAATGTAATTTCCAGATCTACTTTCGATGCGGCAATCAAACTACCAACAAAAATCAGAACCAAACCAATCACTCCACCAATCAACGAAAGCATAATTGCCTCGAAAAGAAACTGGAATAAAATAAATTTTCGTTTAGCTCCCAGCGATTTTTGTATCCCGATAATATGCGTACGTTCTTTAACCGAAACAAACATGATATTAGCAATTCCGAAACCTCCTACCAAAATGGAGAATCCGCCAATCAGCCAGCCTGCCATATTAATCACAGCAAAAATGCTGTTTAGAGCAGAATTCAATATGCTAGACTGATTTAATGAAAAATTGTCCTTTTGTTTCGGATTTAAAGTTCTCGACGACCTTATTACACTTCGAATCTCATCTTTAAGTTCAGGGATTGATACATTAGGCTTTGCTTTTACCATAATCATCGGGTTGGAATTTTCGCTGCGAATATCCATTATTGTTTTTGCATACATAACAGGTATTACAAGCATCTCATCCATGCTACCGCCCGTGTTTAAAATGTCTTTGCCTTCTTTCATTACCAAACCAATCACATTTATTTTCCGGCCTTGAATTTTGATTTGTTTTCCAACCGGATTCATTCCTTGAAATAGATCCTGTGCAATCTGATGCCCGATTAAACAAACATTTTTACCGGTAATGGATTCAAAGGGAGTAAAATATCTTCCGTCTTCAAGTTCGAAGGTTCGAATTTTTTCAAATTCATGCGAATTAGCCCAAATGATTGTATTTTCCCGGGTATTGCTTTTATATTTTACATTTCGAAGGGTTGATGTTGCAAAATTAACAACTTCGGCTTTTTCTGATCTTTTTTTCAAAAGCTCATATTCTTCAATTTTTGGCACAGGCCTTTTTAAATATTCCCACCACTGATATTCTTCTCCTGGTGGCGGTGCCCAGGGCCACTTTTGAACATAAATTACATCATCGCCTAAAGAAGATAAGCTGGTTCGTATGGTTTTTTCCAATGCATCCAAAACCGTAAAAACCGAAATAATGGCAAAAATGCCAATGGTGATGCCTAAGAGTGTAAGCAATGTCCTTAGTTTATTAACTTTTAGTGCGTTAATTGAAAAAAGGAAACTTTCTTTTATGATATTAAATATGAACATCCGTGCTATTATAAATTACGTGGAAAAGAAATTTAAACAAATATACAACAACTGATTTTTTTTTTGCCTTATTATTTATATTTTCGAACAATTAATAAGATAGGTAAATAAGTAGCATTTCTGCAAATAATATAGCTTATCTGATTACCATTTTACAGTTTTTTTTGATTATTTTTGTGGGGATTTAACAAGATTTTGTAAATGAGTAACTTAAAAAGGATTAATACAGCTCTTATATCCGTGTTTGATAAAACAAACCTGGAACCGATAATAAATAAACTAAACAAGTTAAACGTTAAAATTTATTCAACAGGCGGAACCAAAGAATTTATAGAAAAACTGGGAATTCAGGTAACAGCGGTTGAGGAAGTAACCGATTATCCTTCAATTTTAGGTG
>CAYVEW010000023.1:0-36976 GCA_964450375.1 uncultured Bacteroidales bacterium
GTAGGGCCATCGTCGAAAGTTATAAATAACTCCTGTTCCTTACCTGCAAAATGCCAGGTTAAATCCCGAAGCACTTTGGCTGCAATATGTTCTTTCTTAGACATTAAATTTTAACTAAATTGTTGCATATAAATTACAAAACGATCTTCAATCTGTTTGCTTTTCTCGGTTTGATTATAATCTGTTGTAATTCTGTATAGCTCTTGCAAAATATACATACTTAGCTGCAATTCGCTGGTAATATCCTTTTCTCTGCTCTTATATTTTTCCGGAATAGAAAAATAGTAATCCAGTTCAATATACATTTTATTGCTCAAACTGTCAACCAAATCATTGGCTTTCTTTACATCTTCTGCATGATAATACGCACGAATAACCGGCAATAAGGTATTGTTAAACGGAATCTTTTCGTCGGGGAATAATTCCATGCATCGATCAAGAACCATAATGGCAGAATCCTTTTTATTTTCTTCGATTAGTTTTTCTGCTAATCGTCCAAAGCTACTTCGCAAGTTAGAAAACATCCTGATGTTATTCTCATCAAAATAAATATCATTTTTATCAATTCCACCCCAACGAAACTTATTCATTATATTGTCGAACATCACATCCGTATCCACTTCGCCATGATAGAAACCATCAGCCTTTGCTTCCACCGGAACCAATTGATAGGCCAAACCGTCGACTTTAAAATATTTTTGCAGATTAAAATACTTTGTGCTGGTAACTGTCATGGCCCAGTATATTGGCCGTTCCCAATTATTTGTAGCCAGCAAGTCCAACAACATTAATCCATCTTTATACAAATAACTTTGTCCGATATTCCAGGTCATCTCGCTTACAATACGATCTTTATTATTTTCGCTCACAATTTCTTTTTTAAGAATATCATCCTGATCAATAGTTATTTTAAACTGTTTTGTAGGGATATGATTAATTAATTCGTTGGCAACAAAAGGCGATTTAATTTTTGTTTTCGCATCATCGCTAGCCACAAATTGAATAACATCCTTTACATCTACCGGTTGTCCAACTCGTTCAATTAAAGGTAAAATATCTCTGTTGCCTTTGTGAATTTTATCGTGAGTTAAACTAAAGGGCATTGGGTCAGCTTCGTACGATTTCCTGCTCAATTGATCAATGTACCATGCTGCACGCAGATAACTTAAATTACAAACCTTTATATCGGTGCGGATGCCTTCAACTTCCTGTGCATACCAAAGCGGGAAGGTGTCATTGTCGCCATTGGTAAATATAATGGCATTTTCTTTACAGGAATTCAGATAATTGTAAGCTAAATCCCTCGCTGTGTAACGTCCCGACCGATCATGGTCATCCCAGTTTTCGGCAGCCATAATTCCAGGCACCAGAACCAGTCCAACAGTTGTTACAACCACTGCCGAGAAAGCCTTAGGCATTTTCCTGCTAAACAACTCATAAAGCCCTGCAACCCCCAGCCCGATCCAGATGGCAAAAGCATAGAAAGATCCGGCAAAGGCGTAATCTCTTTCGCGTGGCTGCATCGGATACTGATTTAAATATACCACAATGGCAATACCTGTTAATACAAAAAGCATCAGCACCACCGTAAAATCGCGTTTGTGTTTTTTGTAATGAAAAAATAATCCCACAAGGCCCAGAATAAAAGGTAACATATAATATTTATTTCGCGCAGGATTGTTTTTTAAATGTTCGGGAACCATGCTCTGATCACCAAGCCGCGCATTATCAACAAAAGGAATTCCACTAATCCAGTTGCCATTTAAAACATTTCCGTGCCCCTGGATATCATTTTGCCTTCCGGAGAAATTCCACATAAAATATCTGAAATACATATGCCCGGCCTGATATTTAATAAAAAATGATATATGATCGGCGAATGAAGGTTTTATTTTTTTCTCCTGTCCACGACCGGTATTTACTGTTGTTTCCTTTCCCGATAAATCGACCCACTTTTTGTACTCACGCACATGGTTCGCTTCTGAACTATACATTCTGGGAAATAAGGTTTTAAACCGGGAATCAAACTCCACTTCAATTTTGTAATCTGCAATAATATATTTTCCATCCTTTTTTACATAAACCGGATTTGTTCTTTTATTGCTGGTCATGGGTGCATCAAAACTCTGACCGTAAAGCAATGGCCTGTCGCCATATTGCTCCCGATTTAAATAATACAAAAGGTCAAATGCATTGTCCGGATTATTTTGATCCATGGGTGGGTCGGCTAATGACCGAATAACAACCATGGCAAATGATGAATAGCCAATTAAAATTACTGTAACCGCCAATATAATGGTGTTATAAACTACTTTTCCTTTTTTATGAGTATATTTTAAACCCCATATTATTAAGGTGATTAGCAAAGCTATATAGAATAGCACCCCCGAATTATATGGCAATCCAAATCCATTAACAAAAAGCAAATCGAACCAGGATGCTACTTTAACAACCCCGGGAACAATTATGTACATTACAGAACCCAGAATAATTCCAGAAATTAATAAGGCAGCAACTATTCCTTTGCGTGTAACTTTGTAATTTTTAAAATAATATACAAAAACAATAGCCGGAATAGCTAACAAATTTAATAAGTGCACACCAATGGATAGTCCCATTAAATAGGCAATAAATATCAACCAGCGATTCGAATATTTTTTATCCGATTCGTGTTCCCATTTTAATATAGCCCAAAATACCACTGCAGTAAATAAGGAAGATGTGGCGTACACTTCGGCCTCAACTGCCGAGAACCAGAAACTATCAGAAAAGGTATATGCCAATGCACCAACCAAGCCACTGCCTAGAATGGCTATCAGGTTAGCTTTCGAAAAAACATCATTTTTAACAATTATTTTTCTGGCGAAGTGCGTAATGGTCCAGAACAAAAATAAAATAGTAAAAGCACTGGCAAGAGCCGATAATACATTCACCATTTTGGCTGCATTCTCAGGGCCGCCGCCAAATAAAGTAAAAAACCTGCCCAGAATCATAAAAAACGGTGCTCCCGGCGGGTGTCCGACTTCCAGTTTATAAGCCGATGCAATAAACTCGCCACAATCCCAAAAACTGGCAGTAGGTTCTATAGTCATTAAATAAACTATCGCGGCAATTAAGAAAGTTAACCATCCAACCAGGTTGTTATAAAATCGGAAATTCTTCATTTTTTTGTGCTTTTAAAATATTGCTCTAAATTAAAATAAATAACGACAAATTACAGGTTAAATTGGAAGATAAAACTAAAATATACTGCTGTTCAGGATATTATTTACAGGTTTTTTCTTATTTTCGAACACACAATAAAAATCCATGGATTTAAAAAAGATCGTATTTATTTCTCTTTCTGTTTTCATTGGAAAGCAAGCAATTGCTCAGAGTGATTATAGCTATTATGCAATTGATAAAACCATTCATCCTGGCGATACTAATCAGCTTTTTCTTCAAATTGATAACAATAATTTTTTTCTAAACAACGAGTATGGTGGAGATATTGTAAAAGGATATACCTTGTTAGGTTTTAATTTTGCTCCACAATTAATCTACTCTCCAAACCCAAGACTGAAACTTTCAGGCGGTGCCAATTTATTATCTTATTATGGTCGTGAAGAAGAAAGCGATTTGTCTTTATTACTATCGTTTCAATATAAGCTGCATCGTAATTTGGATTTTATTTTGGGAAGCATTTACGGAACAGTAAATCATGAGATGATTGAACCCTTATTCGATTTCGAAAGATTTTACCTCGAGCGGGTTGAAAACGGAATCCAGTTTTTATGGAACAGCGAACGATTAAAAGCAGATCTCTGGTTAGATTGGGAATATCAGATCTTCCATAAAGATCCGTTCAAAGAAAGATTTAATGTGGGTTTATCAGCCAGGTACGATTTGATTAGTAATGACAACTATTCTATTCAGATTCCTTTCCAGAATTTAATTCGTCACGAAGGAGGACAAATCAATAACAATAATGAACCTGTTGTAACCATCTATAATAATGCAATTGGACTCGCTTTCAATAAAATTATAAGAACTAAAATTGTAAACTCCATTTCCTTGTCGTCGTACTGGTTAAATTATCAGGATTTATCATCCACCAAAGAACAAATGTTTATTGATGGAATGGGAAGTTACACAACACTGGAGTTTAAGCATTCCGATTATGATCTTTTGCTTGGATACTGGTATGGTCACCAGCATATTGCTCCAATTGGGAACCCGGTATACGAAACCTATTCCAGAACAAATATTTTTGTTGAAGAACCCATTCGACAATTAATCAGTGGTAAATTTAATTATCATAAAACGGTTTCAAACGGTATTAATTTGGGAGCAAGACTTGGTGCTTATTACGATTTATTAAACTCGAATATGGATTACTACTGGAGTGTGGCAGTTGTAATCAACGAAAAAATCTTAATTAAAAACAATAATTAAACATTAAAATCTGAAACTTTAGTATGAAAAATACTCTAATTCTTGTGTTGTTGATTTTACTTAGCAGCTATACTCTTCATGCAAAAAAGATTACAGGAACAATTCTTTTTGAGAACGACACCATGGAAGTAACTTTTAAAATTCCGTATAAACTTATTATGCAAGAACCTAACTACGAAAAAATACAGTATAAGATTAAGTATTTCGATCAGGATGGTAAAAAGCACGTTATTAGGCCGAGCAAAGCGAAAGAAATAAGGTTCGAAAATGGATATGAAGAGGTGAGAATGCTGTCCAGAAAAAACAATTTGCGGTTAGGCAGTAAATACATTTTTTTAAAATTGGAGATCGAAGGAAAAGTAAAACTGTTCAACTATTTTTATTCATCCAGAACTGGCGGAACCTATAACGGAACAACAGGAATGTATACGGCTGGAGCTTCCTACAGTGTTGAGAGATATATTTTGCAAAAAGAAAACGAAGAATTAAAACGCCCAAAATCGTTTTCTTTCAGAAAAGATATGATGGAGTATTTCAACGACTGCCCGGACCTGGTTAAACTCATTGAAGATAGGGAGTTCAGAAACTATGAGCTAGAATTAATTGTTCGTTATTATAATAATCATTGTGGGAAATAATCTATTGCTCCAGTAAAAATCGCCAGGGTTTATTTTTCCAAGTATCTCCAGAGTAATCAATTCCTATGCGGGGTGTAGTTTTATACAAAACCTGATTAAGCCCGTTCTCGATCCATAAGCTTTCAGAAGTTAACAGATTTTGGCCATAAAAAGATTTATTGATTTCCAGGGCTTTGGTTAGTTTTCCGGGGCCATTGTAACCTTCAATTCCACGAATTAAGACAGCTTGCGGCACGTTCACCTTTCCTGTAACCACATTTAGCATCCAATACATGCCGTAAATCAGGTAAACATATACATGCCCGCCTTCATGAAACATAATTTCTGTGCGGGGAGTCCTACCCTTACTTGCATGGCATGCCAGGTCTTCCGAACCACGGTATGCTTCTACTTCGGTTATTAAATATTTTCTAATTGTTCCGTTATCGAATTTTCTAACAAGCCTTTTACCTATTAAATCGGGAGCCACATCTAATACATCACGAATAAAAAAATCAGCAGTAAGCCGCATGCTAATATTCGATTTTATCCTCTTTGGTTTTCCACTTATTGAAAGCTTCTAATGCTTCCTCTCGCAACATCTGCCGGGTTTGGATTTTTCTTTTTTCGATTGGTAAGTCCAGTTCTTCGTAAATAAACGAATCGTCGAATTCAATGTTCTTAGCATCGGTTTTTGTATTGGCAAAATACAGCTTATCCAGATGAGCCCAGTAAATGGCTCCTAAACACATCGGGCAAGGTTCGCACGATGAGTAGATTTCGCATCCGCTTAGATCAAACGTACCCAACACTTTAGCTGCTTCGCGAATGGCATTTACTTCGGCATGTGCCGTAGGATCAATATTTGATGTTACACGATTTGTTCCACGAGCAATAATTTTACCGTCTTTTACAATTACTGCACCAAAAGGACCACCATTGTTATCAATGTTTTCTACCGAAAGTTTAATCGCTTCGCGCATGTATCCTTCACAATTCTTACACATATTATTATTCTTTTTTAATCATCAAATTATTTCCAAACAAAAAAAGCGAGTAAAAATACGAAAAAAATGTGACACCAATCTGAGTCTCCAAGGTATCTTCGTTTATAAATGATAACAAGGCAATTAAAAGAAACGCCAGAAATAAATAGTTTTTATACGTATCCAGCTTAATTACCGGATAAAAAATGGATACAACAAAAACAATAAACCCAAAAATCCCGAAGGTCAACAAGAATGTTATATACTGGTTGTGTGCCCGCAATCGCTTATTCTCCGGTAGCCGACTGTTATTTATTTCGTATTGTTTGTCGAAAGCATTTTTTACATCTCCCGTACCCACGCCAAACCAAAAATTATCATTAATAATTCCTTTTGCTGTTTTTAAGTACTCTATTCGTTGGGTAACCGAATTTCCTGTAGGATTACCTCCTTTTTTGTATACATCCAGTTCCCAGATTATCTGGTAGATCTTAGGATAAATGGCATATTTATTTTCGTAAATATAGTTTGCCAGTCCCGATTCAATATTTTTAATATCTCGATCGGATAATTTTGAAATGCCAAGCGAATCCTTTCTTAAACCTTTCGATGTTAGATATCTTATTAGGGTAATTCTCACATCCTGCCCTTTGTAATCTTTTCCATAATAATCCAATTCACTCCTTTTATTCCATTCTTTTTCAAGTTCTTCTTTGCAAACATACAAGCCGGTATAATTGCCGTTTTCAATCTGTTTATTGTATGTATGATGTTCATACTTATTTCCGTTCGCAGTAAATTCATCCAGCAGGCTAAGGTCAATCTTTTGAATTGTATAAAACCTGGAAATGGTGTGCGTACTATATGATGCAATCAGCAAGACGATCGTAATAATAAATACTTGTACAAACAATCGTGGAACCAGCTCTTTAATTTTTGCCGAAACTAAACTTGATAAAATCAAAGAAACAATAATAAAAATAAGAATACCCGTAAATGATTTTAATAAAAACAGAAAAACGATTAACCATACGATTCCCGAACCAACTAAAACATTTTCAGTTTTAGATGAATAGAATTGCTTTGAAAATAAGATGTAAGCTAAGCTAAAAATCGCCATGTTAACCAGTAAACTTAAGCGAATGTGCGACATAAAAGGAGATATATCGCGCAAGCTATCGACACGGTACGATGTAAACTCAAATAAAATACCGGCGCTAATAAAACTTGAAACAATTACAGCAACAGAAAACCATACTAAAATATTCTTTAATTGTTTTGATGATATTTTATCAGAAGATCCAATCACCAAAGGGTACAACAAAAGAATTACTTTATTGCCTATATCTTTATAAGCGTAAGAAGTATTTTCTGTGTTAACCAACCAAATGAGATGAATTCCAAACAGCAATGTAAAAACCCATAGTGGTTTGTTAAATTTTATCCTGTTCCACTTGCTCTTCCAGTCCCATTCAAGTATCCAGTTTGCAAGCAATAAAATCATTGTGATACTTAATGCAAACTTAGACAAAGGCAAACAAATGGCAGTAAGAATTAAAATCCAATAATAACTATGCTTTTTGTATATAAACGGGATAAGCTTTTGCATTCAACTTTAAAATTTCTCAAAGATAACTAAAAGTGCGATCAGAATAAAAACGGATTGATCAACAAAAAATTTTATTCAATAATTAACATCTATAAACTTTCCAAATCAAATAAATTAATTAATTTTGCGGGTTCAATTAAGGCTGTTAATCATTAGTATTAACAATTGTAGATTGTAAGTCAGGATATTAACAAATAATTTGTTAATAATTTTCTTGATTTATAAAAAATAATTGTATTTTTGCAATCCGCAAAATACAGGGAAATAATGTATTTAGGTATTAATTAAAAAGTTAGGAGTCAAAAAGTGGATACATTAAGTTACAAAACAGTATCAGCAAACAAGGCAACCGTTCAGAAAGAATGGATTCTTGTTGACGCGCAAGACGAGGTATTAGGGCGATTAGCTTCAAAAGTTGCGAAAATTTTAAGAGGGAAAAACAAGCCTTCTTTTACTCCACATGTTGATTGTGGTGACAATGTGATCGTAATTAATGCTAGTCAGGTAAAATTAACCGGAAATAAATTGACACAAAAAGAATATGTGCGTCATACCGGTTATCCAGGTGGTCAAAGAATTGAGACCCCAGAACAATTACTAGAAAGAAAGCCTATTGCAGTAATTGAAAAAGCTGTAAGAGGAATGTTGCCAAAGAACCGTCTTGGCAGAGAATTATTCAGAAACCTTTATGTTTATGAAGGCAGCGAGCACGCACAAGAAGCACAAAAACCAAAGAAATTAGATTTAAACTCAATTAAATAATTAGTATGGAAGTAATAAATGCTTTAGGAAGAAGAAAAGCCGCTGTTGCTAGGGTTTATTTAAGCGAAGGAAAAGGAAACTTTACAGTGAACAACCGTGAAGTAAACGAATTTTTTCCTACAGAAACACTTCAGTATGTTGCTAAACAACCATTAAACTTATTAGAAGTTGTTGGTAAATTTGACGTTAAAGTTAATATTTACGGTGGTGGTATTAAAGGACAAGCTGAAGCACTACGTCTGGGATTATCAAGAGCCTTAATTGAAGTGAATCCTGAATCGAGAGATGCTTTGAAGAAAGCAGGATTCTTAACTCGAGATTCCAGAGTAGTAGAACGTAAAAAACCTGGTCAACCAAAAGCGCGCAAGAAGTTTCAATTTAGTAAACGATAGAGTTTTATTCTGTTGGATAATATTCCGTTTAGTATCTAAATTGTTGAGACGTCCAAGCCAGGAGCTACTCAGCAATTGACTGGAAAAAAGAATGTAAACGTTAAAAAATTAATTAGATGTCAAGAACAAATTTTAATGAATTATTAGAAGCAGGTGTTCACTTCGGACACTTGAAAAGAAAATGGAATCCTGCCATGGCTCCTTACATTTTTATGGAGCGCAATGGTATTCACATTATCGACCTACAAAAAACCGAAGCAAAATTAGAAGATGCTTGTAATGCAATTAAACAAATAGCAAAATCAGGACGAAAGATTTTATTTGTTGCTACAAAAAAACAAGCAAAAGATATTGTTGCAGAAAAAGTTCAGCCAACTCAAATGCCATACGTTACTGAACGTTGGCCTGGTGGTATGTTAACAAACTTTCCAACAATCAGAAGAGCGGTTAAAAAAATGACATCCATTGATAAAATGGAAACAGATGGTACTTTCCAGAATTTAGCAAAAAGAGAAAAACTTCAAATTACTCGCCAAAGAGCTAAATTGGAAAAAATGTTAGGTAGTATTTCAGACATGACCCGATTACCTGCCGCAATGTTTATTGTTGATGTTTCGAAAGAACATATTGCAGTTAGAGAAGCAAAAAGATTAAATATTCCTCTATTCGCTATCGTTGATACAAACTCAGATCCATCTTCGATTGATTTCCCAATTCCAGCAAATGATGATGCATCAAAATCAATTTCTTTGATTTTAGATAAAATAACCGATGCCATTAAAGAAGGATTGCAAGAAAGACAAATGGAGAAGGAAAAAGAACCAGCTAAAGAACCTAAAAAAGGAACTAAGAAACCTGCTCGTCAGGCAGGAGAAGCTGATGCTAAAAAATCAAGTGCAAGAAAAGAGAAGGAAGAAACTCCAGCTAAGGAAGAAGTAAAAGAAGAAGTAAAGGCTGAAGCAAAAAAAGAAGAAACAGAAGAATAAAATAAGAAATAAAAAAGGAGAAATAAAATGGCTCAAATAACTGCATCTGATGTAAATAAACTAAGACAAATGACCGGTGCCGGTATGATGGATTGTAAAAAGGCATTGGTTGAAGCTGACGGTGATTTTGACAAAGCGACACAAATTATCCGCGAGAAAGGAATGGCTCTTGCAAGCAAGCGTTCAGACCGCGAAGCTAGCGAAGGTGTTGTATTAGCAAAAACAAATGCTGATCAAACAAAAGGCGCTATCATTTCTTTAAATTGTGAAACTGACTTTGTTGCCAAAAACGATGATTTTGTGAAGTTAGCAAACCAAATCTTAGATTTAGTTTTAGAAAAAACTCCTGCTGATCTGGAAGCTGTTAATGCTTTAGAATTAGACGGAATGAAAGTTGCTGATAAGGTTGTTGAACAAACTGGTGTTATTGGTGAGAAACTGGATCTTAAATTTTACGATAAATTAGAAGCTGAGCAAGTTGCTGCATATATTCACAGCGACAAAAAATTAGCTACTTTGGTTGGCTTAAACAAAGCAGGTATCGACGAGCAAATTGGTAAAGACGTTGCCATGCAAGTTGCTGCAATGGACCCTGTAGCTGTTAGCCAGGATGAAGTTCCACAAGATGTAATTGAAAAAGAACTTGAAATTGGAAGAAACCAGGCTTTAGCTGAAGGTAAACCAGCCGACTTAGTTGATAAAATCGCTCAAGGTAAATTAGGTAAATTCTATAAAGAAAGCACCTTATTAAACCAGGCTTTTATTAAAGAAAACAAAATGACTGTTAAGCAGTATTTACAGGATACAGATAAAGATTTAACGGTAACTGCATTTAAAAGATTTTCAATTAAGCAATAATCTTTTAATTTACAATATTTACAAGGGAGTTCGTTTTTGAACTCCCTTTTTTATTTTATAATTTTAGAGAAATTTTATTTCTATCATGAAAATTGTATTACTTGAACCCATCGGAATAAGCCACGATGAACTTATGCAGATTAAGACTGATTTTAGCTCCTTGCATCACGAGTTTGCTGCTTATGAAGTCAAACCTTCTTCCGACCAGGAAATTGTTCAAAGAATTGCTGATTCTGATATCATAATTCTTAGTAACCTTCCTCTTTCGGAATATGTTATTAATTCTTGCCCAAATTTAAAAATGATATCGGTTGCTTTTGCCGGTGTTGATCATATTCCAATGGCATTATGCAAGCAAAAAGGAATTGTGGTATGCAACGCTGCAGGTTACTCAAATCATGCGGTAGCAGAACTTGTAATTGGTTCTGTCATTCACCTTTTTAGGAAGCTCAATTGGGCAGATGAGCAAACCCGAAAAGGATCAGATCGGGAAGGATTTCTTGGTACGGAGTTATATGGTAAAACCTTTGGTATTATTGGTTTAGGGCAAATAGGACAAGAAGTGGCTCATTTAGCAAATGCTTTCGGATGTAAAGTTTTAGCATTTAACAGATCATCCAAAAATGTTCCCAATGTAGAGTTTTGTAGCTTGGAATACCTACTACAAAACAGCGATATTATTTCGCTGCATGTTCCTTTAAACGATCAAACCAAGCATCTGATTTCAGAAAACGAATTCAACCTTATTAAACCAGGCAGTATACTTGTTAATACAGCACGCGGGCCAATTGTAGATTATAAAGCACTTTCAGATGTTTTAAAAAATCAAAAACTGGCAGGTGCAGCAATTGATGTTTATGAGAAAGAACCTCCTTTGCCGCTAGATCATATATTGTTCGATGCGCCAAACACTATGCTCTTACCACACATTGGTTATGCAAGCCAGGAAGCTATAAAGCTGAGAGGTAAAATTGTAATCGAAAATATTACAAAATGGTTGTCGGGCAAACCACAAAATGTAATGAGTTAAAGCTTGCTTTATGGATGAATTCGATTTATTAAAACAGGAAGTAAACACATGTACTAAATGTAATCTTAGTAAAACCAGAACCAATGCTGTATTTGGCGAAGGAAACCCAAACGCAGCAATAATGTGCATTGGCGAAGGCCCCGGATATTACGAAGATCAACAAGGAAGGCCTTTTGTTGGTAAATCGGGACAGCTACTGGATAAAATTTTGGACGTTTGCGGATTTACCAGAGATGAGCATGTATTTATTGGCAACATCGTAAAATGCCGTCCCCCAAACAACAGGGATCCATTGCCCGAAGAAAGAGAAGCCTGTTTGCCTTATTTATATAAACAAATCGAGCTGATTGACCCAAAAATCATTATACTGCTTGGTGCAACTGCATTAAAGGGATTAATTGATCCGAATGCCAAAATAACCAAAGTGAGAGGAGAATGGATGGAATGGAAAGGCCGATTGATGATGCCTACATTCCATCCTTCGGCACTTTTACGCAATGAAAAATTAAAACGACCAGCCTGGGAAGATTTTAAGAAAGTGGTTGCCAAATACCGAGAGCTTATTAATTCTGATCATTATTCGGCACATTGCTAATACCAAAAGAATGCAATAAAAAAGAGCTTACCACATTGGCAAGCTCTTAACTATATTTTATCTATTATCATTACAGAATTAACATGGCATCGCCATATGTTCCAAAACGATATTCATTCTTAATGGCTTCCTTATAGGCAGCTATTGTAATATCGTAACCACCGAAAGCACAAACCATCATAAGCAGTGTTGATAGAGGTAAATGGAAGTTAGAAATCATCATATTAGGCACTTGCACTTCGTAAGGTGGAAAAATAAATTTATTGGTCCATCCATCGTAAGGCTTTAAGTGTCCGGTGGTTGAAACCGATGATTCTAAAGTTCGAAGAACAGTCGTTCCTACAGCAATCACATTGTGCTTATTATCTTTTGCTTTATTCACTTTTCGCACAGCCTCATCAGAAATATGTATCTTCTCAGAATCCATCTTGTGTTTGGTAAGATCTTCCACATCTACTGTTCTGAAGTTTCCCAATCCAACATGCAGTGTAATCTCGGCAAAATCAACACCATTAATTTCCAGGCGTTTCATCAGTTCGCGACTAAAGTGCATGCCAGCAGTTGGAGCAGCTACTGCTCCTTCGTGTTTTGCATAAATGGTTTGGTAACGATCGCGATCTTCGGGCATTACGTCCCTATTAATAAACTTTGGCAATGGAGTTTCTCCCAGATCATATAATGTTTTTTTAAATTCCTCGTACGATCCATCAAATAAAAACCGTAAGGTTCTACCTCGCGATGTGGTATTATCAATAACCTCAGCTACCAGGGAATCGTCTTCGCCAAAATATAATTTATTTCCGATTCGTATTTTACGCGCCGGATCAACCAAAACATCCCACAAGCGTTGTTCGCGATTCAATTCGCGCAGCAAAAAAACTTCAATTTTGGCACCGGTTTTTTCTTTATTACCATATAAACGAGCAGGAAATACTTTTGTATTATTGAATACCATTACATCCTGATCATTTACATAATCTACAATGTCTTTAAAGAATTTATGCTCAAATTTGCCTGTTTTTCGATCTACAACTAACAAGCGCGATTCGTCTCTATTTTCTGATGGAAATTTTGCGATTAATTCTTTGGGTAAGTTAAACTTAAACTGAGATAATTTCATTAATATAAATGATTTTAATGTTATACATAAAAGTGCCCTGCTTATACGTGGCAATATTCAATTAGTTACAAAGTTGTTAAAAAAATTTCAAATTCTTCTATTGTAACCGATGAATCGATCGTATAGCTACCAATACGGGTCCTGATTAATTTGGTTAAATGTGCGCCACTATTTAGTTTTTTTCCAATATCATGTGCAAGCGAACGAATATAAGTGCCTTTGCCACAAACGATTTTGATTATCAAATTGGGCCGGTTAAACTCTAATAATTCAATCTCGCTGATCATAATTTTATTTGCTTTCATTTGCAATTCTTCTCCCCTGCGTGCAAATTCATAAGCCCGTTCGCCATTAATGTTCTTAGCAGAATAAACAGGTGGAACCTGATCTTGTTCACCAATAAATGATTTTAAAACTTCGTTTACAAGTTTTTCATCAATATGCTCAGTAGGAAAAGTAGCATCGTAATCGGTCTCTAAATCGTATGATGGGGTTGTTTTTCCCAACTCAATTGTTGCAAGGTATTCCTTCTCGTCAGCCATCAACTCACTAATTTTTTTGGTTGCTTTTCCGGTACAAATAAGTACCAATCCTTCTGCTAAAGGATCCAAAGTTCCTGCATGGCCAACCTTAAAACTTTTTAAGCGGATATTTAAATCCTGACGAAGCTTCTTTCCAATCTGATTTTTAACCTTTTTTACCACATCAAACGATGTCCATTGGTAAGGTTTATTAATTGGTATAACTTTCCCGGTAAGAAACTCTTCCAGGTTTTTTATTTCAAATTTCATTTATATAATAGAAAAGATGATTGCAATGGCCCCAACAATTAAACAGTAGATTGCAAAATAAATTAATTTTCCTCGTTTCACGATTTTAATCATCCAGGTACAAGCTAGTAAACCTGTAACAAAAGCAGCAATGAATCCAATAATTAATGGCATTACGGGAACTCCGGCATTTGCAGAAAAGTTAAAATCCAGTAAGTCCTTAACGTTTGCTGCAATAATGGGAATTAACACCATTAAGAATGAAAATTTTGCGATATGTTCCTTTTTATTTCCCAGATACAGTCCGGTAGCTATGGTAGCTCCCGATCTTGAAATACCAGGAATTACAGCCATTGCCTGAGCAATTCCAATAATGAAAGAATCTTTAAAGCTGATGTCTTTTTGTCGCTCCTTAGCATAATATGTAAATGCCAATAGTGCTGCTGTTATTAAAAGCATAATACCTACAAAGAGTATATTTCCGGTAAACAATGATTCAACCTGATCCTTAAAAAATAATCCGATAATGATTACCGGAATCATTGATACTGCAATTTTTGCAATGTATTTGGTGGAATCGTTCCATTGAAATTTGAAGAAATCTCTAAAAAGTTCTATAATCGTTTTCCAGAAAACAATGATGGTACTTAAAACAGTAGCTCCATGAACAACTACAGTAAATGTAAGGTTTTCTGAATATTCAACGCCTAAAATATGCTTTCCTAACTCAAGATGCCCACTACTGCTAACGGGCAAAAATTCCGTTAATCCTTGAATAATTCCAAGGATTAATGCTTCTATCCAATCCATTCACTTTAAATTTGATTTATTACTCTTCGGTTTCTTTGGGTTTCTTCATTATTGCATAGATCTCAAATATAAATCCAAACAATACGATAATTGGGGCTAAGGTAATACGCCGAAAGCTGAAAACTTCTTCGTTGAAAACATCCGGACTTTCTGCTTTACCCCCAATCATTAAAATAAAACCGAATACGATTATTGCGAATCCAATAATTAAGAGTCTGTAATTTTCTTTTCCCAGAGCAAACTCAACTTTTTTATCTTCTGCTTTATTTTTTTTTGACATTTTGACCAGTATTTATTTAATAATATAATTTATCAACATTCATTCTTAAGTATTTCGATACTGCGAAAAATGTAGAAATCCAGTTAATGATAATTCCGATAAGAATAACACCTATAAACAGCACTCCAATAATTTCAATATCCTGAAAACTAACAATTTCATTAAATTCCTTTTGCACCAGATATAATATTCCACTTAAAAAACCTATGGCAATAAGACCGGCTAAGATTCCATTCCCTGCGCTTCGGTATAAAAAAGGCCTGCGGATAAACCCACGAGTGGCACCAACCAATTGCATGGTATTAATTATAAACCGCTTGGAATAAACCGAAAGCCGAATAGTACTGTTAATTAACGTAATCGCAACTAAAAATAACAATCCGCTAAATATCAATATAATAATACTTATTTTCCGTATGTTTTCATTTACAAGGCTTACCAAAGATTTTTGATAAAATACTTCTTTAATTTGCTCGTACTGATTCAGGTTTTTTTCAATAACATGAATGCTATCTGTGTTTGTGTACTCGGCATATAAATTTACTTCGATAGATGCTAATAAAGGATTAAACCCAAGAAAATCGATAAAATCTTCACCTAGTTCTTGTTGCAATTCTTTGGCGGCTTCTTCTTTGGTAATATATTTTGTTGATTTAACAAACTCCGAAGCATCCAGGCTTTTTTGTAAAAGAATTACATCTACTTCTTTTACATTTTCTTTTAAGATCACCGAAAATCCGATGTTTTCTTTCACATAATCAGAAAGCCGTTTGGCATTTAAAACCAGCAAACCCAGCATGCCTAAAAGAAACAGCACCAACGATATACTAATGATAGATGTTACATAAGAACTTCGTAATCGGCGTTTGGTTGTGTTTGATTCTTTTTTGCTCATAGAATGTTAATAATAAATGCAAATATAAGATTATAGTAAGAATTATACTACAAAATTAAAAATGACTATATAAACTAAACTTAATTCAGCTCCATTAGCTTGTTTAATAATACCTTTCCAGTAATGGCTTCTGGTTTTCTGAGAACTATTTTTTCAATAATCTTTTTATAAAACTGATTAATACCTGGAAATATTATTTCTTCGAAAAAACTATTATGCCATAATAATGTAAAAATACCATTAAACTTATTTACTTCATCTATTAATTGTACGATGGTATCTTCTGCCTCTTTAAAGTTTAGATTTCTATAGCCAAATATTGTTCCATCCATTACTATTAAAGGAAATTCCCAAACATCAATAATTCTGTCATTCTCAAAGTCATATAGTTTAAAAGGCAAACAATATGAGTTGCGAAATCCTTCGTGAGCAGCAAACCCAAGCGTTGAATCATATTTAATACCTGCTTTTTCCTGTATCTGGACAGTGTCCGGATGTTTATATCTCAATGTGTGTTGTCTAATTCCAACCACATCACTCTTTGTAATTGATTTTAAATTAGATAGTGTTAATTTCATAGCATCAATACTATCAGCAGACCTTAAAGTTCCATGCAACCCAATCTCAGCATTCTGATCTTCAAGCTTTTTAATAAGATTAGATATTCTAGAATCAGTAAAATTATAATATGAGTCTTTATGTTTCTGATCATTGTCTAAGAAAAAATACGTTGCATGAATATTATTCTCTCTTTCAATATTTAAAAGCTTTTCAAAGCTCCAATAAGGATTTTTTTTAGAGAATGGACTGACCCAGTGGTACAAGTAATGAAGAAATATCTTAAAAGATTTGGATTTACTATATAATGATTTGGATAATCCGAATGCCTGTTTAAATTTATTTCCAACTTCGTAATAATTATAATTATCAATTAAATCTATATCATGACTTAAAAGAAATATAAAATTGTTTGTGATTTTCTTTTTCTCAAAAGGAATATTATTCAGCATACAAAACTGCTCAATTGCTTCTGCTAGAATCTTAAAATAATAATTTACGATAGGTTTTTTAATTATTCCCAGTTTGTTTTGAATAGAGCGTTGGTATGGAAACCTGTTGTAAAAATCTGATTGATCTGATTTCCACTCCTGATATCCGGACAGTAAATAAAATGCTGATTTAAGAATGTCATGCTCAAAAATTAGATTATTATTATCAAAATAATAAAATCTTTTATTCTGATTTAAGGGGAATAATATTGGTATATTATCAATTGTTAGTACTTTGTTTAGCTCAATATCTCTTTCTGATAAATTGAATAGAATATTACCAACACCGGTTACTTTATTATTGTCAAATATAAAACGACCTTTTAATTCTTGAGTAATTTCAAAAATATAATTAAGATGAAAAAAGATATAATCTAATTGTTTCTTATTAAGTAATCCTTTCATCAATTCTTATTTAAATTATTCTTCCACTTAGCCGGATTTCTCCATTTTGCCCAGGCTTGCTTTAATCTTAAGATTTCTATTTCTTCGAAAAAGTTCCAGTAATAAAGTATTATAGGGTATAATATAATAAATAACACCTTTATTCCAAGCCTTAAATATAAATTTATATGCTGAATGGAAAATGATAATCCTAATAATATAATTGCAGTTATAAATAATTTTACAACTTTGTTTAATTCATAATTAATGGGATAATACTTGTTCGATCTTTTATAAAACAAAACAACTAATACCAGTTCAGATAACAGTGCGGTTATTGCAGCTCCATATATCTTCAAATAGGGAATTAAGAGAAAGTTTAAACTGAGACTTATTACCGATGCAATTAAAACTATTGAAGCATTGTATTTTGTTTTTTTAACATAATGTAATCCCAGAGCAAAAAAATACTCCATCCCTTTTAAGGAATATGTTATACATAATATAGGGACAATAGTATACGCCTGCCAATAATTTACATTGTTTTTTGCAAATAGAATAATAGCTTCTTTAGAAAATAAAGATAAGATAAGCGTTGATAATAATAAGGTAAATACCAAGTAAATAAATACTTTTGAAAAATATCGTTTAGCTTCTGGCTTATTATACATTTTATATGCTATTGGCAGAAAACCCATCTGAAATGACTGTAAAATAAATACATTAATAACACCAGCCAGTTTGTATCCTAAACTATACACACCTACATTTGAATAATCGTGATAAAATTTTAAAATATACCTATCACTTAATGTAAGTAATAACATAGTTATAGTAGTTAAACTTAACGGTAAAGAAAATTTTATAAGCTCCTTGAAAATTGTAAAGTCAAAAGTAAGGTTCGAATTTTTGAATAATATTGGAATTGATAATATCAAGCTTATAGCATGACCAATAAATAAACTTAAAATAATTCCTTTCACGCCCATTTCTAAATAAACAATGAAATAAACGTTCAACCCCAAGCTTACCAATAGCTTAATAACATTAATAGTGACAAATAATACTGATTTTTCTTTTAATCTGATTAACGATAATGTTATCCCTGCCAATATCTCAAAAGAGATTGAAACAAAAAGAATAAGGAAATAATCTACATATTTATCAGAATCGAAGAATAGATAGGATAAATTGGTTTTAAAGGGTTGAAAAACTATATTGAAAATTACTAAAACAATTACTATGGAAGAAAAACTTGTAAAAATGATCGTCTCCTTTTTCTTTTGAGAATCTGCATCAGACCACCACCTCATCATTGCAGTTGATAATCTTAAACTAACCACAGCAACCAAAAACTGACTTGTTGTTTCTAAAATAGCCAATATACCATAATCACTTGTTGATAAATATGAAGTATATAATGGTAATAAGATTAAACCAATAACTTTACTTGATAAATTTCCAAGGCTATATATTATGGAATGCTTTAATGTGTGTTTTAAATTATTAAGCATTATTCTTTTCTAAGCAGTAAAATTGTTGCGTTTTAAACCTAAACTCTCTTTTAACATTAAAATTAAACTTTTGAAATGTCTTTTCGATGCTCTTCTTACTATGATTTCTATATTTTATTTCCCAAAAATGATTTTTTGTTGTTAGCTTATTTCTTCTAGTTCGAATACTTAGCTTAAAGCTACCAAAAACATGTAAATATAATTCAACATTTAGCCAAACTTTTTCGTTGTATGGAACACTTAAAAAGATATATTTATTTGTATGCTTGTTCAATTTTTCTAATACATATTCGAATTCGTTGTACGGAATATGCTCAAATACTTCAAATGCTAAAATATGATCATACGTTTTAGGCAAATTATACTGAACTATATTAGCAACTATATCTGGATTTTTACTGTTATCTATATCAATTGTAGTTACACTTATATTTTTTGATTTTAAATAATTTGCAGCAAACCCGCTCCCCACTCCGATTTCGAGCACTCTATCTACTTTATCAATAAAACCTTCCATTAGCTTTTGTTGATGCCAATATGATCGCCAATGATCTTCTGCTTCAAGCCTATGTATCCACTCGCTATCATAATTGTACTTTTCATCGTTTTGCATACTATAACATCTTTTTAAATTTAAATAACAGTTTAAACAAGCTATTATTATATTTAACTGCCTGATATGATGGAATTAGATTAAAATTAAAATTTGATTTATATTGAGCTATACTTTCGGTATTTGCACCCACTAAATCCCAATATTCAATGCCATTCTCTTTTAAATCTCTCATAGCAAGCCAAATTAGCAATTGGTTAAAACCATACTTTGAGTATGCATCATCAGTTCCTGATAAAAGATAATATGAATTTTTACCGTCAATTAAAACCACACATGATGAAACTGGTTTGTCTTCAAAATATATAGTATAAATTTCAACGCTGTTTTTAGATTTAAGATTATCAATAAAACTATTAAACTGTTTTCTGCTCAATTTAAACTCTATTTGTTGCTTAACAAATGACTTTTCTTGTAAAGAATAAAAAACATCGATACTTTTGTTACTATTATCCTTTTTAAAAGAATAGTTTAACTCCTGGGTCTTCTTTATTCTTCTTTTTATATCCGAATCGAAATTTGCATATAACATTTCTAAATCACTCAAGCCCGCGATATAAGTATATTGAATTTTTGTTTTAAACGAATTCCACGTAAGTGTTCTTATATCTTTAAATGCTGGATGAAACCTAAAATCAACCAATGCATACTCATTACATATTTTTTCTATTAAAGTATTTGTAATTTCTTTTTCATATCGTTCCTTCTTGGATAAAGACTTTGTTGATCTTTCCAAAATAATAAATGAATAAAATGGAGTTAATGATGGAACATACATATATTTAAAAGATAACTTTACATTATGACAAAAAGAAAAGCCAGCAATTAAATGATTATCTTTATCATACACTCCAATTATGTCGAAATTTATGTTAAAGATTTGTGCTAAAGATTTTAAATAGAATGATTTATTAAATATACTCCCAGTCTTACACACATCAACAAAATTATCCCAATTCTGGTATTCATCTTCATTTAAATATCTAATGTTATATCTTCCCATTATAACTTATTTTACTAACTATTTTAGTCTTTGAAGTTTTGCCAATTTAGATCATTTATTTCTTTTAATATTATATCATACAGTTCTTTTGATACTTTTCTTTTATTTGATATTTTGATCTCTGGCAGTTTATATTCTAAGCTTTGATCTAAATTTAAGAAATCATACGTCTTTTCAAGAACCATTTTTGTATCAGCAAGATCTCCATACTCTATTTCTAAAATATCTGCTTTTCTAAATCCCTTTAAATCAAAATATATCTGTTTTTCTATATAATAAACTTGCTTAACAATCTGTTCAACAGGATCTAAATTTAATAATGATTTATAATTCTTTGGTTTTATTGACCACCACTTGTTATTCAATTCTCCAAAAACATCAATTTTTGCTTTAATTATTGATTGTACAATATCAATAATGTCTCTTTTTACATATACTAATCTTGCATTTGGAAAAATTTCCTTAATTAATTCCAATCTCACACTAAATGATAAGTTTTTAATTACTATTGGCTTCTTATACAAATTCATTATTGCATTAATGCAATCTTTGAATGATTGTTTATCCATTTCGTTAATCTCACCTGGTAAAACATAGTGCTTATCTTTAGGCAACCATTTATACCAAAATAATCCTTCGTTTGGAGCTAATAAACCACCTTCCTTTGTTTTTCCAAAATTAGATTTAAAAGAACTATGCTTTTTGCTACCAAAAAATCTTTTATTTATTAGAAATCCTGTAAATGGGACTTCTCTGGCTAAATCAACAAAGTTGTTAATATAAGTAAAATCAAAATATTTTGTAATTAACTGAAATATAATGGTAGAACCAGATCTGGGTGATCCAATAATAAATACTGGGGAGAAATTACTCTCCAAAGATGCATATTTTCTAATTGCTTTTTTTTCATAAATATTTAAGATTGGGCTTGAATATTTAAAAAACCATCTTATAAAAATCCACTTTATTGGAATCATTCTATTTTTGCTGTTTATTCTTTATTTGCTTGTAAAAATAACACCTTTTAGTTTGATTCTAAATTAATCATACGAAATTATTAGATTCTCAATAAAATATAAATAGGAAATCTATCATTCAATTATTATCAGTCGTAATATTTTATTACAAACTAATAAATTAATCTTTATAAAGTTTTACTTTTGTTCGATACTCTATTCAAATTATGAAAAAAAAGAAGTTAAGAATTGTACATATTGAGGATAGATTTCATCCATTAATGGGTTACCAAATTAATTTTCTGGCGAAGTATCATTCTGATGATTTTGAATTTCACATTATAACTTCCAACTCTTTGAGTATTTGGGAAAAAGAAAAGGGAGAAATCAACATTAAGGAATTAGATAATCAATTCGAAAAAGAGTATAATGTAAAAATCCATCGTCTTAAAGCAAAATGGGGAGAATCACAGAAATCAAATATTTGGCTAAAAGGATTATATAAAAAAGTAAATCAATTAAATCCTGATATTATTTTTATACATGTTGTTGAATCCTATTCTGCCATAAGAATATTATTAAACTTATATCTGCGAAATAAAAAAGTTAATGTTTTTACCGATACACATACATTATACAATCAATTCTATAATTCATTTAAATTTAAGATACATTTATTATTTATTAGAACCGTACTAAAAAGAATCATCGATAAAAAGAAAATTACTGTTTTTGCAACCGCGACTGAAAATAAAGAGATATTAATTAAAGATTATAAAATTCCTGAAAGTAACATACAGTACTTACCAATTGGCACAGATACTTCTCATTTTTATTATAGTGAATCAGATAAACAAGACTTAAGAACTGCGTTTAATGCTCAACCTAGTGATGTCATCTTATTGTATACAGGTAAAATTAATGAAAGAAAAGAACCACATCTGATTTTGGAGGCTATAAAAACAATAAACCATAAAATAGCAACCAAACTTCATGTTGTTTTTATTGGTCCCAGGATTGAACCATATTTTAGCAGATCTTTTAATATGGATTATTTCAAAAACAAAAATAATATTCAGATAACATTTATAAATTCCATTGAAAACTCCTTATTATACAAATATTACTCTATGGCTGATTTTGCAGTATTTCCAAAAGAAAACACTCTTAGCGCACTTGATTCTCAAGCGTGCAAATTACCTGTTATAATGGAATCGAATACTACAAATATTGAAAGACTCGAAAAAGGTGGAATTATATATGAAAAAGATAATATTCATGAGCTTGGGGAAAAAATACTTGAACTAATTGATAATAGTAAATTACGCTCCAAGTTATCTAAAGAAGGATATAAATTTATTATTGATAATTATGACTATAAGTCAATTATAAGAAACTATGAACAATTATTATTAAAGTATATAGCTTAAATGACAATTAAAAAATTATTACCACACATTCTAAGAGTTAAAAAAGTTATTCAAAAGAAAGATTTTTATAGGTACAATACTATCAAGATCAAAGACCTTATTACTTTAGGTAATAAAAATGCTTCCTGGACTATAGCCAATCAACTTATTATGCCAAATTCAATTGTATATTCGTTAGGTGTTGGAACTGATTTAAGCTTTGATTTGAAATTAATTGAAAAATTTAATGTAACTGTTCATGCTTTCGATCCGACTCCAAAATCAATCAGCTGGTTGAATGAACAGTTGCTTCCTGATAAATTTCATTTTTACCCTTACGGAATTGCAGATTTTTGTGGTGAAATTGAATTTACATTGCCCAGTAATTCAAATCATGTTTCAGGATCAATCGAGAATCATTTAGGATCAACGGGAAAAACTATTCAAGTCCCCGTTAAAGATTTAATCACAATAATGGGTGAATTAAATCATAATCATATTGATATTCTAAAAATGGATATTGAAGGAGCAGAATATGATGTAATTGATCATATCATCAATAATAAAATTGAAGTTAAACAGTTATTAGTCGAATTTCATCATAGATTCCCTAAAATAGGAATCCAAAAAAGTAAAAAAGCGATAAGAGATCTAAAACAAGCTGGATATAAAATATTCCACATTTCAAATAATGGAGAAGAATATTCTTTTATTAAAGATTAAAAACAACAACTTTGAAAGTAGTTTTAATAAATACATCTGATTCAACTGGTGGTGCAGCAATTGCGGCCAAACGTCTAATGCAAAGTTTAATAAAACAAGACATTGATGTATCTTTACTTGTTCAAGAAAAGAAGACTGATAATGAAGCTGTGTATTCAACTACCAAATCAAAATTTAAAAAGTTATTAAATTTTTACAGATTTGCTGTTGAACGTTTTATCTTTTTCTTAAAAGAAAAAGATAAATCAGTTCGATTTGCTTTTTCTATTGCCAATACCGGCGAAAATATTAGTACGCATCAATTAATTAAAAATGCAGATGTAATTCATTTACATTGGGTCAATGGTGGTTTTTTGTCTCTTCAATCATTAAAACAACTTTTTAAATTAAACAAACCAATTGTTTGGACATTCCATGACATGTGGGCATTTACAGGCGGTTGCCATTATGCTGGCGATTGCACAAACTTTAGAACTGAATGTAAAAATTGTCCTTTTCTAAAGTTTCCACACAAAAGTGATTTGTCAAATCGAACTTGGAAAAGAAAAAAGAAACTCTATTCTGATAATAAATTAAATATTGTTACCTGCAGCAACTGGTTAAAGAATGTAACTAAAAAAAGTTCATTGTTAGGAAATCATAATATTGTATCTATTCAAAATCCTATAAATCTGAATTTTTTTAAACCTACCGATAAGAATGATTCAAGAAAAAAGCTCGGAATAAATACATCTAAAAAGTTAATCCTTTTTGGTGCCATGAATACCAACGATAAAAGAAAAGGATCTGAATACTTAATTGAAGCATTAGATTATATCTCGAAAGAAAATCCAAAAACAAAAGATCAGATTGCATTAGTTATTTTTGGGAAAAATAAAACCCCTTTCCTTACGGAATTTGAGACAATTAATTTAAGCTTTATAAACAACGAACAAGACATTGTAAATGTTTACAATGCATGCGATATTTTTGTAACTCCGTCGATTGAAGATAACTTACCTAACACCATTGTTGAAGCACATGCATGTGGATTGCCTGTTGTTGCATTTAATGCAACCGGAATGTCTGAGATGATTAAGCATAAAGAAAATGGTTACCTGGCAACTTACAAATCACTGGAAGATTTAGCTAACGGAATCATATGGACTTTATTCGAATCTGATTATAACAAACTTTCTGTTTCAGCAAGAAATAAAGCGTTAAATACTTATTCTCAAGATATATCTGCATCAAAATATATTGATCTGTATAAATCTGTAATTAATCAAAAATGAGCAATCCTAAAATATCCATTATAACTGTTGTTTATAATAGTGAAAAGTTTATTGAAGGTACTATTCAAAGCCTAATTAATCAGAGCTTTAAAGATTACGAATACATAATTATTGATGGAAAATCGAAAGATAAAACAATTGATATCATTAAGAATTATAACGATAAGATTTATAAATGGATTAGCGAACCCGATAAAGGATTATACGATGCAATGAATAAAGGTATTGGATTTGCCAAGGGAGAATATTTGCTATTTATGAACTCGGGAGATAAACTTTTTGATAAAAATACGCTGGAAAGAATTTTTAAAAATCCTGCTGCCGATATTTATTATGGAGATACTGTCATAATAAATGAATCTGACACTGAACTTGGCCCAAGACGCCTGCGTCCACCTAAAAAACTCACTCTCCAAAGCTTAAAAAAGGGAATGCTGATTTGTCATCAATCATTCATTGTAAAAAAAAGTATCGCTCCACTATTCAATATTGAATACAAATATGCAGCTGATTTCGACTGGAGTATAAAATGTGTAAAAAATGCTGCCAAAACCGTAAACACAAAGCTTATTATTTCCAGATTTATGGAAGGTGGCCAGACTTCCAATACAGTTTATAAAGGGCTCAAAGAAAGGTTTCTTATAATGAAAAAGCATTATGGCTTAGTATCAGCCATAATGCAAAATTTATTACTTATTCCAAGATTTTTTGGATATCTGTTAACTAAAAAAATCTAATCTTCCTCTTGAACTAAATCTGTTTGGTTTTTCTGTTTTACTAAAAAAATAATTCCAGCAATTATTAATAAGGCAACCAAAATAGAACTAATTAACGAAATGGTTCCACCTAACTGATACGATTTTGGTTTAAACTTAAATTCAATAATGTGTTGGCCTTCCGGAATTACCATTGCTCTTAAAATATAATTCGCTCTGAAATAATCCGTTTCCTTACCATCTATATATGCAACCCAGCCCTTTGGATAGTAAATCTCAGAAAAAACAGCTATTCCATTCTTTTGTGCTTTAACCTCATATGTTAAATGATTTGGTTTATACGACACTAGTTTTATATTATTAAACTTGCTTGTATCTGCACTATATTTGTTGCCAACTAAATCTTTAAATTCATCATGAATAACTGCTACTCTTTGTAAATCAACCTGGCCTATCTTTTGTATCACTTCATCGTGACTTGATGTAAACAATGGCTTTTCAATAAACCATGCATTTCCAAAAGCACTTTTGTTCGTTAGCACAAAATCATCGGATAAAATAATATACTTAGTGTTAAGCATATTTAATACATTTTGATTAATCAATAAATTATCCACTTCCCTTAAATCATTCGATGCATTTAATACTTTTACAAGGGTTTGAATTGATGGCATTAGATGGTAATCAATAATATCCTGATAACGTCGCAATTTAGCACCATGATACCCACCAATTGATTGATGATAATAGGGAGTAAATGCATCGTTAAATGGGCTTTTTGTAAGATTTAAAACTCGGTTATTAAACCCGGTGTCTTTTAATATTTGTTGATCTGCATTGGTTAATTTGAATTGATTCTTTTCTTCACGAGCTGTAATAAATTGATCTTTATTCAAATATCTTTTGTCTACGCCCCACAAATCAATTAATATTAGTAAGCCAATGGCAGCAATAAAATATTCTGATTTAATTTTTTTATTAAAATAAATATAAATCAAACCTACAGATAATAGGATAAAAACTAAAGATCTAAAAGAGTCTGCACGAAGCATATACAACCGCTCCTGATACAGACCTTCGCGGTATGCATTAATTAAATTTGCCGGCCATTTATTTGCCTGTAACTGACTAATTAAATTTAGATCTGAATCGGCTTCAAAACTGAATAGCGCACCTCCAAAAAGAATGAAAAATAATAATAAACCTCCAACTATTTCTAAGGTATATAACAAAGATTTTTTAAATTTTTCTTTACTGATATTTCTTTCGTAAATCTCTTTTAAAGTTAAAATAGCCATTAACACAACAGTAACATTCGCTATAACTAAAATCATAGACACCGTGCGAAACTTATTATACAATGGTACATAACTAAAAAAGAAATCAGTAAAGAACTCAAAATTTTGTCCCCATGCAAGCAGTATGGAAAGCACGGTTCCAATTACTATCCACCACTTATATTTTTTATCAATTAAAAAAAGACCGAGCACAAATAAGAATACAATGATACTTCCAAAATAAACGGGGGCAGAAGTAAATGGCTGCTTTCCCCAATATCCCACTGTGTTTTTCGAAATTGCTTCCGCTACTTGCGGTTGTACACCATTTTGAATTAAATTATCATATACTTTTGTGTCTTTATCTAATGGAACAGAACCACCTCCCATAAAGTTTGGAATTAAAAATGTAAAAGATTCCATTTTTCCGTAACTCCATGATAATGCATAATCTTTCTCAAGTCCTTTATCAGCATTTACCTGTTTCTCTTTATTCAGAACTTGATCTCCACGTATACTGTATTTACTGTATTCATATGTAGTCCATAACTTCTTTGTTTCAGGCAAAACTGCTAAAACACCACATAAGGCAAGGATTATTGTTGCTTTAAAAAAATGATTAAGCTCTTTTTTCTTTATTGCCATAAAAAATTCGACAGCAACTATTACTCCAATAAGCAGAACCGTATAATAATTTATTTGTATGTGGGTTGTTGCAATCTGGATTCCAACAAAAAGTAAAGTTAGAATCGCTCCTAAAATGTATTTTCTTTTATATATTAAAAAGATTCCCCCTATTATTGGCGCCATATAAGCTATTGCGTATGCTTTGGTTATATGCCCCACCGCAATAATTACAATATTGTATGAAGCAAATGCAAAGCCTAAAGCTCCTATGGCACTTATCCATTTGTTCACATTAAAACACAGCAATAAGATATAAAAACCAAGCAAATAATTAAACATTATTGCAACTGTCGTATAAGGGAGTTTAAATCTTAAAAATCGTAATAAATAAACGAATACGTTCTGTGCTTTACCTCCCTTAATCTGATATGCTGGAATTCCACCAAACATGGAGTTTGTCCACTGTGAAGTTTCTCCCGGATTTTCTTTTTCAAAATTTACTAACTCCTGAGCCTGTCCAATCGCATGGGTCAAGTCCATTTGCGATAACTTCTTCCCTTCAATTACTGGTGAAAAGTAAAGAAAACTAATAACTATAAATCCTATTAATATTCCTGCATGCGGAATAAGTTTCTTAAGCTGGCTCTGAATATTCATATTATAAGTTTTTAAAAAATCTTCTTCAATAATTTCTTCATACTCACTTTTTCTTCAAGGATAATGGTAAGTTCAGATATCTGGACTCTTTCCTGCTCCATGCTATCCCGATCGCGTATGGTAACCGTATTATCATCTAATGTCTGATGATCGATGGTGATACAATAAGGCGTTCCAATGGCGTCCTGGCGACGATAACGACGTCCGATCGAATCTTTTTCGTCGTACTGGCATGTGAAATCAAATTTCAGTTCATCCATAATTTCCCTTGCTTTTTCTGGCAAACCATCCTTTTTTACCAATGGCAGAACAGCCATTTTAATAGGAGCAAGAGCCGGGGGTAATTGCATCACAACCCTGGTTTCTCCGTTTACTTCTTCTTCTTTGTATCCTGCCGACAAAAGTGTGAGGAAGGTTCTGTCTAATCCAATGGAAGTTTCTACCACATAAGGAACAAAACTTTCTTTGGTTTCCGGATCATAATACTGGATTTTCTTACCTGAAAATTCCTGATGCTGCGATAAATCGAAATCGGTGCGCGAATGTATTCCTTCTAATTCTTTAAATCCGAATGGAAATTCAAATTCAATATCGAAGGCTGCATTGGCATAATGTGCCAGTTTATCGTGTTCGTGGAAACGGTACTTTTCCTCCGGTAAGCCCAACGACTTATGCCATTTCATTCGAACTTCTTTCCAATGCTCGAACCATTCCATTTCGGTACCGGGTTTAACAAAAAACTGCATTTCCATTTGTTCAAACTCACGCATACGGAAAATAAACTGACGTGCCACAATTTCGTTACGGAAAGCCTTACCAATCTGAGCTATTCCAAATGGCAATTTCATACGGCCGGTTTTCTGAACATTTAAATAATTTACAAAAATACCTTGAGCTGTTTCAGGGCGCAGGTATATTTTACTTGCACCATCGGCAGTTGATCCCAGTTGTGTTTCGAACATCAGATTAAATTGCCGAACATCGGTCCAGTTTTTTGATCCGGAAACAGGATCGGCAATTTCGCAATCCACAATTATTTGTTTGATTTCTGCTAAATCATCGGCTTCCAAAGCCTTCACTAACCGGCCTTGAATTTCATCAATCTTAGCTTTGTTTCGTAATACATTCGGATTGGTTTCCAGAAATTGCTTTTCGTCGAAAGCATCGCCAAATTTCTTTTTAGCTTTTGCAACTTCCTTATCGATTTTCGATTGATATTTTTGTATATATTCTTCAATTAAATCATCTGCTCGATATCTTTTCTTTGAATCCTTATTGTCGATTAAGGGATCGTTAAATGCACTTGTATGGCCCGAAGCATTCCATGTTTCGGGATGCATAAAAATGGCGGCATCAATACCAACGATATTCTCATTCATTTTAACCATTGCATCCCACCAAAACTTTTTAATGTTGTTTTTTAATTCAACACCCATCTGCCCGTAATCGTAAACCGCACTTAATCCATCGTAAATCTCACTTGATGGAAAAATAAATCCATATTCTTTTGCATGTGCAATAAGTTTTTTAAAAAGATCGTCCTGAGCCATATTGTTTTATTTATTTAAAGTTTTCAATAATCCGACAAAAATAATTGAAATAGTTTTTATATCATAACATTATGGTGATATACTAATTTTAGACATATCAACCTGAAATTGCGCTTTTTTCGATAACAATTTCTACCTTTGTTTTGTAATTCGTGATTTATAATTTATTCGTTGTAAAAATGATTAAAGAAACTGATTTCCTCGTTATTGGGTCTGGCATTGCAGGCTTAAGCTTTGCATTAAAAGTTGCTGAATACGGAAAAGTCACTCTCATAAGTAAAACCAATCTGGAGGAATCAAATACCAAATACGCACAAGGGGGCATTGCTTCGGTAATGTACGAACCGGATAATTTTCAAAAACACATTCGCGATACGCTAATTGCAGGCGATGGTTTATGCAATAAAGAAATTGTTGAGATGGTAGTTCGGGAAGCACCGGAGCAAATCAATCAGCTAATACAATGGGGTGTTAAGTTTGATCGCAACGAAAAAGGGAAATACGATCTTGGACGTGAGGGCGGGCATTCGGAATATCGGGTTTTACATCATAAAGATAATACGGGGAATGAGATTCAGGCCACACTGGTTCAAAGAGCCAGAGAAAATAAAAACATTGAAATTCTCGAAAATCATTTTGCAGTAGAAATCATTACACAACACCATTTAGGGAGGTTGGTAAAGAGAAGTCATTCCGATACTGAGTGTTACGGAGCTTATATACTCGACCTGCAAACCGATCAGGTTCATACCTATTTATCGAAAGTTACTTTAATTGCTACCGGAGGAGCTGGCAATGTATACGATACCACAACAAATCCGAAGATTGCTACCGGCGATGGTGTTGCGATGGTTTACAGGGCAAAAGGAAATGTAGAAAACATGGAGTTTATGCAGTTTCATCCTACATCGCTTTTTAATCCGGGCGAAAAACCTTCCTTTTTAATTACCGAAGCTTTGCGTGGATTTGGTGCCATCTTAAAAACAATGGAAGGTGCTGAGTTTATGGGCAAATACGATGAACGGGGCAGCCTGGCTCCACGCGACATTGTAGCTCGTGCCATTGACCATGAAATGAAAATTTCCGGTGATGAACATGTACTTTTAGATTGTACGCATCTTGATGCAGAAAAACTCAAAGCACATTTTCCGAATATCTATCAAAAGTGTTTGTCTTTAAATATTAATATAACCAAAACTCCGATTCCGGTTATACCTGCTGCTCACTACATGTGTGGCGGAATTAAAGTGGATAAAGACGGACGCAGCAGTATAAACAGATTGTATGCTGCCGGAGAAGCTTCATCGACGGGACTACATGGAGCCAACAGGCTTGCATCCAATTCGCTGGCCGAAGCAATTGTCTATGCAAACAGAGCAGCACAAGATTCCATTCAATTTGTTAATAAAATTGAGTTAAATAAAAATATCCCCGAATGGAATGCACACGGAACCACTTACCCCGAAGAAATGATTATGATTACCCAGAATTACAAAGAAGTACAACAAATTATGAGTAATTACGTGGGAATTGTAAGGTCAAATTTACGTTTAGACCGCGCATTAAAAAGACTCGAAGTGATTTATATTGAAACCGAAGAGTTGTTTAAAAAATCGATTCTTTCGCAAAAGTTATGTGAGTTACGAAACCTGATTAATGTTGGATACCTGATTATTAAAATGGCGCGTAACCTGCACGAAAGCAGAGGCTTGCATTATACCATCGATTATCCGAAAAAAGGATCGGTTAGTGAATTTTAAATAAAAATCTATTTCTAAATTTTGCTTTAAACAAGATTATTTCCTGTTAACATTGGAAACAATGGATTAACTCCGTTTGTTTATATATATGCGTAAACCTTTAAAAGCAAATAATACGAAATGAATACCAATCAAAAGAAATTAACACCAGATCAACAAGAAAAACTTTTCGCTGTTATAAAAAACCGCTTTGAAAAAAATAAGAGTCGACACCAAAACCTTGAATGGTATAATGTTCAGCTAAAATTAGAAGCTAATAGTATGAAACTTTGGTCGCTTAATGAAATGGAAAGAACTGGCGGAGAACCAGATGTTGTTGATTATAATGAGAATACGGGCGAATACATTTTTTACGACTGTTCACCTGAGAGCCCTAAGGGGCGAAGAAGCCTATGTTATGATCGTGAAGCCTACGAAAACAGAAAAGAACATAAGCCGAAAAATAATATAATAGATTTTGCCCGAGAGATGGGTGTTGAACTCTTAACTGAAGATCAGTACAAGTTTCTGCAACAACTTGGGGGGTTTGACTTGAAAACATCGAGTTGGGTTAGTACTCCTGAAAAAATACGAAAGCTAGGCGGAGCTATTTTTTGCGATCGTCGGTACGATACCGTTTTTGTGTATCATAACAGCGCAGAATCTTATTATGCATCCAGGGGTTTCCGTTCTTTATTAAGTATTTGAATCTTAAGAACACAAAAATACATCAAAAAATTAGTATTTTAGCCACTTTAAGTTATCGTCTTATTGAAAGTTTGGCATGTCGAAGAAAATCAGAAATCTTTTTAGCCCCATTTTAATCCCGTTAAGTTTGCTTTACGGATTGATCGTATACATTCGCAATCGTCTATACGATTATCAAATTCTTAAATCAGCACATTTTAATTTCCCAATCATTTCGGTTGGTAACATTACTGTTGGAGGCACAGGAAAAACACCCCATATTGAATATCTGGTTGATTTGTTAAAATCTGAATTCAGGATTGCTACCTTAAGCCGGGGCTATAAGCGAAAAACAAAAGGTTTTATTTTGGCAACAGAAAAATCTACTGCTGCTGAAATTGGCGATGAACCCATGCAAATAAAACAGAAATTTCCTGATGTACAGGTTGCTGTGGATGCTAACCGAACCAATGGAATTCAAAAATTACGCGAAATTATTGATGGTTTGGATGTAGTTCTTTTAGACGATGCTTTTCAGCACAGAAAAGTGGTTGCTAATTTATCAATTCTTTTAATTGACTACTCGCGCCCAATCGACAAAGATTTTATGCTTCCATTTGGAAATCTTCGCGAACAAACCTTTGAAAAACGACGAGCTCATATCCTTATCATTACCAAGTGCCCTGCAGATTTAAAACCTATGGATCGCAGGATTCTTTTTAATAAACTGGAAGCTTACCCGTTTCAGCATGTCTTTTTTACCACATTTAAGTACGGTTTGCCAAAATCAGTATTTAATAAAGGGCAAGTTATAAGTAATTTAGAAGATATTTCTGGCTACCAGGTTTTATTGCTAAGCGGAATTGCAAATCCAAAACCATTAAAAAAACACATTGCAGAAAAAATTTCTAAAAATATTACAGATTTAGAATATTCCGATCATTACGACTTTAATGAGTCTGATTTTAAGAATATTAGGCGCAAATTCGATTCGATTGACTCGGATAAAAAAATCATTATTACCACCGAAAAAGATGCCATGCGTTTACAAAAATTTAGTAATATTGCTAAGGATTTAAGCGATTCGTTTTTTTATATTCCGATTCAGGTTGAATTTTTAAACGACCGCACAGACAATTTTAATCAACAAATCATAGATTATGTTAGAAAGAATAAAAACCACAGTTTCCTTTATCCAGGATAAAACAAATTTCACCCCCGAAGTTGGGATCATTTTAGGAACAGGCCTGGGTGGATTGGTAAAGGATATTAAAATTGAACACACGTTAAATTACGAAGATATCCCTGAGTTTCCTGTTTCCACCGTTGATGGACACCACGGAAGATTAATCTTTGGCGAACTGGGTGGTAAAAAAATTGTTGCCATGCAAGGCCGTTTTCACTATTACGAAGGTTATCCGATGGAGATGGTTATTTTTCCGGTGCGGGTTATGAAATACTTAGGTATTAAGAATTTATTTGTGTCGAATGCCAGTGGTGGAGTAAATCCCAACTACGAAATTGGTGATTTGATGATTATTAATGATCATATTAATCTAATACCAAATCCTTTGATCGGTAAACACATTCCTGAATTTGGTGCCCGTTTCCCGGATATGAGTGAGCCCTATGATTTATCACTCATTGCCAAGGCAAAACAAATAGCCATGAAAAACAACCTGAAAGTTCAGGAAGGTTGCTATGTTGCTACTACAGGTCCTACCTTTGAAACACCAAAAGAATATCAGTACTTTCGAATTATTGGTGGCGATACAGTTGGCATGTCGACCGTGCCCGAAGTAATCGTAGCACGCCAAATGGGAATCCCTTGTTTTGCAATATCAATTATTACCGATTTAGGTGTTCCGGGTAAAATTGTAGAAGTAACACACGAAGAAGTGCAAAAGGTAGCAGCAAAGGCTGAAACCAAAATGACACTGATCATGGAAGAGTTAATCTCTCAATTATAAAAAAATACGGTGTTACACTTCGACTTTCGCTGCGTAACACAATCATATTAAAAGTTGTCATTTTTCAATAAGTTCAATCTGGCAACTTTTTCTTTTTAACCACATTTGACCAATGCAAAAGCAGAAAAAGTTTCAGTTAAATAATGTTCTACTCATTTCGATTGCACATTTTGTTCATGATACGTATTCTGCTTTTCTGGCACCCATCGTTCCATTGTTAAAAACAAAGTTGGGAATTAATAACACTTTAGTAAGCTTACTTTTTGTTACTCAACAGATTCCTTCGCTATTAAACCCATTTATAGGTATTATAGCAGATAATCTGAAAATTCGTTATCTGGTAATTCTTGCACCTGCCGTTACAACCATTTGTATGAGTTTGCTTGGCATTGCTCCCTATTACATCGTCCTGATCATTTTACTCTTTGTTATGGGATTAAGCAATGCTCTGTTTCATGTCCCTTCTCCGGTGTTGATAAAAAAATTCTCGGGAGACCGAACAGGTAAGGGAATGAGTTTTTATATGTTAGGAGGCGAAGCAGCACGAACAGTGGGTCCGTTAATCATAGTAGCAGCAGTAGATGTTTGGGGGTTAGAAGGTACTTTCAAATTGATTCCCTTTGGTTTACTGGCATCTTTGATCCTGTACTTTCGATTACGAAACATTGATGTTTCAAAAGATATCCCTAAAAACAAATCGTTTAAGGGTATTAAAGAAACTTTCAAAGAACACCTTCCCTTTTTCTTACTCATTGCCGGGATTATGTTTTTTCGTGGATTTATGAAAACTTCAATCTCCAGCTTTTTACCAACCTACCTCGAAGAAAAAGGCGGTTCGCTATGGTTAGGCGGAATTTCCTTATCTGTTTTCGAATTTGCCGGAGCCATCGGTGCTTATATTGCAGGAACTTATTCTGATAAAATTGGCCGGCTAAGAATGCTAACAATTATCATTTTAGTTTCTCCGATACTCATGCTGCTTTTTATTTCGACAAGCGGAAATGCCATGTTTCCGGTTTTATTAATGTTAGGCTTCTTTATTATTTCATCGACCCCGGTAATACTGGCATTGGTAATGGACATTGACTCAGAGCATCAGGCTTTTTTAAGTGGTATCTTTATGTTTATCTCCTTTGTATCAACATCGGTAACCAATTTAGCAGTTGGTGTTTTAAGTGATTTTATTGGATTAATCGATACTTATAAAGTTTCTTCAGGACTCGCATTTTTAGCCATTCCATTTGTATTGATTTTAAGAAAGCGGTTTAAGTAATCAATTTCAGTTTTATAAAAACTTTACTAAGAAAATATAATTGCGCAAGCGTCTGTGCTTGTGTCTTTAATTATATAGAAGTTTTATTGCATTCTAACTAAAATTAAGAATGATTTTTGATCCAAGTCAAGATGCTTGGACCATTGTTTGGAATTTAAGATCAAGCTAAAAAGATTGACCCTTTAACAAGATAATTAACCTTGCTCACGAAAATGTCTTCCGTCCTTATAAGCACCAAATAAAACCTTGCAAGCGCAAAAATATGTTGTAAAACACATTTATTATTTCTAATAGTTTGATTAACTTAGTTTTGAAAATGGGAAAAATTACGAAATGTTATGCCAGATTACCGTTACAATAATCTAACATACATCTCGGGAAAACATTATGCAGTAAATGCATAAAACACTCTAAAATTAACCGATGTAAATTCTCGTAATACTTCCTAATGTATTAAAATTATGATTTATGCTTAATGAATAAGTTATTATTTGCAATTATATTATTATTCATCTAGATAACTTAATAAGTTACTGGACTTATCTTATCGTATCAATAACTTAGAATAGATTGAATAACTATAAGACAAAATAAAATTTAAAGAAATAATTTAATAATTACTAAAATAAAATTTTAAAGTTATGAGAAAAAGAATCTTTACAGTAATGTTATTGTTTTGTGTTACCTTGACAATTTCCGCACAAAAAAACAAGGAAAAAGGAATTTATCTTTATGTAAATAAAAAAGCAGCTGAAACTCTTAATTCATCTAAAAAATATACAGATGAAAATACGAAAAATACATTGACAGAATCAAAATCGTATACAGATCAGGCTATGTCAGAAGCTGTAATTGAATCAAAAACCAACACAGACCATGCTAAAATTATTGCTATTGCTACTGCAAATCAATATACCGATGATGCAAAAGTGCATGCAATAAAAACTGCCAATACCTATACAGATCAAGCTAAAGCTGATGCCGTTAACACTGCTAAAACTTATACTGACCAGGCTAAAAAAGATGCTGTAAATGAATCAAGAAACTACACCGACTATACAAAAGACAGTGCAATTACTTGGGCAAATAAATACACCAATGATGCAAAAGCGATTGCAATACAAACTGCCAATACTTATACAGATCAAGCTAAAGCTGATGCCGTTAATACTGCTAAAACTTATACTGACAAAGCTAAAACTGATGCTGTCTCTGAGTCAAACACATACACTGACCAGGCTAAAACCAATGTTATTGCTACTGCAAATCAATATACCGATAACGCAAAAGCGATTGCAATACAAACTGCAAATACCTATACGGATCAAGCAGAAACTGATGCCGTTAATACTGCTAATGCTTATACTGACCAGGCTAAAACTGATGCTGTCTCTGAGTCAAACACATACAC
>CAYVEW010000024.1:0-36946 GCA_964450375.1 uncultured Bacteroidales bacterium
CTTGTTTTGTAACCCATGCCCAGTCTTTATCAATATTGGCTGCATTAACCACCAACAGATAAGTTTGATCGTCGAATTTATAAACCAACAAATCGTCGACAATGCCACCTTTACCGTTCGGAAAACAGGAATACTGAACTTTACCATTATAAAGGTCAGCCACATCATTGGATGTAACTTTCTGAACTAAATCGAAAGCTTTTGGGCCTTTAACCCAAAATTCGCCCATGTGCGATACATCAAATACGCCTACTTTTTCGCGAACAGTCATGTGTTCATCGTTAATTCCGGAATACTCGATTGGCATATTGTATCCGGCAAAAGGAAGCATTTTAGCTCCTAATTCGATATGAAAATGTGTGAATGCTGTATTTTTCATTGTAAATATTTTGTTTTAATAAATGTATTGATTGTGCCACAAAGCTAAAAAAAATATATTATAAAAATGATGTTTTTAATACATATACCCATATACAAAGAATGGATGATTTATGTTAAACCATCCATTCTGCTATTTTGTTTAAATCTTTTATTTACTTAATACTTTAAACTCAACCCGTCGGTTTTGTGCTCGTCCTTCTGGTGTGTTATTATCGGCAATCGGCTGATTAAAAGCATAGCCTTTATATTCTAACCTGTTTGACTCAACACCATTTGATATTAAGTAATCGACCACACTTTTTGCTCGTTGCTCAGATAATTTCTGGTTTGCACGATACGAGCCGACATTATCGGTATGGCCAGAGATTTCTAATCGAATGGTTGGATTTTCTTTTAGTAGTTTAGCAACACGCTCAAGTTCTGCTGCTGACTCTGGCTTAATGGTTGCCTTATTGGTTTCGAAGAAAATATTGTTCAGAACCATTTTCGAACCTACATCAATTTTGTTTAGCTGGAAATTTGCCTGAATTTTACTATCGTTTACCTGTTTCTCCGATAAGTAAGCCATTTCAACAAAAAATAAATAATCTTTCGCTGTAACTTCAACACCATAATCCTTTTGCTTAGGAATTTTCATTTTATAAGCTCCGGCAGTATCTGTAATCCCTGTGGCAACGATCTGACTAATATCCAGGTCGATTAATTCAATTTTAGCCATCTTTATAGGTTCAGCAGTTTTGGTATCAGTTACAAAACCAACCATATAAAGAGCTGTATCTACTTTTACTTCATTGGGTTGTGTATAGAAAAGATCATGTATTGGTTTAAAGTTCCATGCTAATAGTAAATCTTCGGTATTTAGTTTCAATTCCTTTTCTTCGCCTAAGAAGATGATTTTATATAAATCTTTTCCACCAAAACCATTATCACGAACCGATGAATAGTATGCTTGTTTATTGCTTTCGTCCATCTTAAAAAAGATATCATCATTAGGTGTGTTAATTGGATATCCTAGATTAACCGGGCTCGACCACATTCCGTCCACATCGCGTTCGATGACAAACACATCAAAGCCGCCCATTGAATTGTGTCCTCGGGAGCTAAAGTATACTTTATCTTCTTTCGGATGCCAAAAAATACCTTCTTCATCGTAAACCGTATTAATTGCAGGACCCATATTTACAGGATCAGTCCATTTTTCTTTTTCATTCATCTTGCTATAAAAAACATCCATCCCGCCAATAGTTCCTTCCTGGTTTGAGATAAAAAATAGCTCTTTCCCATTGGGACTAAAAGCAATTGTGGTTTCCTTTTGTTTGGATAATAATTTACCTGATATTTGTTTTGGTGACTTCCATTTGCCTTTTTTCAGCTCACTTACCAGAATATCTCCGCCATTTTCTTCACCATTATATAAATAAATCATGGTTCCATCGGCTGAAATTGCAACCACCGATTCGTTGTTTTTTGAATCCAGTTTATTATCAACCAGTTGGGGTTTGCGCCATAATTCACCTGCCTGTTCCGAAACAAATACATTTTCAAAATACTTATTATCTCCTTCGAAACGCTTATTCTTATCTTCTGTTTCACGGCGCGATGTAAAATAAAGCTGATCCTGGCTTGGATGTAACACCGGATTGTAATCATCAAATTCTGAATTTACCCGATCACTGAGATTGTTTATGATAACTCTTACCGGTTTATTCACTAAATCCTGACCATATTTACATTCCTTTATCAGTTTATCAATGTCTTTATCGGTTTTTTCCCGCTCCTTGCTTGTTAAAGACTCGTAATACGCTTTATAGTTCTCGATCGCTTTATCGAATGCCAGATTTAAGTGGTAAGCCCGCCCCAATACATAATAAATATCATCGGCCACGTTGTTGTCATCTAAATAAGCTTTTTCAAGGTATTCTGTTGCGTAATAGAACTTATCTGTTGCAAGATAACACACCCCGATTTTATAGTTTAGTTTGGCGCAGTTTGGATTATACTTTACTCCACGTAAGTAGTATTCTAATGCATTGGGGAAAGTACCGATTCCTTCAGAAAAAAGTTTTTCTCCCTGCTTTAAATCTTTCCATGCTTCTTTAAAACCAACTTCTTTGATCTCAATCCTGAAATCGCTCTTTTTTATTTTAATGTCCTGCTGAGCGGAAGCCTGTATAATTGGAATAATAAGTAATGTTGCTAATATGATCGATTTAACTATTTTCATCTTAAATAGAGATTAATTTTATTCACATTCGGTTATATATTTCTCGGCATCAGTAATTCCTAGTTCCAGGGCCATTTTCCAGTCGGCACAAGCATCCACAAATTTACCTAAAAACTCTCTTGCATAACCACGATTCATATATGCTTCGCCGTATTCAGCATTCAGCTCAATGGCTTTATCCAGTTCCTTTTCTGCTCCGATATAATTTTCCAGCTTTATTTTGGTTATCCCCAGATTATTATATGCCAATGCAAAATCCTTTTTGATTTCAATTACTTTTTCAAAGTCCGTTTGTGCTTTTTCATAATCAGCCATTTGATAATATGCGCTTCCACGGTTATTTAATGCCAGGTAATATTCCGGATCCTTTTGAAAAGCTTTTGTATAATCGTCAATTGCACCTTCGAAATCGCCTGTTTTAATTTTACAACTTCCCATATTATCGTAAGCAATTATTATGGTTGAATCGTAAGCCAAAGCTTGCTTATAATCGTGTATTGCTCCGTGATAGTCGCCTAACATTCTTTTAGCACTCGCACGCTCGTTATAAGCATAAGCAAAATCATACTTTTTATCAATAGCCATCGTAAAATCTATCAATGCACTGTTGTAATCGTTCATTTCGAAATCCATTAAACCCCTGTAATAAAATGCTTGTGGCTCGGTATATCCTTTCTGGATGGCGTGTGTAAAATCAGTTAATGCATTCTGATAGTCTTTCATTAATAATTTTATGTATGCGCGAACATAAAAAGCTTCGCCTAACATATCGTTTAACTCAATTGCTTTTGCACAGTCTTTAAGTGCCAGATCAATTTCATTATCCAGCAATTGTATTTTTGCCCGCTCGAGATATGGTAATTCAAAATCGGAATAAATCATGATGGCAGAGTCAAACTTCATGTGAGCCTTTGTCATGTCTCCCTGCTTGGCAAATCTTACTCCTTCGTTATAATTTAAACGAGCTTGTTTCTTTAATTCTTTTATTTCTTCTTCGAAGGAATTTTCCTGAGCAAAAAGACCCAAGCTGATAAAAACTCCTAACAAGGTTAGTTTAAGGTATTTCATATAAAAAGTTAAAATTATTTGCATTAAAACTGATTAATCTCTAAAAATGTTTAATTTTAAAAAAACTAAATCAAAAATAAAAATGATAATTTAAAATATCAGTAATTTATTTTTGAAATTGATAAAAGTTTATTTTATTGCAATAAATTTACGAAAGATTATTCAATAATTCATGGGAATGACAAATAAAGATCAGATTATTGATTTATCCTATTTGAAGGAAATTGGTGCAGGAAATAAGGATTTTATTAACGAACTGATCGATATGTTTTTTGAGCAAATTCCGGAATACCAAAAATCCTTGAATGATTTTTACTCAAAAAAAGACTGGTATAATCTAGGCAGATCAGCACATAAAGCAAAGTCGGCTGTTTTAATGATGGGTATGAATGACTTATCGTCTGATTTAAAAAAATTGGAAGATTATACAAAAGATGGAAAAAATATTAACGATTATCAGGAAATAATTGCTAAATTTGTAAGAATAAGCGATAGTGCTGTTCAGGAACTCAGAGATATAAAAAGAAATAATTTAATATAAACCAAAATCTGGAATCTATGTTAAAACACGAATCAAAAAATGGAGTTGAGATATTAACATTTGACAATGTAAACAAATTAAATATCTTAATTGCCCAGACTCTTAAAGAAGAGGTTGCTCAATATTTAACAAAATCAAATTCGAAACTTGTATTAAATCTTGAAGGTGTAGAATATGTTGATAGTTCTGGTTTTGGTGCTTTGCTCTCAATTTTGCGAAATGCTAAGAACAATGATAGCCAGTTTAAAATTTGCCGGGTAGCACCTGAAGTAATGGAATTGGTTAAATTACTTCAACTTCACAATGTTTTTGACATTTGTGATAATTTGGATGAATGCATGGAAACTTTCGAATAAAAATACAAATGGCCGGATTATCCGGCCATTTTTTAATTCTTAAATACCAATCCATCCCCATTCTTGTCAATAGTTATTTTCTTCTCCTTATTTATTGTATTTGCCAATATTTGTTTTGATAATTCATTGAGAATTTCTTTTTGAATAAGTCTTTTTACAGGTCTTGCGCCATAGTGTGGATCAAATCCCATATTCGCTATCCAAAGCACTGCACCATCTGTCATTTCAATATCAACACCCTGGTTTTTTAACATTTTTCGAATCATTTCAAACTGCAATCGAACAATATCTTTAATCTCAGATTGAGTTAAAGGACTAAACATCACAATCTCATCTAGCCGATTAATAAACTCAGGCCGAATTGATTGTTTTAAAATTTCGATAACACTGATTTTTGTTTTTTCCAGTATTTCATCTTTATTGGAATCGTTCATCTTCTGGATATTCTCCTGAATAATATGCGATCCGATATTGGATGTCATAATGATGATGGTATTTTTGAAGTTTACATTTCGTCCTTTATTATCTGTAAGTCGCCCATCATCTAAAACCTGAAGCAACACATTAAAAACATCCGGATGTGCTTTCTCAATCTCATCCAAAAGAATTACCGAGTAAGGTTTTCGGCGAACTGCTTCGGTTAGCTGTCCGCCTTCGTCGTAACCAACATATCCGGGAGGCGCTCCAAGTAATCTTGAAACAGAATGGCGTTCCTGATATTCAGACATGTCGATTCGGGTCATCATATTTTCATCATCGAATAAAAATTCGGCCAGGGCTTTTGCCAGTTCAGTTTTTCCGACTCCTGTGGTTCCCAAAAAGATAAATGAACCAATGGGGCGTTTGGCATCTTGCAATCCGGCACGGCTCCTGCGAACCGCATCGGAAACAGCACCAATTGCTTCTTCCTGACCTATTACCCTTTTATGCAATTCTTCTTCCAGTTGCAATAGTTTTTCGCGCTCGCTTTGCAGCATTTTACTTACAGGAATTCCGGTCCATTTTGCTACCACTTCTGCAATATCTTCGCTGGTTACTTCTTCCTTAATCATTGTTTCGTTGGCTTGCATTAGCCTGAATTCTTCCTGCAATTTCTCAACCTGTGCATTGACTTCCTTAATTTTACCATATCGAATTTCCGCTACACGTCCGTAATCGCCATCGCGTTCTGCCTGATCTGCTTCGAGTTTAAATTTTTCAATCAACTCCTTATTTGTCTGGATTTGATTTACAATGGCTTTTTCGTTTTCCCATTTTGCACGCATTTTATTGCGTTCGTCGGAAAGATTCGCAATAATTTCACTGAGTTCATTTACTTTCTTTTTATCACCTTCTCGTTTGATCGCTTCCCTTTCAATTTCCAATTGCTTAATCTTTCGCTCAATTTCGTCGATGCTTTCCGGAACCGAGTTCATTTCCAGACGAAGTTTTGATGCTGCTTCGTCGATTAAATCAATGGCTTTATCGGGTAAAAACCGGTCTGAGATATATCGCTGCGACAATTCAACGGCAGAAATTAAGGCATCATCTTTAATTCTTACTTTATGATGATTTTCGTAACGTTCTTTTAGTCCGCGTAAAATGGAAACAGCACTAACTGTATCCGGCTCGTTTACCATCACCTTTTGGAATCGACGTTCCAAGGCTTTATCGTTTTCAAAATATTTTTGATATTCGTTTAAGGTGGTTGCTCCTATTGCTCTTAAATCCCCGCGAGCTAAAGCAGGTTTCAAAATGTTGGCAGCATCCATTGCTCCTTCGCTTTTACCTGCACCAACAAGTGTGTGAATTTCATCGATAAACAAGACAATATCCCCATCTGAAGAAACCACTTCTTTTACAACCGATTTTAGTCGTTCTTCGAATTCGCCTTTATACTTTGCTCCTGCAATTAAAGCACCCATATCGAGTGCAAATATTTGTTTGTTTTTAAGGTTTTCAGGGACATCACCACTTAAAATACGATGAGCAATTCCCTCTGCAATTGCTGTTTTACCCACACCCGGTTCTCCAATGAGAATGGGGTTATTTTTTGTTCTGCGTGATAAAATCTGGAGTATTCTCCTGATTTCTTCATCGCGGCCAATAACCGGATCTAATTTACCAGCCCGTGCTTGCTCAATTAAGTTGATCGCAAATCGATTCAATGAGTTATAGGTATCTTCAGCAGTTTGGCTATCTACTTTCGAACCTTTTCGTAAATCTTTGATGGCAAGTTTTAGCTCTTTTTCAATAATTCCGTTATCTTTCATTAACTGTGAAACACTATCGCCGGCTGCTAAAATTCCTAATAATAAATGCTCAACTGACACAAACTGATCGCCCATTTCTTTCGAAACATTCATCGCTTTTTGAACAGCACGATTTGCATCCTTAGATAAATAAGGATCGCCACCGGAAACTTTTGGATACGATTCGATGATTTTATCTAGAATTTGTTGAAAAGAAACAGGGTTTACATTCAGTTTCTTTAACAAGTAATTGGAAATATTTTCTCCTTGTTCCAAAATACCTTTTAACAGATGCCCGTTCTCAACGGCTTGTTGTTGATACCCTTGAGCAATAGTAAACGCCTGCTGAAGGGCTTCTTGTGATTTTATTGTAAAATTCTCCATTTTCATATTGATAATCTCCTTTTCCTTTTTCAGAACATGATCAAATTGATTGCCATTAATGAATAATCTCATAATTGCGTCATAATGTCCTGGTTTTAAGCATAACCTGTGTCATTTTGACCTGCTGGTAAATTAGAATACGAATTATAGGGGAATTGAGAAATTTAATATTTGGATAAATGATTGCTTTGATATACTTTTAGTTTGAAATTATCGTATTAAGAAGAACAAATGCAGTGGTATGAAGAAGACTTTTTTAATAAGCTTATTTTCAATTCTATTTATTATATCATCTTCCTTTTCGTTCCGAAAAACTGATTACCGGGACGGTATTAAAACAAATGTTTGTAAAGATTTAACAGGAAAAGTGCTGGTTTATACAATTTTTGTTGACACCAAAACCACATCACCCTGGACCGAATACGACATTAAAACCACACTTGATTCTGTAAGGCTTGCCATTGACTGGATCACAAAAAAAAGCAGAGAGAATGACATTTACCTTGAGTTTACAAGCGATTACTACGTTGGGCCTGAATATACCACCATTAAAAGAAATTTACCTGAAGAGTCGATCTTACTTTCGGTAACCGAACCCAATACAAAAAATGGTTTTGCGAACATTAACAAATGGTCGGATTACATTGCACGAAAAGCCGGAGACAACTTTCATCTGGAAGATAAAGAAGGATTACGCGAAGTAAAAAAACCAAAAAATAAAGAACGATTGATTGCTCATCTGCGTGATGAATTTGATGTGGAAAGTGTTGTGCTTTTATTTATGATGAATAATTATTTCAGAACAGATATTTCGGTGCAAATGAACACCTTACACACCAAAGATATCGAATATGCTATTGTCAGCTATAAATATCCATCGGAAATTGCTCATAATATTTTACATTTATTTGGCGCTGCAGACCTGTACGAAACCATTTATCGTAAAAGTTCAAAATCCATTGAATTTGCAGCCGAACATTATCCTAATGAAATTATGCAGGATCCTTATGGTAAAAATATTTACACTTTGGAAATATCAGATTACACAAAGTATTTAATCGGTTGGAACGATCAGTTAAATGATGACCATCAGTTTTTATTATTAGATCGTGTAAAATTTTGATTGACATGAACTATGATCTACTTTCCATGCAAATAATTAATGAATCTGAATCTGTATACACCATTGAAATAAGTAAAAAACAGGAAAAATGTGAAATTGAGTTCTCGCCGCAAACCAAAAAATTAAGCTATCCACAAAACAATTCTCTGGCACAATATCTTAAGTTACGTGAATTTCAATTGCGGAAAATACTTCATAACAAAAGGCCAAAGAGCTTTTATATAGGATTTAAATTACAATTTGTTTTACATGATGGTTTACCTGATACAGATTTTTACGATCGTACAAAAATTACCGTACTCGATAATCGAGAAAATCAATTTGTTGTGTCCAAAACCAATAAAAAATTGGAGAATATTACCGAGTTATATACCGATGGATCGTTTAATCATGAAGAAAAAACCGGAGGATTTGCAATCTTAATTAAAAAAGATAACCAGCGTTATTTACATCAGGTACGAACAATAGCACAAGGAAACAATATCATTGAACTTTTAGCTGTAATAAGTGGTTTAGAATACTTAAAAGATGATAAAAAAATACGGATATGTACCGATAGTCAATATGTTATAAAAGGAATTACAGAATGGCTGCCCATTTGGAAAGTAAACAATTTTTATACAGCAAATGGTACAAGAGCCAAAAATATAAGTGATTGGAAAATAGTTGATCAACTTATACAAAACAAATACATTGAATTTGAATGGGTTAAATCGCATTCCGAACACTTTGAGAATACCTTGTGCGATATGAAAGCAAAATCAATATCAAAAAATATAAATCATGAAAAAAGTTAATAAAAAACCTACTCCATTAATTTATCCTGTACCTGCAGCTTTAGTAAGTTGCGGTTCCACACCCGACGAATTTAATATTATATCCATTGCATGGACAGGAACGATAAATTCTGTACCACCGATGTGCTATATTTCGGTGCGAAAAGACAGGCATTCCTATGATATTATTAAACGAAATATGGAGTTTGTGATAAACTATCCGACCAAATACCTGGTATATGAAGTAGATTTCTGTGGTCGCCAATCGGGTCGTGATTACAATAAATTTGAAGAGTTAAAACTAACACCAATTAAAGGTGAAAAAGTTTCTGCTCCGGTAATACAACAATCGCCTGTAAATATTGAATGTAGAGTAACAGAAATTAAAGAACTGGGATCGCACGATATGTTTCTGGCCGAAGTTGTTAACATACAAGTTTCCGAAGATTATATCGATCAGGAAAATGGGGCTGTTCGGTTTAAACACCAGGACCTGATTGCCTATTCGCATGGTAAATATGTTCAACTTGGTGATATACTGGAACAAGCTGGTTTTTCATTAAAAAGTCAAAAATAAATCAATTATATTTGCTTCGTTTTAAACGATTGAATCAACACTTACATGAAATATAGATTTCTTCTCACTTTTTGTTTAATGGTATTAACTGTTTCTCTTTCAGCACAGGAGAAACTAACGCAGACCCTAAGAGGGATTGTAGTAGATAAAGAAACACAAATTCCGCTACCCGGTGTAAATATTATTATTGTTAATTCCGACCCACAGCAAGGTACAATTAGTGATGCCGATGGAAAATTCAGGTTTGATAAAGCCATTGTTGGACGCACCACCATTCAGGCAAGTTATGTTGGATACAAAACTCAGGCAATTGATAATATTACGCTTAACTCTGCGAAAGAAACCATACTAAAAATTGAGCTGGAAGAATCGGTAACCGAAATAGATGCGGTTGTAGTAAAAGCATACACACGAAAAGATAAACCATTGAATAAAATGGCTACCATTAGTGCCCGGTCTTTTACAGTGGAGGAAACCAATCGTTATCCGGGAAGTTATGGCGATCCGGCACGTATGGCTGCAAACTATGCAGGAGTAATGTCGGTTAGAGATAACCGAAACGATATCATTATCCGCGGAAATTCATCCACCGGGTTATTATGGCGGTTAGATGGTGTTGAAATCCCAAACCCCAATCACTTTGCTGCATCAGGAACAACGGGAGGACCAATTACGATTTTAAACAATAATCTTCTAACCAATTCTGATTTCTTAACCGGAGCTTTTCCTGCCGAATATGGGAATGCCCTGGCAGGCGTATTTGATTTAAAAATGCGAACCGGAAATAATGAACAGCGCGAATACTGGGCAGAGTTTGGTTATAACGGATTAGAATTTGGTGCCGAAGGGCCCTTATCAAAAAAAACAAATTCATCTTATTTAATAACTTATCGTTATTCTCTAGTTGATTTAATTGACCTGCTGGGGGCAGAAGTCGAAACAACCAAATACCAGGATTTAACATTTAAACTCAATTTTCCAATGAAAAAAGGACGTTTATCCTTATGGGGAATTGGAGGAACAAGTTACATTGAAATGTTTGATTCGAATGACAAACAAAAAGAGTGGAGTTTTGAAAACTGGGGCGAAGATCTGAGTAACGGGTCTGATATTGGTGCCGGAGCCATATCCTACACGCACTTTTTTGGAACCAAATCCAGCTTACAAACAGCACTGTCTGTTTATGGATCGCAAGTAACCACAAAAATTGATACCTTTAGTGTTTGGAACCCCGCTACAAGTAACTGGGCAGGAGAAAAATCATCGGAAGTAAAAACCAGCCTTACATCACACTTTAATTCAAAATTAAGTAACAGAAATACTATTAATTTTGGTGTTAAATACGATTACTATTTTGTTAATTTAATTGACAGTATTGCTGATTACAATGGTTTCCGCCTTGATACGGATGTGAAAGAACAATTTAGCTTAGCGCAGGCTTATGCCCAGTTTAAGCATAAATTTACAAACGACATCGAATTATATACCGGATTGCACGGACAATACCTTGATTTTAACAACACTTACTCCTTGGAACCACGAGTTGGTTTTAACTGGAATTTAAACGACCGAAACTCGGTTAAAATAGGATATGGATTGCATAGTCAGATGCAGCAACGAATCATTTATTTTACACAAACAAAACTAGATGATGGCTCCAGTGCATACACCAATAAAAACCTTGACTTTTCGAAAAGCCACCAGGCCATTGCGGGTTTTGACCATTTATTTAGCGAAAACCTAAGGTTAAAAATTGAAACATACTATCAATATTTATATGATATTCCTGTAAAGCAAAGCTTACCCGAATATTCTGTTTTAAATTATGGAGCCGAATATTTTGTTGATCGTATTGATAGTTTAACAAATGATGGTACCGGTAAAAACTATGGTATTGAGTTTACCCTGGAACGATTTTTAAATAATAACTATTATTTTCTGATTACCACATCTTTATACGAATCGAAATATAAAGGCTATAATAGCACGAAAGAACGAAACACAGCTTTTAATGGAAATTTTGCGATTAATGCATTGGGAGGCTATGAGTTTCCGATCAGAAAATACAATTCCATCATGCTGGGATTTCGAACCACCTATGCCGGCGGACGACCTTATGTTCCGTATGATGTTGATGAGACAATACTCAGGCAAGAAGAAATTCTTGATTGGAGCCGTGCATACGAAAGCCGCCAGGAAAATTATTTCAGGGCAAATTTACGGATTGCCTTTAAGCGAAACAAACCCAAATTTAGTGTAGAAATGGCAATGGACTTACAATACAGAACCAATTACACCAGTGTTTACGAGCGACGAATTGATCCTTTAACCGGCGAAATACATTACAATTATAAAATGGCATTGTATCCAATGGCCAGCTATCGAATTCAATTTTAGCGATCTGTAAATCTTTTGTTATCTTCGCATCTTTCTTATTAATAAAAACATGAAAATTCTACTGATAAATACTCCTCGGTCGCCACACAATATGATTCTTAAATCGGCACCCGAAGAAGCAAAAAAATACATTCATAAAAAACTGATTGGCCCACCTTTAGGATTAATGACGGTTGCAGAAGCAGTGAAAGATTATGATGTGGTGTTTTTTGAGACCAAAGGCGAGTATGATCTATATCCGGATACCACGCCACCTTTAGATCAGCTGGTTTTAAAACTATTGAAAGAGCACAAGCCCGATGTGGTTGGAACAACCGTAATAGCATCGGAATTTGATTATGCCATTGAGATATTTAAAACAACAAAAGCTTATAATCCTGAAATCTTAACCGTTGCAGGAGGATTACACACCAGTTTATCTCCTAACGATTTTACTGATCGTTCTGTAGATTTAATTCTTCCGGGACAATCCGCTCATATTTTTCGGGAGGTTATTCAAGCAAAGGAAAAAAAACTTTCGTTTGAGCAAATCCCCGGAATCATTATTAATAAGAATGGGATTCTGCATAAAACCCAAGCAAGAAAAACTGAATTTAACACAGCTCAAAAAGATTTTTTAATGCCCGATCGAAAATTAGTTGAGCCCTGGCGCAGCAGTTACATTGTAGGAAATGCCCCATCGCCATCAACCTATTTATTTACTTCGCTTGGATGCCCTTACAAATGCACATTTTGCTCCATATGGTGCCAATATCAAGGTAAATACCTGCAACGCGACGTGGAAAGCATCATTACGGAATTAAAACAAATGGATTATGATATTGTACGTTTTGCAGACGCTAATACCATTGTACATGAAAAAGTAATTGAGCATCTTTTTGACCGGATTGAAGAAGAAGGCATAAAGAAAACTTACATCATGGATATCAGGACAGACACTGCGGTTAAGAATCCTAAACTGATTGAGAAACTGGCACGAAACGGCCTAAAAGTAGTAATTTGCGGATTTGAGTCGTTCCGTGAGGAAGAATTAAAACGCTACAACAAAAGTGCTGATGCAAAACTCATCCATCAGGCCATAGACATATTTCATCAGAACGGCATTATGTTGCGCGGCAATTATGTTATTCCAAACGATTATGATGAAGCAGATTTTGATGCACTTTCGGAATATACATCGTCGCATAAAGTTACTTATGCCGGATATACAATTCTAACTCCAATGCCCGGAACACCATTTTATGATGAAGTAAAAGATCAAATTATTGATTTTGATTTATCGAAATACAATTTCTTTAACAGTGTTTTAAAAACAAAATTACCACTGGAGAAATTTTACGAAAACGTTGGCAAACTGTGGCTAATTAAAAAAGGAACCGATGTGATTTAATTCTTTTTTGATAAAATCTAAATCATCTTTGTTATTATTTAAGTATGAAAGATTTATATTCTCCTATTTTTTACTAAATTAGCTTAACAAATAAAAAATTGGAGGCACATTATGAAAAAGAAACTTTTTATCACAAGTCTTTCTGTTGTATTTTTTCTATTATTCTCTTTAAACGGCTTAGCAAATAAAACATCAGTTAAAATAACTGCTCCGGAAAAAGCAGAAAAAGGAACTGAAGTTACGGTTAAAATTGAAGTAAATCACTTTGGAAATAGCAAGGGCCATTACACCGACTGGGTTAAGGTAAAAATTAACGGCGAAGAATATAAGACCTGGGAATATAAACCAGACAAGCTTCCTGAAGATCAAAATTTCGAAATTGAATTTACAATTACGATCGAAGAAACCACTGAAATTATTGCCGAGGGAAATTGCAATAAACACGGATCAAAAGGAGAAGAAAAAGTAACTATTCAAGTGAAGTAAACTTAGCTCGTATGTTTTTAGGAATTAATATTATCCTTTGGCTGGGAGTAATCAATCTATTTCTTGCATTATTTCAGCTATTAAGTGGTTTAAGGGTGTTAAAAGTAAAATATAAAACACATAAACTATTTGGAATCGTATTTTTCTTTACAGCATTTATTCACGGAATATATGCACTAATAATTAACTATATCTAATTCAATTTATTAACTAACCAAAAGAAACAATGAAAAAACTATTATTATTAACTTTAATTATGGCCTTAGCCGGAATGCACACAGTTTCAGCCCAAGGCTTTACTCCTCCGTCAGATGGCAAAGCGGTTGTTTATTTTGTTCGAGTAACAAAATATGGCAAACCTACTGCTTTTGAATTCTTCCACCAGGATAAATACATTGGTTATTTTAAAGGCGACCAATATATGCGTTATGAGTGTGAACCTGGAACGCAGCTTTTCTGGGCATCATCAGAAAATAAAGAATTTATTACTGCTGATCTGGAAGCCGGAAAATCATACATTATTATGGTAAATGTAATTATGGGAGCAATGAAAGCAAGAGTTGGATTGGCTCCCCTGGATTTTAGCGATAACGAAGTATGGGAAAGAGTTAAAAAGTTAGTTAACACTGACGCACCATTCGTAACGCCGGAAAAGAAAATCGAAAAAATGAACGATAAGCTGGGTAAAAAGTTTATCCCTGAACATTTGGAGCGATATGAAAACGAGTGGAAAGCTGAAAAAAATTTCCGTCATGTTGATCAAGCTATTCCTGAAGATAAATTATAAAACATAACACTATTAATTGAAAAAGCAGGGTGTCCAAAAAGAACTAAAGGTGTCATTACGAATGAAATGAAGCAATCTATATTTATTGAATACCAGTAGATTGCTTCACTCGTTCCTCGTTCGCAATGACTTTTCTCTGACTTTTTGGACATCCCCTTTTTTACAAATTATATACAGAGTCAAAACGATAGTCCCCCTCAATAAAGCGCGACATTTTTTTTAGATCCTTTCCTGCCCCTACTTCATAAAAAACAGAAACTTTCTCCTGAATAATTTTTTGCATGGTTTTATACCAATTAATTTTTTCAGTTAAGTTGAAAGCAAGTTCTTTTTTTATTTCATCAACACTATCTATTATACGCTGATCGTAGGTTGAAACAACAGGAACACTTGGTTTCTGAAAATCAATCTGTTTTAAAAATGACCGGAAGCTATCGGCATAGCTTTGTAAAAATTTTGAATGGTATGGCGTATCAACCGTTAACTCGCCTGCAGACATTGCACCTTCTTCTGTTGCAATAGAAACTAAGCGTTTTATGTCACTTCTTAGGCCTGCTGTAACCATTGAATGTTGATTATTCACATTGATAATTTCAATCTTAAGATTATTTCCCTTAATTAAATGTAATAAATCCGAATCGGTTAATCCTATAAAAGCAGCCATGCCATACTTCTTCGATTCTGTAATTTCCCGAACATGATTGTATGCATGTGTAATAATTTCAATTCCGGTTTCGAATTTGTAAGCACCGGCAGCATATAGTGAAGCATAGATTCCCATACTGTAACCTGCTACATATTTACAATCCACTTGTTTTTGTTTTAATACATCAACAAAGGCACAGCTGAAAATATAAGCTATAAGCTGCGAGTAAAGTTCGTTGTTACGAAAGTAGTTACTTTCATAATTAAACGCGGGCAGTTTAATACCTGTAACCAAAGAGGCTTTTTGAATATACAGGTTTAAATCGGATCTGTTCTTAAGTAGGAATTCCATTTCCTTACCAGAATATTCTGTTATAAAAGCCGGGAAAACAAATGCTGTACTCACTATAATTTACTTGATTAATAACACCTTAAAAATAACATATTGCCTTGATATTTCGTAATTTGCTTTAATCTCAATGATTGCTTCTTTCTGCAAATAGCCATTTAAGAACTTCGATTTCAGGATCTGAAACATTCCGTTTCTATCGAAAATTATTTCAATATCATGAAAACCAACATCCGGATTATTTAGTGCTTTATAAAACGCTTCCTTAAAAGAAAAGCCTTTTAAAAAGGCTTCTTTTCCAAAAATTGAGTAGTTCTCAATTTCTTTGCTTGTAAAAATATCGTAAGCTAAATCAGATAATTTTCCACTCTTAAAATAGTGTTTATCGAAACGTTCAATTTCTTCAATATCAACACCACAGGCAAAAACCATCTGATTATGGATTTATAAGTCCAGAATATCATTTTCGTGCTCAATAATAAGCATTTGCATATCGATTAATTCACCTATTGTTTGTACCGGGTTTTTAACCGCATATTTTCCAATGGTTTTTAATTCGATATTTAAATTATATTTTTTCTTAAAGATTTCGATTAATTCAAGAAACATCAACGAATCACCATCCAAATCACTAATAATATTGGAATCTTCGGATATTTCATCCATTTCCATTTCGCATTCTTCAGCAAAGAAATCTAGTACAATTTCTTTTACTTCATCCCTGGTTTTATCCGTAATTTGAGCCATTATATTTTGTTTATTCTGTTATTAATTTGTCTACTTCTTCTTTTGTTAATTCTTCCCACTTCGGGTTATCAAATTTATCATTCACCAAATCAAAACTTACTTTAAAAAACGATTCCTGGTTAAATGATAATTTGGTATCCTTCTCCGGAGTATGTTCAATAAATATTAAATTTTCGTGCTTAATATTTCGTTGATCGCAAATTTCCTTAGCCAGTTTTGTATTCCATTCGGTTATTGATGTACCCGGATTCTGTTCAAATAAATCGGTTGCAATAACCACCGTATTGTTTTCTTTATTAACAACTTTTAAGCCGCAGATCGAAGGTAAATCCCACAATCCTTTAAAGTGATATATCTCGTCTTGATAATTACCTGCTTTTCCTTCCATTTTTTTGAATACAATTAAACGATTTTATGATTTACTTGTTTTCCGAAACTGCTTTTCGATAAATCTTGTCTTCGTTTTCTAAAAGTGCCATCTTCCATTTCGCGAGAAACAACTTTCTTAAGCAATTTAAACATTTTTTCTTCCTGGGTTTCGTCCTTATAGAAAGTATCCCAGGCGTACTGATACAATTCCTGCAACCTTTCGGCACTCATATGTTTTGGGTGATAAACAACCTGTCCTGCATTGTAGTTATCCCAGTTGTTATCAAAAATCCTGTTTTGTTTGCGCAGATCAGTCCATGCCTTTGTATGCGGAAATGGTGCTAAAACTGTAAATTCGGCTAAATCTAAATCAATTTCCAACAAGAAGTCAATTAATCTTTTAATATCATCTTCGGTTTGATTATCTAAACCTAAAAGAATGGTACCTTCAACCCCAATACCATAATCGTGATATCTTTTTACTCTTTCCTTAATGTAATTGGATGTATCGAATACAGCCTGATACACATACCAGGCTCCGGCTTGTGCTGCCAGATCGAGTACTTCCGGTTTATCTTCGATGGTATGACTACACCACTTCTTTTTAAACGGAATCATTGCTTTAAACAAATCCTTTTCCCATTGTGTATCCTGAGCTAAAGAGTTATCGACAATAAATAACCTGTTGTTATCAATTGTTGCAAGATCTTCTACTACTTTATCAATTGGGCGTGGCCTAAATTGTCGTCCACCAAGGTACGATACAGCACACGGATAACAACTATATTTACATCCACGCGAAGCATGGAATAAATCCATCATCTGTACACCTTTATGATAATACAAATCGCGATTATAAAGTTCTCTTCTTGCCGGACCTACAATTTCGATTGGTGGCAAATCATTCATATGATTATAAAACTTTTTCAATTCTCCATTTCGGAAATCCTGAAATACTTTATCCATATGTCCTTCAGCTTCGCCCAGGAAAACAGAATCGGCGTGTTCCATTGTTTCTTCGGCATGAAGCATGGTTGCTATTCCACCAAAAATCACCTTTTTACCACGTTTTCTGTATTCGTCGGCTATGGCCCATCCTCTTTTAATTTGAGTAGTTAACAACATTGAAATACCAACAAAATCAACGTCATCATCGTAACGCATTTCTTGCAGGTTTTCGTCAATAAATTCAACTTCTACATAATCTGGAATTGTAGCAGCAAAAACAATGGCACCATGTGGTGGTAAGTTAAATGTTGTTTGCCCTTCCAGTTTTCTCCACTTCGGAAATATTAATTGAAATTTCATGTTTTTTTTAGTTTTTCTCCCTTATTCAAACGTCTAAAAATATCAAAAAAAAAATCTATTGCAAAGCATAATCTTTTTCGCGCATCCAGGTTTTCAGGATGTGATTGATTTCCAGCCTGTCATCTTCAGGAATATTGTATTTATTTTTTTTGTATTCTTTTACTGATATTAAAAAATTACTTAATTGTTTTTCAAAATGCTCCGAAAATTGAACATTTAGATGTTTATAAACGGCTTTTATTTCGTTTATCGGATTTTTTTCCAGATCTTCAAATTTAATTTCGCAGTATCGTTCTTTAGGCAATGTTTTTAAATCAGCATCAATGGCATTTAACATTTTTTCCAAAAGCTCCGCAGTATTTTTTATCCTTGGTTTTTTCCACTTCGGGTTCATTGCATTTTGGGTCCCTACAATATCCCACATTCGAATGCTTGATGGCACTACTTTGTGCGGATGGCGTATAATGTGAATATATCGTGCTTTTGGAAAAATCTCGTTTAACACTTTTATGCGAAACGAATGAAATGGGTTTTTAATCAGAATGGTCTTGTTGTTTTCAAGACTCATTTTTTTGTAAAAATTAATTAAGGCTTCTTTCCATTCTGTAAGTTTCTTGCTGTCTTGTGGCAAAAATCCGGGATATTCATTTAAAAAGTAATCTTCCGTTTTTGGAAAGATCAAACCTTCCAGCGGAGAATAGCCAGATAAACGTATTAAGGCATATTCATCTTCCAATGGCTCGTCCATGCTCAGTTTCACCTGATCCATCGGCCGGGTACCTTTTAAGGCCCTACCCATAATGGGTTCGTACGATTTTCGCGATGTTAAAAAGCTATCCGGAATGGATGCCTGAAAAACATTGGCAGTTACCAAATGGTCATCTAATGCCAAAAGCTGATGTAAAAAAGTACTTCCTGTTCGCCAATGCCCAATAATGATAATGGGATTATCCGGCAGTTGGTGTTTTTTTATTTTAGCTGCATAAAGTTTTTTTTCTTTACGATAAAATATGGAAGCCCACACCCCGTTTTGCAGCAGAAATAGAAATCGAACCAGGTATTTTGGGTACAATGACATACCGTTTTTCATAATAAGCTTTATGAACCGGGACAGTCTCATCCCCGCTATCAGGTAAGCACTTTTCATATACTATTTTGGCTCGGATTTAAATTACTCAAACTGAGTAGTGTTTTATGCTGATTTATTTTCGATGAATTCTGCAATTGAATTTACATCTCTCAACACTTCACGTGCAAGATTTTGGTCATCTATTCGAACTTTGAACTCCCGTTGAACAGCCATTACCAGTTCGATAGCATCAATGGAATCTAATCCCAACGTATTATCTCCTCCAAAAAGTGGTAAATCGTCTCCAATTTCTTCCGGCGTGATATCCTGCATGTTCAAAGTATCAACAATCATTTTTTTAATATCTGCCTTCAGCTCGGTACCAGTTTTATCGCCCATTCTTATAATTATTTAATTTGATTAACTATTTGTTTTAATTCTTTATAGAAATTTTCTTCTGCATCTGCTTGTTGGTTAATTAAGCTACCTAATTCCTTCAGCTTTTCAGGACCTAAGTCCCTGTTTTTACCAATTTTCGCTGCAAAGTAAGAAATATTTCTCCAACCATCGCCAATTTCCATCATCTTTTTTGACATATCATCTAATTCATTACTATTAAGTATTTCAGATGATTGACGAAGAAAAGTTGCATACAAATAACGGAATCCTCCACCGCCTGTCCCCTGATCTTCGAGAAAAACATTAATTTTCATTACTTCGTGCGATAAATGATCGATATCGCGTGTTAACTTTGGCCAGCCTTGCAGTTTTTTTGCAAACGTTCTGATTCCACGCACACCAATAAATGGGGGCTGAACACCAATCATATTATTTATCGTATTTTTAATAGCCAGTGGAATTAGCTTTTGATAATTAATCTTTTCAGGAACAGATTCGATATAATACATAAACCCTTTGGGAGCTAAATATCCACCTGCAAATCTTGCCTTACGCAAGTTGTCTTTGTGTATTCTGGCTAATTTAGGATAGTAACTATCACTCACTAAATATTCATCGCCTTCTTTACCAACAATGGTAATAAAATGGATGTTTGCATGAACTCTTTCCCATTGCGGAATGTAATCCATGTAATAAAAATCCACCTGACAAGCAACCGGAATACTCTGCGCAATTAATCGATCCAATTCCTGCTCAGCCTGATCCTGATTTTTGAAACGTTGGGTTTTAAATTTTATATCGGTTCGTTTTGCCAGTTTTTTTCTTAGTTTTCCTGGTTTTGTTCGCAAAATAAACATGGGAAAACTCAAATTTGGTGTACGGCTTAAGTACCCGAAGTAAAGCCCACTACCCACACCAAAAATCATGGGTTCTGTAATCTCTAAACCCTTATGTTTTAATAATGCTGTTAGGGTCCCCGACTCGCAATGCGCAGCCATATTGTGATTGAAAGATTCTATAATCATTTTTTGTTCTGTTCAATTTTAGTAATTACCATAAATGGGTTTTCTGTTCTTGTTTGCTTCACGATTAAAGCTTGATTATTATCATCCGCTTCTGCCGTATTGTCTCTCCCTTCCACAACAATGGTCTGAAACAAATTGGAAACAGGTATATCGAAAGCATAAGCATATTTATGCAAGTCGGATAATCTCGCTCTTTTAAAAGAATTTACTTTTTGATGCTTTTTAACCCTGAACACTGGTATTCCTGTTCTTCGCGAAAGTTCAACATCATTAAAATCGTGGATTAGTTTGTAAAAATAAACCGGGGTAATTTCATTATTCTTTAATTTCTCTAACAATGAATTTCTAAGTTTCATCATTTTATCCCAAAAATCATCCAGGTAATTCTTTGAAATGTATGAACCCGTTTGAATCGGGCCATATGATCCGTCTTCCTTTTCAACATACATTATCAGCTGTTGCGGCTCGTAATCAATGTAAGCATCTTTTTCTTTCATTTATCTTAATTTTAGTACGATTGCAGTTAAACTTTTAACCAGATGTATTAAAATTTTAAGCGACTAAATTAAACCAAAATAAATTATTGCCAAAATATAAATTTAACAGAGCAAAAATATCACCAAAAAACATGTTCTATATAGAATAAAACACTATTTGTTTATTTCTTATAACTATTAATTGAACAAAATGGAAATTTTACAGTTAAATATGTTGCGAAAAAATAATCTAATACCAAGGAAAATTAAAACAATTTGCTAATTTTGCACTATTTGTAAATTAGGTAATAATAAGAAATTGGTAACGAACCAAATATTAATAAATAACCAGGCAATAACATGATTACAGTAGGCGGTAAAAATCTGAATTTAACTGATTTTTACAAAATTCTTTTCGAAGGAGAAAAAGTTGATTTAGATTCTGGAGCATTAAATAAAGTCCAAAAAAACTACGATTTTTTAAGTGATTTCTCAAAGAACAAGGTAATTTACGGTATAAATACCTGCTTTGGCCCAATGGCTCAGTATAAAATCAGCGACGATGATCAAGCAACGTTGCAATATAACCTTATTCGCAGCCATGCAGCAGGTTCTGGAGACACACTTCCTAACATATATGTAAAAGCCTTAATGCTCGCTCGTTTAAATACCTTTATGCGTGGTTATTCGGGAGTACATTTAGATGCAATTTACTTGTTAAAGGAATTTATTAACAGAGACATATACCCAAAAATACTACAGCATGGCGGAGTTGGTGCAAGTGGAGATTTGGTTCAGTTAGCCCATTTGGCATTAAACTTAATCGGTGAAGGAGAAATCTTTTTCGATGGCGAGTTCCGTCCGGCAGAAGAAGTGTTTAAACTAAATAATTTAACCCCATTAAAAGTACACTTACGCGAAGGACTTGCTTTAATTAATGGTACTTCATGTATGACTGGAATTGGTATCATTAACTTAATTCATGCCAAAAACCTTTTAAACTGGTCGTTAATTTCTTCGAGCATGATTAATGAAGTGGTTGAATCGGTTGATGACCATTTTTCAAAAGAATTGAATCAGGTGAAGCTTCACGAGGGGCAAAACCTGATTGCTGCTGAAATGCGTAACATTCTTGATTCCAGCAAGCTAATTAAAAAACGGGCCGATTTATTTTATGATAACAACATTGATGTTGGTTTTATAAAAGTAAAAGTTCAGGAATACTATTCGTTAAGATGTGTACCACAGGTATTAGGGCCAGTTTACGAAACAATTAAAAACGTAGAGAACGTTCTTATCAACGAAGTAAACTCGGTTAATGACAATCCGATCATCGAAAACGAAAATATAGATGTATTGCACGGAGGAAATTTTCATGGAGATTATGTTTCTCTTGAAATGGATAAGTTGAAAATTGTGATTACCAAATTAACCATGTTGGTAGAAAGACAGTTAAATTACCTGTACAACAACAAGATAAACGAAAAATTCCCGCCATTTGCAAATTTAGGCGTAGTGGGTTTAGACCTTGGCTTGCAAGCGGCACAGTTTACTGCAACATCTACCACCGCAGAAAATCAAACCTTATCCAATCCAATGTATGTTCACAGCATTCCAAACAATGGTGACAATCAGGACATTGTAAGCATGGGAACTAATTCAGCTTTAATTACAAAAAAAGTAATTGAAAATTCGTTTGAAGTTCTTGCCATAAAATATTTAAGTTTACTTCAAATTGTGGATTTTATGGAGTTTGATAAAAAGCTTTCAGATGCAGGAAAAGATGTTTATATTAAGATGCGTGAGATTGTTCCGACTATCAGAAAAGATCAGGCTTTATATAAGCACATCGAAAACTTAAAACAATATTTAATTAAAAACCGACCAAACCGCATAAATTAATATACCATGAAGTATGCATTAGTTACAGGAGGATCAAGAGGTATAGGAAAATCAATCTGCCTTAAAATTGCAGAAATGGGATACCATGTATTGATTAACTACCGAAGCAACGACCAGGAAGCTGAAAATACTTTACAGCAAATAAAAGCAAATGGCGGTTCGGGCGAACTATTAAAATTTGATGTTTCGAATCCGGAAGAAATCAGATCATGCATTGAAAATTGGAAAGAAAACAATCCTGAAAAAATAATCGAAGTTCTTGTAAATAATGCAGGAATTAGAAAAGATGCATTAATTATGTGGATGAAAGATGAAGATTGGAAAGATGTTTTAAATACAAATCTCGACAGTTTCTATTATATTACAAAACTGTTAGTACAGGATATGATTGTAAACAAATACGGAAGAATTGTTAATGTGGTGTCTTTGTCAGGTATAAAAGGTTTGCCGGGCCAAACAAATTACTCAGCCGCAAAAGGTGGTGTAATTGCAGCAAGCAAAGCTTTGGCACAGGAGATTGCGAAGAAAAATGTGACCGTAAACTGTGTTGCGCCAGGTTTTATAAAAACAGACATGACAGCCGAACTGGAAGAAAAAGAATTAAAAAGAATGATTCCGATGAGCAGATTTGGAAATGCGGAAGAAGTAGCCGATGTGGTTGCATTTCTCGCATCACCAAAAGCATCCTATGTTACTGGAGAAGTTGTATCAATAAACGGAGGCCTATATACATAATATAAAACAGTTTACAGACCTATGAACAGAGTGGTTATCACAGGAATGGGAATCTATTCCACCATTGGTAAAAACATTGAAGAAGTAAATAATTCACTTTATAATGGAAAGTCTGGTATCGGATTTGATCAAGAACGAAAAGACCTTGGATTTAGATCTGCATTAACAGGAATTATTGAAAGACCCAATTTAAAAGGAGAATTAAAACGCCGACAACGCGTTGGAATGGCAGAAGAAAGCGAATATGCATACGTTGCCACAATCGAAGCACTAAAGCAAGCTAAAATTGACGATGATTTTTTAGACAAATATGATGTTGGAATTTTATACGGGAACGATAGTTCTGCCAGATCGGTTGTAGATTCGTATGTTTTATTAAAAGAAAAAAAGGATACTACACTTTTAGGCTCGGGAGCTATATTTCAATCGATGAATTCGACCATAACCATGAATTTATCGACTATTTTCAGATTAAGAGGAATTAATCTAACCATAAGTGCAGCATGTGCCAGTGGTTCGCACGCCATCGGAATGGGTTATCATTTTATTAAAAGCGGATTGCAGGATATTATCATCTGTGGTGGCGGACAAGAAATTAACTATCACTCGATGGGTAGTTTTGATGGACTGGGAGCATTTTCGGTTCGTGAACACGAACCACAGAAAGCAAGCAGGCCTTTCGATCGCGATCGTGATGGTTTGGTTCCAAGTGGAGGAGCAGCAACAATTATTCTTGAAAGTTACGAATCGGCTATTAAGCGCGGAGCACATATTATTGCAGAAGTTGTTGGATACGGATTTTCTTCCAATGGAGACCATATTTCCGTACCTAATGTTGAAGGCCCTGCAAAATCGCTGGAAATGGCTCTAAAAGATGCCAACTTAAAAGCTTCGGATATTGATTACATTAATGCGCATGCAACAGCAACTCCAGTGGGGGATTTAAACGAAGCACAAGCTATAAGCAAAGTATTCGGGCCAAAAACGCCCTATGTAAGTTCCACTAAATCGATGACCGGCCACGAAATGTGGATGGGTGGTGCAAGCGAAATTATTTATTCTATTTTAATGATGCAAAATTCGTTTGTGGCACCTAATATTAATTTTGAAAACCCCGATGAATTTTCAGCTAAATTAAATATTGCAGCAGAAACTATTAAAAATCATAATATTGATATATTTTTGTCGAATTCGTTTGGATTTGGAGGTACAAATTCCTCGTTAATTGTTAAAAAAATTAAGTAATTACTAACTGGGAGAACACACGAAATGGAGAATCAGGAAATTATTGCTAAAATCAATGATTTTTTAATTGATGAATTTGAATTGGAGGAAGATCAACTGATCCCATCAGCAAGTTTGAAAGAAACACTGGAAATTGATAGTCTCGACTATGTTGATCTGGTTGTTATTATTGAAAGAAATTTTGGGTTTAAAGTAAAGGGAGAAGATTTTTCTACGATTAAATCGCTTCAGGACTTCTACGACTATATCATTCAACGCGCTCAATCAAATTAACCCCAATATTGAAAGATTTCGGAGGTAATTAAATGCCATCATGGAAAGGACAATCAAAAGGCAATTTATTAGGTTATAAGATATTTGTTTTAACACTAAAACATGTAGGACTGTCCTTTGCCTATTTTATTTTAGTCTTTGTTGCTTTTTATTTCTTTCTTTTTTCGCGCGAAAGCTCAAAACACACCTATTTTTATTTTAATAAGATATTAAAATACTCCAAATTAAAATCGATTTGGAGTATCTATTTAAATTATTTTGTTTTTGGGAAAGTCCTACTCGACAAATTTGCCATTCTGGGCGGTTTAAAAGGAAAATTTACCTACAATTTTGACGGCGAACATCATTTATTGGAAATGGTGAAGAATAACACCGGAGGGATTATTGTTAATTCGCATATAGGTAACTTTGAAATTGCAGGACAACTGCTTGATCGATTGAACTCCAAAATCAATCTTATAATGTTAGATGCAGAGCATCAACAGATTAAAAATTACCTGTCAGATGTTTTAGTAAATAAGAACATTAAAATTATTCCTATACAAAGTGACTATTCTCATATTATACCAATTAGTGAAGCTTTAATCAACAAAGAATTCATTGTAATGGGTGGAGATCGTTTTGTTGAAGAAAATAAAGTATTTGAAATCGACTTTATGGGTAAAAAAGCATTATTCCCTGCCGGACCAATGTATCTAGCTGCACGATTTGAAGTTCCGGTTACTTTCGCTTTTGCCATGAAAGAATCAAAAACTCATTATCACTTTTTTGCATCAAAACCTGAGTTTGTTAAAAAATATAAAGACCCTAAAGAACAAAACCAAGAACTTAAACGATTTGTAGAGAAATTCGCAAAAGAATTTGAAAGAATTTTAAGAATGTATCCATTACAATGGTTTAATTATTATCAGTTCTGGAAAGCAGACAGTTAACATTTTACTTAAAGCATTACCAATAAGAATCATGCAACAAAAAACTAAACAAAATAAAATCCTTTTCATTTCGGCCAATCAACATGTAGTGCCTTATCCGGTTTATCCGATTGGTTTATCATACATTACAACCTATTTAAACGAAAAACTCCCCCATTACAAAACCAAAATGGTTGATCTGAATTTTAGCTCAATCGACGAACTGAAATCAATTACTCAAGAGTTTAACCCTAAATATATTGGGGTTTCGTTCAGAAATATTGATGATGTAAATTCATATAATCGTGAAGAGTTTGTTACGCACTATAAAAATGTAATTGATAACTTACGAACAGTTACTGATGCCAAGATCATTGTGGGTGGTTCGGGTTTTTCAATTTTTCCGGAATTAATGTTTAAACGTTTAAATCCTGATTTTGGAGTTTATGGCGAAGGCGAAGAAACCATTTTAAAATTAATCGAAAGCCTTGATAACGATCAGGATTACACCGAATTAAGCCGTTTGGTTTATAAAAAAAACGGGCATTGTGTGTTTAATGCAAAAGAAAGTTTTTTTAGTGATTTAAACCTGGATTTCGACGAAAACCTGATTGACTATTATTGGGAAAAAAGCGGAATGCTTAACATACAAACAAAGCGCGGATGCCCGTATAACTGCATCTATTGTACTTATCCTTTAATTGAAGGAAGTAAAGTTCGCACACTAAACACAGACAAAATTGTTGAAACACTAAAAAAGCTTTATTATCAGAAAGGCATTGATTATGTTTTCTTTACCGATTCGGTTTTTAATATCAACAATACCTATAACTATGAGTTAGCTGAAAAAATTATTGCCAGCGGAATTAAAATCCATTGGGGCGGTTATTTTACGTTTAAAAATCTGGATGAGAATTTACTTAAGATACTTAAGAAATCGGGATTACAACATGTTGAGTTTGGTACCGAAGCCATATCAGAAAAATGCCTTAAGACTTACGGGAAAAACTTTACGGTAAATGATGTTTTGGAAAAATCGGCATTATGTAATAAACTGGATATTCCGTTTGCTCACTTCCTAATTACCGGTGGATATGGTGAAACCGACGAAACCGTAAATGAAACATTTGAGAATTCAAAGCTAATTGATAATACGGTTTTCTTTACATTTGTGGGAATGAGAATTTATCCCGGCACAAAATTGCAACAATACGCAATTCAAGAAGGTGTTATTGATAAAGATGATAATTTATTAGAACCAAAGTATTATCTTTCCAAAGATGTAAATTACGACACATTAAAAGAAAGAGCACTCAAAACAAGAAAACGTTGGGTTTTTCCCGATGAAGACACAACAAGCATTACAAACAAATTAAGATCAAGAAATAAAAAAGGGCCACTATGGGAATATATGACAATGTAATTGCCGGCGGAGAAACCATTTTGCAGTTTATTCCACAGCGAGCACCTATGGTTATGGTTGAAAAATTACACAAAGCCGAAGGTGGACAAACCATTGGTAGTTTTGAAATAAAAGAATCCAACATTTTTTGCAAAGACGGCTTTTTGCAAGAACCCGGCTTAATAGAAAACATAGCACAAACAGCGGCTGTGGGAGTTGGTTTCGAATATCGCAACGAAAACAAAGATGTTCCAACAGGTTATATCGGTGCTGTACAGCGACTTACAATTCACAAACTGCCGGAAGTTGGAAAAATAATGTTAACCGAAGTAAATGTGGAACATAAAGTATTCAATACCACTTTAATTAACAGTAAAATAACATGTAACAATGAGCTTATTGCTGATTGTTCAATGAAAATATACTTAAATGAGTAATTATAAGCTTATTTAATTTTAAAAATTAAATCTTAAACTTTTAACTAAAGTTATGGAAAAAGATAAAGTCCCCCAAGACGAAGGCATAACCGCCGGAATAACTCGCGAAGTGCAATATGCTGTCGACGAAAACGGAAAATATGTAAAAACCTTCAGTAAAGGATGGGAACCTAAAAATATTGTAAACGATCTGGCCTGGGAAGATATTCAGGAAATGGTTGACGAAGCCGATGAAAAAATTAAAGCCGGAAAAGCGAGTCCGATTATGCATTTTATGGCCAAAAACCTTATGAATATTACTCTCCTGGCCGATTATGCAGAACTTTCGAAATGGAAAGTAAAACGACACTTAAAGCCAAAAGGATTTAAGAAACTAAAACAAGAACAACTTGAGAAATATGCTAAGATTTTTAATATTAGCACAGAAGAATTAGTAAATTTTAACCCTGAATAAAATAACGATGAAACTTGATTTCGAACATATACCGGCTGGTCATTGCGAAAATGGTGTAATTTCCAGCTTACTAAAATACCATGGTTTAAATCTTAGCGAAGCAATGATTTTTGGAATTGGCAGTGGCTACTTTTTTGCTTACATGCCTTTTGTTAAATTAAATGGAATTCCACTGGCATCATTCAGGCCCGTTCCGGGAATGATTTTTGCCCGAGCCGCTAAGCGCTTAGGTATTAAAATGAAAAAGCAAAGCTTTAGAAAACAGCCTAAACGAGCAATGGACGAGCTCGATAAAGTATTGGAAAAGAAATTACCTGTGGGTGTTCAAACAGGGGTTTATCATTTATCGTACTTCCCTCCTGCTTACCGCTTTCATTTTAACGCGCATAATTTAACGGTATTTGGAAAAGAAGGCGATACATACCATATCAGCGATCCGGTAATGGAATACCCAACTACATTAACCTCCGAAGCATTAAAAAAAGCTCGTTTTGCTAAGGGCCCGTTAAGCCCGAATGGTAAAATGTATTACCCTATCAGTTTACCGGAAGAGCTGGACCTAAAACCTGCCGTAATAAAAGGAATAAAACAAACTGCCGACTGGATGCTAACCATTCCTGTTCCCTTGTTTGGAGTTAAAGGAATCAGATATTTGGCTAAACGTGTGAGAAAATGGCCCGAAAGACTTGGGGCAAAAAGAGCAGCTTCTTATCTGGCACAACTGGTGCGCATGTTAGAAGAAATTGGCACAGGCGGTGCTGGTTTTCGATTTATTTATGCTGCATTTTTGCAAGAAGTAGCAGAACTTTTTAATGATGAAAGATACAATGAGCTATCCACAAAAATGACCGCAATTGGTGATAAATGGAGAAAATTCTCATCGCTGGCGGCGCAAACCTGTAAAGGGCGCTCGTCCGACCCCGATGGATACAACACGGTAGCCAATTTAATGATGGAAATAGCAGATGATGAAGAACAATTCTTTATTGAACTTAAGAAGATTATAAAAGATGCCGGAAAATAAGAATATCATTGAGATAAAATACTTAACAAAGTTTTACAAAGGCTCCAGTGTTCCTGCAATCGACAACATCAACCTGAATATTGAAAAAGGTGAGATATATGGATTGCTAGGCCCCAACGGAGCCGGAAAAACAACGACCATATCCATATTGTGTGGTTTATTTGGGCCTACATCAGGAAATGTGTTTATTGATGGAATGGAATATCAGCATTCGGCCGAGAAAATAAAAAATATTATTGGCGTAGTGCCTCAGGAAATTGCTCTTTATCCATCACTTACAGCCAGAGAGAACCTAACATTTTTCGGGCATATGTATGGATTAAAGGGAAAACATTTAAAAAATCGCATCAATGAATGTTTGGAGTTATTCGGATTAGAGAAAAACGCTAACCGACGCATTAAAACATTTTCGGGAGGAATGAAACGCAGAATTAACCTGATTGCCGGCATTCTGCACAAACCCAAAATTATTTATCTGGATGAACCTACAGTTGGGGTTGATGTGCAATCGAGGAATGTAATTCTTGAGCATCTTAAAAAGATTAATAAAGAAGAAGGAACCACAATTATTTATACTTCGCATTACATGGAAGAAGCAGAAAATTTCTGCTCCAGAGTGGCAATTATCGATAATGGAAATATTATAACCGAAGGCCGTCCTAAAGAGTTAATTGAAAGTAAAGAAGAATACACCGATTTAGAAAGCATCTTTTTACTTATAACCGGAAAAGATTTACGCGACGAATAAAGGATAAAAACATGAGAAGATTATTATCATCAATATATAAAGAATTTCTTGTTCTTATTAGAGACAGAGCCGGATTGGCAATTCTATTTATTATGCCACTGGTTTTAATTCTAATCATGACCATCATTCAGGATGCTACTTTTAGAACCGTAAAAGAAGTAAACATTTCAATGATCCTGGTAAATAACGACAAGGATAGCCTGGGGAAAGCCATAAGCGAAGGACTTTATGCATCTGAATTCTTTCAGATTGTTGAAAGAATTGATGGCGAACTAATTACAGAAGAGAAAGCCAAAGAATTAGTTGCACAGGGAAAATATAAAATCGGAATTATAATTCCCCAAAGAGCTACCGAAGCCATCCGCGGAAATGTGAATGCATTTATTAATAAATCATTTAAATCATTTAGTATACCGGGAGTAAAAAAACGTACTCGTAACAGTATTATTGATGTAACCATTTATATCGACCCGGCAACAAGCCAGTCGTTTAAGAACTCTGTAATGAGCTCGCTAAAAGAGTTTACGTCAAAACTGGAAATTGAGATGTTTTTCAAACACTTTTCCGAAGCCATGGCGCAAATGATGCCTGATCAGAAACCCATAAAATTTGAAGGTTTTCAAACGATCAACTACAAAGAAGTTTATGCATCCACTACCAAAGACGAATTGCTGCCAAATTCGGTACAACACAATGTTCCTGCATGGACCATGTTCGCCATGTTTTTTATTGTATTACCTCTAGCTGGCAACATTATTAAAGAGCGAGAAGATGGCAGTGCCTTTCGATTAAAAACCATGCCAGGTTCTTTTGTAACAATCATGTTTAGCAAGATTTTTATTTTCCTTACCGTTGCATTTGCTCAGTTTATATTAATGCTTTTAGTCGGGGTATATGTGATGCCTGCCATCGGATTACCACAATTAGAAATCGGACCGCATAAAATAGCTCTGGGAGTTATGGCTTTATCATCAGGATTAGCTGCAACAGGTTATGGTGTAGCATTAGGAACCATTGCTACAACACACGAACAAGCCGCAACTTTTGGAGCAGTATCCATCATCATTTTTGCAGCATTAGGCGGAATTTGGGTTCCGGTTTATGTAATGCCACCAACCATGCGAATTATTAGTCAGTTTTCTCCATTACACTGGGGATTAAACGGATTTTACGACATTTTTCTTCGCGGCGGCGATTTATGGGTTGTGCTTTCTGAAGCAGCCAAACTCCTTTTCTTTTTTGTATTAATGCTACTGGTTGCTATTGTCTATAATAACTATAACAAAACCAAATAGTTTTAAGTTTAAAGATTGATATTCAAGAAATGGGCTAAGTGCAAATAAATACTCTTGATAACTTTGTTAATAAAATTTTACTTAAAATTCTACTAATTAAAACATAGTCATTAATTTAGCGCTTTGTTTAAAAAAATGAGAAATTGAAAAAGAAAGAACTGGTTTTTAGGACAGAAATGATTGTCCGGTTTAGTGAGGTAGATTCGATGGGAATTGTATGGCATGGAAACTACGCTAAATATTTTGAAGATGGCCGTGAAGCATTTGGGAAAGCATATGGTTTCAGCTACTTAGATGTGTACGCCAATAAACATTTAACCCCATTGGTTAAATTGGATTTCCAGTACAAAACACCACTGGAATATGGAGATTCTGCAATTATAGAAACACGTTATATAGATCACGAATCAGCTAAAATTCATTTTGAATATACAATTTACAATAAAAAAAACAATCAAATAGCAGCCACCGGAGAAAGCATTCAGGTATTTTTAAATCTTAATCGCGAGTTAGTGCTTATTTGTCCTGATTTCTTTTTGGAGTGGAAACGAAAAATGGGTTTGATTGCATAAGAATACGATTATGAACAGAATTTATACCATAGCCGATAACATCATATCATCATTGGGTTTTACAAGTGAAGAAAACTTTACGAATTTAAAAGATGGAATATCGGGTATTAATCAAACAAGCGATCCTAAAATTACACAAGTACCTTTGCAGGTTTCTCAGGTAGATTCGGAAAGATTAAATTCAGAATTCAGCAAATTGAGTAATCCTGAAGATTTTACACGGCTCGAAAAACTCATGATCTTATCAATCAGCGATGCATTAAAACAAACTGATTTAGATCCTGCGAACAACGAAACGCTGTTCATTTTCTCATCGGTAAAAGGAAATATTGATTTAATTGAAAATGAAAATCATCCCTTTGATAAAGATAGAATTAACCTTTGGGCTATTGCCGATAAAGTTTTGGAATTTTTTAAGGTTCAAACCAAACCGGTATTTATCTCAAATGCATGTATTTCGGGCCTAACAGCAATTATTGCGGCATCGCATTATCTAAAAACAAATAAATATAAAAATGTAATTGTTTGTGGAGGTGATATCATCTCCGAATTTACACCATCCGGTTTTCAGTCGTTTAAAGCTGTGAGCGAAAACCCGTGTAAGCCTTTCGATGCAAATCGCGATGGAATAACGCTTGGCGAAGGTGCAGGAACCATTATCTTTACAACAGATAAAAATCATGTAAAAGAAGAAAATCCGGTAATTTACCGTGGAGGAGCAAACACCAACGATGCAAACCATATTTCCGGGCCATCCAGAACTGGTGATGGTTTATATTATGCCATCAGAAATGCATTAAACGAAGCAGAAAAAAACAATACCGAGATAGATTACATCTCTGGCCATGGAACAGCCACGCCCTACAACGACGAAATGGAATCGAAAGCCATTGCCTGGGCAAAATTAAACCATGTGCCGGTTAACAGTTTAAAAGCGTATTGGGGCCACACTTTAGGTGCTGCCGGCATTATCGAAAGCATCGCCGGCATACATTCCATCAAAGAAAACTGTTTGATAAAATCCCTGGGTTATTCGGAGCATGGTGTTAGCGAAGACATTAATGTAATTAGAGATTATAAAGAACAGAAAATAAAGAATTTCTTAAAAACAGCATCCGGATTTGGTGGCAGCAATGCCGCTGTTTATTTCTCTGAACTGAATTCCGATTAAAAAAGTGACTATGGAAAGTTATATTACCAAATATTGCATAATTAAACCCAACGAAGTAATTGTTGATGGTAAGGTAGTAATTACAAATGAAGACCAGAGCGAATTTGGCCCCTACATGAAATCCATTTACAAGCAGTACGATATAAAGTACCCCAAATACTTTAAAATGGATAATTTATGTAAACTGGCTTTTCTGGGAGCTGAAATTGTTTTACTCGAAAACGAAAATGTAAAAAAACTGGATCCTGTAAAAGTTGGAGTTATTTTGCAAAACTCGCATTCATCATTAGATACAGATATAAAATACAACGAAACAATCAAAGATAAATCGAACTATTTTCCTAGTCCGGCTGTTTTTGTATATACATTACCCAATGTAATGATTGGAGAAATATGCATACGAAATAAATTTCAAGGCGAGAACAGCTGTTTTATTGCAAAGGAATTCGACCCCGATTTTATGACCGATTACGTTAACGATCTTTTAAATAATGATAAATTAGATGCTTGCATAACCGGTTGGGTTGACTACATTGATGGAGAATACAGCGCTATGATGTTTTTAGTTGAAAAAAATAAGGAAAATAAAAAAGATAGTATTAGTTTTAGACCCGAATTAGTAAATCGATTAATAAAATAGAAATGGAAGAGTTAATAGTAAAGATCAAGGAACAAGTTATTGAAGTGCTAAACTTAGAAGATATCGAACCAGATGATATCGATACAGATGCACCTTTATTTGGTGATGGATTAGGGCTTGATTCAATTGATGCATTGGAATTAATAGTTTTATTGGAGAAACAATATGGTATAAAAATCGAAGACCCAAAGGATGGTAAAAAGATTTTTTACTCCATTAGAACAATTGCAGAATACATACAAGAGAAGAAAAAATAATAACCGTAGAAAAGGGAGTACCATAAATGTCTAAAAGAGTTTTTGTTACAGGCATAGGCATTATATCGGGGATTGGAGATAATGTTGACGAAACACTGGATGCACTGAAAGCCAAAAAATCTGGTGTTGCCGACATAAAATATTTAGAAACAAATCATAAAGGAACGATACCAGTTTCTGAGGTAAAACACTCAGAAAAAGAGCTTATTCAAATGGCAGGTTTAGATCCTTCTAAATCGTATACCCGCGCAACATTAATTGGTGTTATTGCTGCTGCTGAAGCTGTTCGGAATGCTCAAATTACAGATATAAAAGAGTATAAAACCGGATTAATTTCAGGAACGACAGTAGGTGGAATGGATAAGAGCGAGATGCATTACAAAGAATTGCTCACTACTACCAATCACATTGAGTTTATTGAATCGCATGATTGTGGCGACAGCACAGAACGAATTGCAGATTATATTGGCATTAAGGAATTTGTATCGACAACCAGCACGGCTTGTTCATCGGCAGCTAACTCCATGATCCTGGGTTCGCGAATGATAAAAAACGGTCTACTGGATCGGGTAATTGCAGGAGGAATTGAATCCTTAACCAAATACCACATGAATGGTTTTAACACCTTAATGATTTTGGATAAAGAAGCCTGCAAACCTTTCGATAAAAACCGGCAGGGATTAAACTTAGGTGAAGGTGCCGCATTTTTGGTTTTAGAGTCTGAAGATCTTGTTAAAAAAACCGGTAAAAAAGTATTAGCTGAGCTAACCGGCTACGGAAATTCCTGCGAAGCATTTCATCAAACAGCATCTACTCCGGAAGGTAAGGGTGCTTTTGCAGCAATGAAAGAAGCACTCGATAGAAGTGGATTACGAACGGATCAGATCGATTACATCAATGCACACGGAACCGGAACCGATAACAACGATCTTTCGGAAGGAAGAGCAATCCAGACACTTTTCGGTGCGAACATTCCAAAAGTAAGCTCTACAAAATCGTATACAGGACATACTACTAGCGCTGCGGGTGGTGTTGAAGCAGTAATTTCAATATTATCTATTTTAAATAATACCATCTTCCCGAATTTGAACTTTAAAGAGCAAATGGAAGAGTTAACTTTTAAACCTGTTACAGAACTGCTAGAGAATGTAAAAATCGATCATGTATTATCGAACTCTTTTGGATTTGGTGGCAATAATTCTGCATTAATTTTTTCAAGGTATTAGTATGGAAGTTTATATTAAAGGCATAGGTAATATTTCTCCACAGTTTACAACAGATAATAGTGTATTTTTAAACAATGTTGTAAATCACGAATCTGATTTTTTGGCCAGCATAGAACCTAATTATAAGGAATTTATTAATCCCGTTCAGCTTCGCCGTATGAGTAAGCTGATTAAAATGGGGATTTCGGCTTCAAAAATTTGTTTGAAAGATGCCGGAGTCGATAACCCGGGAGCAATTATTACAGGAACAGGTTTAGGTTTGGTTGGCGACACTGAAAAATTCCTAAATCAGGTGTTGGACTATAACGAAGAGTTCCTTACACCTACTGCATTTATTCAATCGACACACAATACCATAAGCGGACAGGTTGCCATTGCATTAAAATGTTTTAACTATAACAATACCTATTCGCATCGTGGATTCTCATTTGAAAGTGCACTGCTGGATGGTATGCTTTTAGTGGAGAATAAAGATGCCGATAACGTTTTGGTGGGTGGTTTCGACGAAATAACTCCGGAACACCATTCGATTGTTCGCAAAACACGTTGGGTAAAAAAAGATAATATAAAAAGCCTGGAACTTTTAGATCATAAAACACAGGGAACAATTGTTGGCGAAGGTGTTGCTTTCTTTACTTTAACCGGAAAGAAAGATGATAAAAATTACGCTAAAATTCAAGATATTAAAACCGTTTACAAACCGGAAAACAATCAGGAAATAGAATCGAAAATTGATGGGTTTTTAGAGAAAAACAATCTAAAAAAAGAAGATATCGATTTGGTTCTTTTAGGTTTAAATGGAAATGCAGATACCGATGATGTGTACTATCATTTAGCAGATAATTATTTTAATACAAACTATGCTTATTTTAAGCATTTATCGGGCGATTTCCATACGGTGGGATCGTTTGCTTTATGGTTTGCTGCCAATGTAATTAAACATCAAACAGTGCCTGAAGTTGCTCGTTTCAGAAAAGAAAACTTTACTGAAAAGCCAATCAAGAATGTATTGGTATATAATCATTTTAGAGAAGTTGATCATTCAATCTATTTATTAACTCAATGATAAAACCAAGAACTACATTTGTTCTTTACATCATTGTTTTAATCATGGTTTATCTCTTTCTTCCATGGAAAGGGATATTTTTTATTATAATAAGCCTTTTATTTTTAGCACATCTGATTTATTGCTCGGCTGATATTTGCTCTCAGGCATACATTCAAACCTTGTGTAAATCAGACACAAAAGCTAATAAAATAGCCATTACTTTTGATGACGGGCCCGATTCTGATTATACCCCGGAAGTTTTAAAAATACTTGATGATTATAATGTAAAAGCCACGTTTTTTTGTATTGGAAATCATATCAAAGAAAATCAGCAATTACTTGAAGAGATTGATCTTAAAGGCCATTTAATAGGAAACCATACCTGGTCGCACGAACGTTGGTTCGATTTGTATCCTTCGGATAAAATGAGAAAGGATATCGAAAAAACAAATGGCCTGATATTTGAAACCATCGGTAAAAAAACCAGGTTATTTCGTC
>CAYVEW010000025.1:0-34693 GCA_964450375.1 uncultured Bacteroidales bacterium
AGAAAAGAGAAGTTATAACAGGCCAGACAGATGGTGTAAATTCCGAAATTTTATCTGGCATTAGTCAGGATGAGCGAATTGTTACCCGGGGTGCAGTTGTTGTGAAATTAGCTGCTGTGTCTAATAGTTTGGATCCACATGCTGGTCATGTTCACTAAAACTAAAAGCTATGCTTAATAAAATTATAGAATTTTCATTAAATAATAAATTTTTCGTTCTGCTTGGAGCTGTTGTGCTTATTATTCTAGGAACCTTCAGTGCAAAAGAAATGGATGTAGATGTATTTCCTGATTTAACTGCCCCAACGGTAGTTGTTATGACTGATGCACATGGAATGGCTGCGGAAGAAGTAGAACGAATGGTTACTTTCCCCATAGAAACTGCGGTAAATGGAGCAACAAATGTTCGCAGGGTCAGGTCAAACTCCTCGTATGGTTTTTCATTCGTTTGGGTTGAATTCGATTGGGGAACTGATATTTTTCAAGCTCGACAGATTGTAAGCGAGAAAATGGTCACTCTGGCAGGTCAATTGCCTATGAATATTGGCCAGCCAACCTTGGCTCCGCAATCGTCGGTTATGGGAGAAATACTCTTTATTGGCTTACAAGCCGATTCTACATCATTAATGGAGTTAAGAACTATTGCAGAGTGGAACGTTAAACCTGTGCTTTTAGCAACAGGTGGTGTTTCTCAGGTAACAATAATTGGTGGCGACTATAAACAATACCAGGTTTTAGCCGATGCTATGAAAATGAATTATTATAATGTTTCAATGGACGAATTGGCAACTGTCTGCAAAGGAATAAGTGATAATTCAGCGGGAAGCGTTGTTCGTGAGTTCGGAAATGAATATGTTGTGCGGGGAATAGGACGTACATTCGATCTTGATAAACTAAGTAATTCGTTTCTGAAATCATCCAATGGACATCCGGTTTTGGTTAGTGATGTGGCTGAAGTTAAAATCGGTGCTGCTGTTAAAATGGGGTATGCATCGCAAAATGCAAAGCCTTCGGTTATTCTTTCCATATCGAAACAGCCGAATACGAATACTCTGCAGCTTACCCAGAACATTGAAAAAAATCTGGAAAATCTCCGAAAAACACTACCGCCAGATGTTACGCTCGATAGTAGGATCTTTCGGCAGGCTGATTTTATTGATAAATCGGTATATAACGTTCAGCGAGCCCTGATTGAAGGGGCAATTTTCGTTATCGTAATTTTATTTATTTTCCTTGGAAGTTTCAGAACTACCATTATTTCAGTAATTGCTATTCCGATTTCTCTGCTGGGTACTATTATTGTTCTTAAGCTGCTAGGATTAAATATTAATACCATGAGTCTGGGTGGTATGGCAATAGCAATTGGTTCTTTGGTTGATGATGCCATTATTGATGTGGAAAATGTTTACAAACGATTACGGCAGAATTACAAACTGCCAAAAGTAGAGCGGGAGTCGGCTTTTAGTGTTGTGCTGGAAGCATCAAAGGAAATAAGGTCGTCTATTTTAAATGCCACATTTATTATTATTGTAGCTTTTTTACCTTTGTTTTTCTTATCCGGAATGGAAGGCAGAATGCTTAAACCGCTTGGTATTGCATACATTGTTTCCTTATTTATGTCGCTTATTGTAGCCATGACGTTAACGCCACTTTTATGTAAACTTTTACTTTCGGGTGATAAGTATATGGTCAAAAAAGAGAAAGATACATGGTTGAATATATTCTTACTCAATGGATATACAAAAACCCTAAACTGGGCTTTATCGCACAAGAAGATTGTGGTTTTTTCATCGCTTGGTTTATTTATCTTTTCGTTGCTTGTTTTTTCAACTCTAGGACGAAGCTTTCTTCCTGAATTTAACGAAGGAGCATTAACCATATCAGCAATCAGTAAACCGGGTATATCTCTCGAAGAAAGTAATCAGCTGGGTAACCTAATCGAAAAGGAATTACTTTCTATTCCCGAAGTAAAAAGCACTGCGCGGCGAACCGGACGTGGTGAATTGGACGAGCACTCTCAAACCACAAATAGCGCCGAAATAGATGTTAATTTTGAGTTAACCGAAAGAAGCAATGAAGAATTTGTAGCTGAAGTAAGAGAAAAATTAGCAGGGATTCCCGGAATTGCCGCTACCGTTGGCCAGCCACTGGGGCATAGAATCGACCATATGTTATCGGGAACACGGGCTAATATTGCAATAAAACTCTTCGGTACCGATCTGAATAAGATGTTTATGATTGGAAATCAAATTAAAAATGTAATTGTTGACATTCCGGGATTGGTGGACGTGAATGTGGAACAACAAGTTGAAATACCGCAGGTGCAAATCAGAGCCAATAGGGAAATGTTAGCGCGTTACGGAATTACAATGACTCAGTTTAATGAGTTTGTTGAATTCGCTTTTGCCGGTGAAAAATTGGCTGATATCTACGAAGGGCAAAGAAGATTTGATCTGGTTGTTCGACTAAATCAAAATTATACTCAAACAATTGATGGTATAAAAAATGCATTGATTGATACTAAAGATGGAAGAAAAATTCCATTGGATCAGGTTGCTGATATAGTTTCTGTTGCCGGGCCAAGCTCTATAAGCCGCGAAAACGTTCAGCGTAAGGTGGTGATTTCTGCTAATGTGGCCGAAAGAGACCTGAGAAGTGTGGTTGAAGAGGTGCAAAATGAAATTGATGATCACGTTGACTTGCCGGAAGAATATATGATTCAGTACGGTGGACAATTTGAAAGTGAAGCCCGGGCATCGCAAACGCTAATGTTAACATCTATACTTGCTATCTTTATTATTTTTGTATTGTTGTATCAGGAATTTAAGGATCTTAAACTGTCGGGTGTTATTATGATTAACCTGCCATTGGCCTTAATAGGAGGAGTATTCACAATTTATTTCACATCCCGTGTAGTTAGCATACCAGCAATTATTGGTTTTATTACCCTATTTGGTATTGCAACACGAAATGGAATTCTGCTCGTATCGCGGTATCAAAGTTTTAAATTGCAAGGGGTAAACCTGAATGATTACATCATAACTGCATCTGCAGATCGTTTAAATCCGATTTTAATGACTGCTTTAACGGCAGCATTGGCTTTGGTACCTTTAGCTCTGAATGGAAATGCCACAGGCAATGAAATTCAAAGCCCAATGGCTAAAGTAATTCTGGGTGGTTTATTAACATCCACTTTATTAAACATTTATGTGATTCCGGTTATTTATTACCTGATTCACAGAAAGGAGATTAAAGATGAGAAATAAAACATATATACTATTTTCACTATTGTTTTTGTTGTCGGTGAATGTTTTTGCCCAATCCTTTTCGGAAATATTAAGTACCATTGAAGAAAACAATAAGGATTTACAGGCAGGAAAGAAATATGCAGAAAGTAAAGCCCTGGAATACAGATTGGGAAATCTTCCGGATGGGCCACAGTTGTCGTATGGATATTTCCCAGATAATTCAACTGTTGTGGGTACAAAAGAAGTTTTTGAAATTAGCCAGTCGTTTCAAATGCCTTGTTATTACAGGAATAAAACAGCACATTCCAAACTCATGATGAGTGCCGAAGAGCTCAATTACCAGGTGCTCAGGCAAAACGTGTTGGCAGAAGCTAAAAACCTTTTGATCGAATACATTTATTTATTGAAGAAAACATCCATTGCCGATAAACGATTGGAGTTTGCCAATGATATCTACAGTGCTTCATTAATACGTCTGGAAACAGGCGATGTTAACCTTTTGGAAGTAAATAAAACAAAACTGCATCGAATGAAAGTGTCGAAAGAAGCAAATGAAATTCATTCTGCCTTGAATTCTGTTAAGGAAAACCTGATACGCTTAAATGGAGGGAATGATGTTAAACTGGAACTGGAAAATTATCTGCAAGAAAGAATTGTTTCTTTGGATTCGGTATTGTTTGAAAAAATAGACTCCGACCCGGAGCTTTTAGTAAGTCAAAAGCAGTTTGAAGCATCCCAAAAACAGTTAAAAGTAACCAAAAATATGCAGTTGCCCGCTTTTAACCTGGGATATGGTACAGAAACAGTTGCTGATGAAAAGTTTAAAGGGGTTATCGTTGGGGTTTCAATACCATTGTGGAGTAGTAAACGATCCATTCAGCAGGCAAAGATTGAAACGGAGTATTATGATCTTAATACAGATGATCTTACCGAAAAGAAAATAGCCGAAACAAAAATCCTGTACCATAAAGTAAGTACGTTGAAAGATAATCTTGATAGTTATGAAACTGTTTTAAGTTCAGTTAATAATGAAACACTGCTCAAACAATCATTGGAATCCGGTGAAATATCCATCATCGATTTTTTTACAGAGATGTTTTATTATTATGAGATTTACGATGATTTTTTGATGCTTGAAAAGGATTATCATCAGGCATTAGCCGAACTGTATAAGTATAAATTATAATAGAAAAAGGGTTCAGGATTTTCCTGAATCCTTTTATTTTTTATGAGTGTCATTCACGCGAAGGCGGGAATCTTTTTTATAGATTCCGTTAGTTGTCGGGATTGTTTCACTGCGTCAGGAATGATATTTTTATTGTTCTCTAAACACCACTTTTTTACGTTTCGCAAGTTCCACCTCCGCACCCACAACTTATTCCCTGATCCTTTAGTTCATCAGGATGGTTTCTGCACGATCCACCCCTGAATTCTCCTTTTTTGGTAAAAATTAACCTGACCGATAGAGCAAGTACTGCTATTAATACCAGCACCACTGTTATAATTAATACTTCTAAAATTGGCATAATACGTGTTTTTATTAGCATAACAATTCTATGCTTGTTCTGTTCAGCAAAACAATAAGGAAAAGTTAGTGTAAATACGGTTAAAACGTTATGGTATTGATTATGAAATAAATAATTTTTAAATTTGGTTAAGATTACAACTTCAACAGTATTTACCAACAATAATTAGTATGAAAAAAATCGCATCTTTTATTTTAGTTTTTGTTGTTTTAAGCGCAGGTAGCTATGCAATTGAACCACTGTTAAATCAGCCGGAAGCTGATGAATCTTCTCTGTCTATGTACAATAAACCGCCAAGTTCTGAATATGGCTTAAGTATAATGAACCTGCAGGTTGATGTAATGGGAATTATATTTTTTGGACCGCAAGTAACTTTAGATTTTCAATTTGCTGATATGATTGCAGTGGGGCCGTATGTACGATGGCATTATGCCGGAGTACTATATCAGGGGGTTGTAACTGATTGGTTTAGTGCCGAAACGACTACATCGTTGGCCAGTTACTCGTTTGGCGCTCAGGCCAAGTTTTTAATCCCTGTAGGTACTGGGCAACACAGACCTTATCTGGAGTTCGGTTTTGAGCGTTCAATCGGGTCAGACTCATGGGACCCGGAAGGAACCTGGGGTAAAAGAATTTATGAATATAAATCCAATGTTTTTCATTTTAATGTTGGTTACCGCATGCTAACGCAGTCAAGTTTTAATTTGTCTGCAGCGCTGGGGATCGGAATATCACAAGATACCGAAAGTATTGGTTATTATGAATTTGGTGAAGATGGTGATATAACAACTTATCCTTTGGAAACAAGAGTACTCCCAATGATCCAGGTAATGTTGGGTTGGCAGTTGGGAGATTAATATTCTTAAAATAAAGATATAAGCCCTGCCACTCGCGGGGCTTGTTTAATTAAAATCAATCTATATTATCTGCAAGTATTGATATATTTCGATACTTCCCTTATATTTATCAGTTATAAATACTTAAATACTCCAATATGGAAAAAAGAGCAGTCATCGAGAAATTTAAACCGGAAAAGGATAATATGCTCAATATTTTACACGAGTTGCAAAACAGTAACCCGAACAATTATCTTACAACAGAAGATTTAAAATTAGTTGCGGATTATTTAAACACAAGCTATAGTTCGGTTTATGGCGTGGTAAAATATTATTCTATGTTTAGTTTAAAGCCCAGGGGCAAATTCGTTATTCGGGTTTGCAGGTCGCCACTGTGCCATATGGTTAAAACCGATCAGGTTTTAGATGAAATAAAAAAGAACATTGGTATTGGTTTGGGCGAAACGACAGATGATCAGCTGTTTTCAATTGAATCTTCCGAGTGCCTGGGCCACTGTGCAAAAGCTCCTGTGATTATGATTAACGAAAAGGTTTACAAAGAACTGGATCCCATGAAAATCAAAAATATATTTCAAAGTATAAAACTTAACGAACAAAATTCTTAATTGCCGTGGTATCAGAAAAGAGAATTGCATTAAAAAATATCGGTAAATATAATATCAAAAGTATCGATGAGTATATTGGCATAGGCGGGTATAATAGTGTAAAAAAGGCACTAAAATTAAAGCCTTTAGATATTATAAACACAATCAGTGATTCAAAGCTTCGTGGCCGTGGCGGGGCAGGATTTCCTACCGGAATGAAACAACAATTTACAAATCAATCCGCAGGTATTCAAAAATACATTGTTTGTAATGCCGATGAGGGAGAACCTGGAACCTTTAAGGATCGAATCATAATGGAACAGGATCCACACATTTTAATTGAAGGGATGATTGTTGCAGCATATGCCATTGGTGCAAGCAAAGGATATATCTATGTTCGGGGGGAATATACGGATTCGATTCAGGCTCTGCGAATAGCTGTAGAGCAATCATACGAAAAGGGCTTTTTAGGTAAGAATATTCTGAATTCAGGTTTTGATCTGGATATGGAGATTAAGCTGGGGGCTGGTTCTTATTTATGTGGCGAAGAATTAACATTGTTGGAATCTCTGGAAGGCAAACGCGGATATCCAAGAATAAAACCACCATTCCCGGCAGAGAAAGGATTGTTTGGTAAACCTACTTTAATTAATAATGTAGAAACCTTTTCGCACATTCCTTATATAATTGAAAATGGTGCCGAAAGTTACAGTGTTCTGGGGACTGAAAAATCGCCCGGAACAAAAATTTTTACCATTAGTGGCGATGTGAACAAAACCGGATTCTACGAAGTGGAAATGGGAGTTACATTGCGCCAGTTAATTTTCGATTTTGCAGGTGGAATAAAAGATGGCAAGCAGTTTAAAGCTGCTGTGCTGGGCGGTGCTGCAGGAACCTTTGTTAACGAATCTGTGCTGGATACTCCAATGGGGTTCGACACCTTAAAAGAGAAAGGAGCAGTGCTTGGTTCGGGTGCCATTATGGTAATGTCCGATGAGCGATCCATTTTTGATATGACGTATTCCATCCTTAAATTCTTCAAACACGAATCATGCGGAAAATGTGTTCCGTGTAGAGTAGGAACCACACAATTGATGCTAATGATGGATGATGCATTACAAAACGGCACAAACCGAAAAGATGTATTAAATAAAATTTTGCGAGAGTCGGAATATATGGCAAAAGCATCGCTTTGCCCTTTAGGACAATCGCCAATTATTCCTATTAGAAGCTTAAAACAATATTTCGAAGATCAGTTTTAAATCATAAAAATGCGAACATGAGTAAAACAGTTCATATAACCATCGACGGAAAAAAAATTACTACAACCGAAGGAGCTAATTTATTACAAGTGGCTCACGATCAGGGAATTCAAATCCCGAGTTTATGTTATCATAAAAAATTAACACCTACTGGGGCCTGCCGTTTATGTGTCACTAAAATTAAGGGAACAAATGGTTTGGTTATGTCGTGCACCGTATCGGTTAAAGAAGGAATGGAAGTTATTGCTTTCGATGATGAGCTGGAAGAAACCAGAAAACATACCCTGGATTATTTGCTGGCTGAACATAACGATCAGTACGATGGTACTTACCATGATGAATTTCGGCAGTGGGTAAAGCATTATAAACTGGATAATATTGAAAACAGAAAGTACCCAAATATTAGCAGAGATCTGGGATTTAAATCGGATGATACTTCTCCGGTTTTAACTTACGATGCCACAAAATGTATTAAATGTTTCCGATGTATAAAAGCTTGTGATGAAGTGCAAGGTAAAAATGTATTGTCTTTTTCCGATCGTGGAATTACATCGTACATTATAGCTGGTTTCGATCGGTGGAACGAATCCGAATGTGATGGCTGTGGTGAATGTATACAACTCTGCCCTACAGGCGCAATTGTTGAAAAACCCCATCGGGATGAAATCCAGATGGATAAAATTGAAAAGAAAGTAATTACCACATGTCCGTATTGTGGTGTGGGATGCCAGATTGAACTATCGGTTCAAGGGGGGAAGATCGTTCGCTCTGAAGGTGTGGAAGGTGTTTTACCCAACGATGGCAGATTGTGTGTAAAAGGACGGTTTGGTTACGATTATGTAAATAGTCCGGAGCGGCTAAAAACTCCGTTAATCAAGAAAAATGGTAAGTTTGTTGAAGCAAGCTGGGATGAAGCCCTGGATTTAATAGCTTCTGAGTTTACCAAAATCAAAGAAAAATATGGAAACGATGCCTTAGCCGGTTATGCATCGGCAAAATGCACAAACGAGGATAATTACCTGTTTCAGAAATTTATTCGTACGGTTTTCGGAACCAATAACATCGATTATTGTACGCGTTTGTGTCATGCTTCTACGGTTACAGCCATGTTAAAATCCATTGGCGATGGTGCGGGAAGTAACTCCATCGAAGATTTTGCAACTACCGATTGTTTGTTTGTTACCGGCAATAACATTATCGAGACTCATCCGGTTACAGCCACCTATGTGAAAAATGGGAAATATGCCGGACAAAAGATTATTGTATGTGATCCTAAGTGGACCCCATTGGTAAAATACGCGGATATCTGGTTGCAACCAAAAATTGGAACAGATATAGCCTTACTGAATGGAATGATTCGGGTGATTATTACAGAAAATCTTATCGATAAAGATTTTATTGTAAAACGTGTTGATCGTGGGATAGAAGCTTTTGAAGAATTAAAGGCACTGGTAGAAAAATATACTCCCGAAAAAACAGAAGAAATCACATCGGTTCCAAAAGAAAAGATGATAGCTGCTGCCAGAATGTACGCAAAAGCCGAAACGGCCATGATTGCAACCGGAATGGGGATGAGCCAGCAGGTTACCGGAACAAACAATGTATATTCCTTAATAAACATGATGTTAATTACCGGACAAATAGGCAAGGAGCGGGCAGGTATTGATCCGCCACGCGGACAAAATAATGTACAGGGAGCAACCGATGTGGGATGCTCTCCGATTGTTTATCCAGGTTATATACCTGTTACCAACGATGATAACAGAAAACGAATGGCTGCATTATGGGATGTAGATTTCGAAGATTTATCGGCAAAGCCGGGTTTAACAACTGTGGAAATAATGCACGCTGCCTATGATGAAAAGATAAAAGGTATTTACATAATGGGCGAAAATCCGATGGTTACCGACCCTGATCTGAATCATACCGAAGAAGCTTTAAAGAAAATGGATTTTGTGGTGGTACAAGATATTTTCCATACCGAAACTACTCCGTTTGCCGATGTTATTCTGCCTGCTACCAGTTTTGCGGAAAAAGACGGCACTTTTGTGAATAGTGATCGTCGTGTATTGCGCGTTCGTAAAGCAGTTGAAGCTCCGGGTGAAGCTCGCGAAGACTGGAAAATTATTGTGGAAATAGCAGAGCGAATGGGATTCAAGCTGGGAAATTACAAAAATGCTTCTGAAATTTTCAACGAGATAGCGCAAGCCGCACCGATTATGGCAGGCATTTCTTATGATCGAATTGAGCGCCAGGGAATACAGTGGCCATGCCCAACAAAGGATCATCCGGGAACCAGTACCTTATTTTTAGATAAGTTTAATACCCCAAATGGAAAGGGAATCTTAAATCCGGTTGAGCATATTCCGCAAACCGAAAAAGCTACAAAGGAGTTTCCGTTTATCATGAATAGCGGACGAATTTTATATCATTATCATACAGCAACCATGTCGCGCAGAAATAAAGCTTTAACCGATTTTGCAAACGAATCGTATGTTTTAATGAATACCGGCGATGTGGTTAAGTTTGGATTAAACGATGGAGAAAGAGTAAAAGTAAGCTCGAAACAAGGAGATCTGGAAACCACATTAATTGCAAGCGATCAGGTGGCAGAAGGCGAATTGTTTATGCCCTGGCATTATTCAGAAGCACGGGTAAACCGACTTACAAGAAGCGACTTAGATCCATTCTCAAAAATTGCAGCCTTTAAGTTAACTGCATGTAAGGTTGAGAAAGTATAATTAAAAGTTTCATTCCGGACGCATTGAATTGGAGCATTTGCAGAAATTGAAAAATAAAGAGGGTGTCCGAAAAGTCAGAGAAAAGTCATTGCGAACGAGGAACGAGTGAAGCAATCTATTGATAATCAACAAATATAGATTGCTTCATTTCATTCGCAATGACACTTTTAATTCTTTTCGGACACCCTCTTATCTTGAAACTTTTTACTTGTATCTTTTGTCTTGAAAATTATCCTTTCACAAAAATAGCTTTTATAATATGATTAGCCATTTTAGGATTTTCTTTTAGTCGGCGTGTTGTATATCCAAACCATTGTTCCCCGTAAGGCACATATACTCTCATGCGATGTCCGTTATCGATGATAGATTTGCGTAAATTAGGCGTTACACCATATAACATCTGAAATTCATACTTGTCTTTCGGAACGTTGTATTTTTCAATCAATTGATAAGCACCTTCAATTACTGGCTTGTCGTGTGTGGCAATTGCCGGATAAACTCCATTCTTAAAACAGAATTCAATATCTTCTATGAAATGCTGATTTACTTCATCGTAATCTTTAAATGCAACTTCTTTTGGTTCTACATAAATACCTTTACATAATCTGTAGTTTAAAGGAGCCTCTTCAGTATGAATATCCATTAAATTTTCAAGATCAGAATACGTTCTTCTCATGTATGCTTGTAATACCAAACCAACATTTTTAGGGAATTCGGCTTTTAATCGGCGGAATAATTTTATTTCCATGTCAGTACAAGGAGAATCTTCCATGTCGACGCGAATAAAATTATCATATTCAGCTGCTTTTGCTACAATTTCGCGAATGTGTTGATAACAAACTTCTTCATCTAATAGTAAGCCAAACATGGTTGGTTTAACAGAATAGTTACCATCGATATTTTCTTTCTCAACTCTTTCGATTAATTCGATGTATTCCTTTTTATTGGCTTCTGCTTCTTCCAGTGTCTTAATAAATTCTCCTAGAATATCAATGGTTACCATGCAACCTTCTGCATTTAACTCTTTAGAAACTCTGATCGCATCTTCAACTTTCTTGCCTGAAACATAAGGCTTTGCAAATATCCATACGAACTTCTTTGGGAAGTATGGTATTATTGCCGCAATTAATTTATTAAACATATCTCTGATTATTAATTGTTTGTAACTATTTTTATTTAACTATCTAATTATCTAAATAGATTGGCATAATTATAAAAATTTTTTACAAAAAAAAAGGAGATTAATCAGTTTCTTAAACATGTTTTGAGTAGATATTTGAATAATACTCAACGGTATCTTTTTTAAAACGCATTTTAAAAAATACAAACAGTGAATATTTTAATACACTGAAGAAACGTGCGACAACAGCAATATCTGTTTATGAATAAGTTATTATTGAAGTTTATTCCTTTGCCTTCTCAGCTGAATACTCCAGCATTTCCTGCAAAACTTCAGTAAGAAATTCTTCGTATTTATTTACCATGTCGATGGTAAGCTGATTGTCGGCTATCCAAACGAGTTGGCCTTCTTCGTTTTTTTCGCGCACAAAAGTCAAATTCTTTACTCTCTTTTTATGTTCTGTTCGTAGTACGATTCTGTTTTCGTTGAGTACACGTAAAGAGTTTTTACCTTTTGTAATAGAGTTTCCTGTACGAATCGACTCAAAATTTGTAATGGCCTGATCGAATATGCTTTGATACGAATCAGGTAATTTTTGGCTAAAAGCAGCTGTGGTACAAAATATTAAACCAACAATAAGTAATGATCTAAAAACTCTCATATGATTACATTTTTGATTATGCGAACAAGTTACTGAATTTTTTCAATGAATGCTTCCATTGCGGGCGTCATTTTCTCCTGGTATTCTCCATTCTCATCATTATAAATAAAATAGGCTTCAATATCTGGTAATTCCTGAGCCAGTTTATAAGCTTGCTCTAATCCCATTACCATAAAAGCTGTGGCGTAAGCATCTGCGGTCATGCAATCGTTGGCAATTACGGTAGCACTTAACAAGGAGTGAGTTACCGGATAACCGGTTTTCGGATCGATGGTATGCGAATATTTTACTCCGTCACGTTCATAAAACTTCCGGTAATTACCCGAAGTGGCCAGCGATTTACCCGATAAGCTGATAATGGCCTGTAAATTTTCCCCCGGAACGTTATTGTTATCAAATGGTTTATCGATGCCAATTCTCCAGCTTTTACCTTTATTGTTAACTCCTTGGGTTTTTACTTCGCCACCAATTTCTACCAGGTAATTCTGTATTCCATTACTTTCCAAAAAATCGGCAACCAAATCAACTGAATACCCTTGTGCAATGGCATTCATGTCGAGCATCAGTCGCTTATCTGCTTTAATAATGAGTGAATCTTTAATACAAACCTTATCAAAACTTACAAATTCGAGAATACTGTCGACTACGGCATTGGTAATTTGTTCCTTGTTGCTAAATCCAAAACCCCAGGCATTTACAAGGGGTGCAACTGTTATGTCAAATGCGTGATGTGTTACCTTATAAATTTCCGATGATTTTTTAAATACTGTTTTAAAGTAATTGTCGGTAATATTCGACTCGTTGTAATTAATTTTTGAAATAACCGATTGTTTGTTATAGGTTGATAATGAAGAATCAAATTCAGCCAAAAGGTATTCAACTTGATTTTTGTAATCTATGCTATCTGCGCTTGCGTAGCTAATGCTATACGTTGTGCCCTGAGTGAAACCACCAAAAGAAATGTAATAGGGCCTGGGTTCATTGCTGCATGATGATACCAACATCCCTAAAATTGCTATAATATACAAGATTCTCATAATCAGATAATTAATTTTAGATTAGAAAGTAACACGAAGTTAAGAAGTTTTTTTATTAAAAATCAAGTATTTATATAACTTTTTTGGGTTTGTAATAAAAAAGCCGGAGTTTTAGCTCCGGCTTTTAGTAGTATTATTTGTTTATATTATCCTCCAAAATCGTCGAAGGCCAGCATTTCATCAGGGATTCCTAAATCATAAATCATTTTCTGAACAGCATCGTTCATTACAGGTGGCCCGCACAAGTAGAACTCAATTTCTTCGGGTTCTTCGTGTTTGCTTAAATACTCATCGTAAACAACCTGGTGAATAAAACCGGTTAATCCGGTCCAGTTATCTTCTTCTTTTGGTTCTGATAGTGCCAAATGGAATGTGAAGTTAGGGTATTGCTTCTCAATTTCTCTGAATTCATCTTCGTAAAAAACTTCGCGTAATGATCTTGCTCCATACCAATAACTTACTTTTCTGCCTGTTTTTACCGTATTAAACAGGTGGAAAATATGTGAACGCAATGGGGCCATTCCTGCACCACCACCAATGTAAATCATTTCACGCTCGGTATCTTTAATAAAGAATTCGCCATAAGGTCCCGAGATAGATACTTTATCGCCAGGTTTACGCGAGAAGATATAAGAAGAACATATTCCCGGATTTACTTTCTGGAATGCTCCTTTCGACCTATCCCAAGGTGGAGTGGCAATACGAATGTTTAGTTTAACAATGTTTCCTTCTTTTGGATAATTTGCCATTGAATAAGCTCTGTATGTAGGTTCAGGATTTTTCATTTTTAAATCCCACATATTGAACTGATCCCACTCTTCTTTAAATCGTTCATCGACTTCAATATCTTTAAAATCCACTTCAATTTTAGGAACATCAATTTGAATGTATCCACCGGGTTTAAAGTTCAACTCTTCGCCTTCGGGCAGTTTTACCACAAATTCCTTAATAAAGGTGGCTACGTTTTTATTGGATATTACTTCGCACTCCCATTTCTTAATTCCCATAACTTCTTCGGGGATTCCGATTTTCATATCGTTGCGAACCTTCACCTGGCATCCTAAACGCCAATGGTTTTGTGCTTCTTTCCGTGTAAAGAAACCAGTTTCTGTTGGTAAAATGGTTCCCCCACCTTCAAAAACCTGACATTTGCACATAGCACAAGTTCCACCACCACCACATGCCGATGGTAAGAAAATTTCGTTATTTGATAAAGTTGATAAAATGGTATTTCCCGGATCAACTTCTAATTCTTGTTCTTCGTTAATCGTAATTTTAACTTTTCCTTGTGGCGTAAGCTTTTTTCTTGCATATAAAAGAACCAGCACTAATGCAAGAATTAATATCAGGAAAATTGCGATACTTAACAGAATAACCGTAAAATTTGATGTAAGTAAAATCATTCTTAAGTTCTTTTATATGTTTATAATTTTATTCCCATAAATCCCATAAAGGCGATTCCCATTAAACCGGTAATAATAAAGGTTATTCCGAGTCCTTTTAATGGATCAGGAACATTCGAGTACCTTATCTTTTCGCGTATGGCAGCAATACCAACAATGGCTAAAAACCAGCCTACACCCGAACCTAAACCAAATGCGGTGGCTTCTGCAATGTTATTGTAAGCACGTTCCTGCATAAACAACGAACCACCTAAAATGGCACAGTTAACAGCAATTAAGGGAAGAAATATTCCCAGTGAATTGTATAATGTTGGTGAAAATTTTTCGATAATCATTTCAACCAGCTGAACCATTGATGCAATAACCGCAATAAATATGATAAAGCTTAAGAAACTTAAATCAACATCAGCAAATTTAGGGCTTAACCAAACCAGCGCCCCATCTTTTAGCAAGAAGTTTTCGATTAAGTAATTGATAGGAACTGTAAATCCAAGAACAAATATTACAGCAATTCCTAGTCCGGTTGATGTTTTTACTGTTTTAGATACAGCCAGATATGAACACATTCCTAAAAAATAGGCAAATATCATGTTATCAATAAAAACCGACTTGACAAATATATTAACTAAGTTTTCCATCATTCCATTTTTTGAGATTTCAGATTAATTTGATTCAACCAGTTTTTTATTTTTGGCACGCTGAACCCATATTATTATACCAACAACGATAAGTGCCATAGGTGGCAGAATCATTAAACCGTTGTTTTCGTAACCAAAACTGTATACTGCTTCAGGAATTACCTTAAATCCCCATACTGTTCCGGAACCGAGCAATTCTCTAAAGAATGCAACAATAATCAGAATAATACCATAACCTGCGGCATTTCCCAATCCATCTAAAAATGCCGGCCAGGGCTTGTTGCTAAGCGCAAAAGCTTCCAATCGGCCCATAATAATACAGTTGGTAATAATTAATCCAACGAAAACCGAAAGTTGCTTGCTAACATCAAACAAGAATGCTTTTAATACCTGATCAACCAGAATAACCATAGAAGCAATTACAACGAGTTGCACAATTATTCTGATACGTGGAGGAACTGTTTTGCGTAATAGAGAAATTACAACATTTGAAACTGCCATAACCACTAATACAGCTACTGCCATAACAAAAGCCGGTTTCAGTTTTACTGTAATGGCCAATGCCGAACAAATACCCAGAACCTGAACTGTAATAGGATTACTGTCGTTTAATGGCTCTGTAAGTAATTTTATGTTTTTGCTCGAAAAAAGAGGTTCTTTTTCTTCTCTCATTATATTTGTGTTTTTATGTTTTCTTTTCTTAAAATTATATTTACGATATTCAGTCTTTATTAATCTTCTGATTCTTCTGTAGTCTCAGATTCAGAAGCTTGCTGCTTTAAATCTTTGAAATACGGCTCGTAACTTTTTAAGCAATCTTTTAACATATCATCAACACCGTTGCTGGTTATTGTTCCGCCCGAAATACCATCCACTTCGTATTTTGAGCCTGCTGCAGCGGCACCACTTTTCATTATTTTTACAGATACAAACTGACCCTGCTCATTAAAAATTTCTTTTCCAATAAATTGTTGTTGAAATTCTTTTGTATCTATTTCGGCTCCAAGTCCGGGTGTCTCACTTTTATGCGAAAAATTAGCACCGTAAATGGTCGATAAATCATCTTTTAACGATACATAACCCCAGATAGGTCCCCACAAACCTTTACCGTAAACAGGTATAATGTATTGTTTCGATTCTTCCAAGGTACTTACAAAAACCGGAAGATTCTGTTCTTCCAATGGTTTTGCCAGTTCTTTTTTCATGTCGATGTTAAAAGCATCAATTCCATCTACTAATTCGCCTTTTGAGTTTACTGCATAGCTTTCCTGAATATAATTATCATAAAGCGACTCAGCATTCTTTGCATCACTCTCCAGGTTAATTGAAGTGAGTATGTTTTGTTTTTTGTTGATTTCGACATTTTTCTTTTGTAAGGGTTGCAATGTCATTGCTGCAACAGATAAAATTGCTGCTACTACAATTACCATTATTGAAGAAAAAGCGAATATGTATGTGTTACTATATGATTTCATAACTTAATAGTTTTTATGCATTTACTTTTGCTCTATTTAATCGTTTTTTAATGTTTCCTTCAATTACGTAATGATCAATTAGTGGAGCAAAAACGTTCATTAATAGTATTGCCAACATCACACCTTCGGGATATGCCGGATTAATTACCCGGATTAATATGGCTAAAAATCCGATTAAGAAACCATAAATAATCTTTCCTTTGGGAGTTTGCGCAGCCGATACCGGGTCTGTAGCCATAAAAACAGCTCCAAACGCAAATCCGCCGAGCAATAAATGTTGCCATGCAGGAATCGCCATAAAAGGATTTACAGCAAATATATTTAGTAATAACCCCATTACCAGTCCGCCAACAACTGTGGAGATCATGATACGGGCACTGCCGATTCCGGTAAAAAGGAGAATGGCTGCACCGATTAAAATGGCTAAAGTGGATGTTTCACCAATGGATCCGGCAATGGTTCCAAAAAACATATCCGATACATCTGGTAAATTGTCAATGTTTCCGGCAGCAGCTTCGGCTAAAGGTGTGGCTCCCGAATAGGAGTCAACAATTCCTTCTCCTTTCATCATGCCATGTGTCCAAACCGCATTTCCCGACATGTACGAAGGATAAGCAAAAAACAAGAATGCTCTGGCTGTAAGGGCCGGATTTAGAATATTCATTCCGGTGCCACCAAAAACTTCTTTACCAATTACAACAGCAAATGCTGTAGCTACTGCTACCATCCATAATGGGGTATCAACAGGTAAAACCAGCGGGATTAGCATTCCGGATACCAAATAACCTTCGTTTACTTCGTGTCCGCGGTATTGAGCAAAAGCAAATTCAATTCCTAAACCTACAACATACGAAACTACAATAATTGGAAATACTCTTAAAAATCCAAACCAGAATAATTCCAGTAATGTACCTTCTTGTGCTGTAGCTAAAAAGTGCTGATAACCTACATTCCACATACCAAATAAAACAGATGGCACAAGTGCCAGAACAACCAAAGCCATGGTTCTTTTCATGTCGTTTGCATCCCGAATATGCGATCCCTTGGATGTTACCGTATCGGGCACAAACATAAATGTTTCAAATGCTTCGAATGTAGATCCCAGTTTTTCAAATTTCCCACCTTTTTCAAAGTTGGGTTTAATTTTGTCTATGTATCTTCTTAATGATTTCATTAATATAATAGCTTTTAGCTTTTAGCTTTTTGCTGTTAGTGCTCAAAACGCTTCTCTAACAGCTAAGGGCTAATGGCTTATTATTAACTCATTTCTTTTTTCATTAAATCTAATCCTTTTCGGATGATGGACTGAACCTCGATTTTTGAAGTGCAAACATATTCGCAAAGCGCGAAATCTTCTTCGTCAACTTCATAAATTCCCAGTTGTTCCATTTTATCAATATCTTCTATAAGTATCGACTTAATTAACTGTACGGGATAAATATCCATTGGAAAAACTTTATCGTACTCATCACTCATCACATACGCCCTTTCGCCTCCGTGCAAGTTGGTGTCTAACCGGTATTTTTTACCAGGAATCAGCCACGATAAAAATGTTCGGGAAGCAGTATACTTTTTAAAACCCGGTACTGCCCAGCCAAAGAATTCGTGATACTTACCTTCAGGAATTACAGTAATCTGATTATCATAAAAACCTACATAACCGTCTGAAGAGATTTTAGAGCCAGTTAAAACATTGCCGCTAATGTATCGCAATTCGCCATCGTTAACATTGTTCTGAACCAGATTTTTAATCGAAGCACCGTTTATAATTTTATAGTATTTCGGGCTTTTCACTTCAGAACCTGTTAATGCAATAATTTTGGTTGCATCGTATATACCTTTTTGGAACAGGCGGCCTATGCTTACAATTTCCTGCGGATAAGTATACCAAACAATATCGCCTTTATTAATAGGATCAATTTTGTTGATTTGTATACCTACATTTCCCGAAGGATGCGGGCCTGTAAACTGATTTATTTGAACTCCTTTTGCTTTTGTAAAGGTTTCTGCAGCAGGATAATCTGCATTAATGTTAAGATGTATGATTCCTTCAGTTAATTTCTTTAAAACATCAATACCTGTTTGAAAACAATCAACACAGTCTTTTACCACATAATCCATGTCGGGTGCAAGAGGAGCACTGTCAAATGCAGAAATGAAAATTGCTTTTGGCCGATCGTTTGAGTTTGCTATGGTCGAGTAGGGCCTTTGCCTGATAGCAGGCCATAATCCGCTTTGCTGCAGAACTCCGATAATTTCTTCTCTGGATAAATCTTTGGGGTTTTTAACATCAAATTCTTCATATTCAATGTTCGAGTCTGCCTTAATTACAATTTCCAGAATTACTCTTCGCTCGCCACGGTTTATTTCAACTACTTCGCCACTAACAGGGGCAGTAAATTGAACTTCTGGTTGAAATTTATCAAAGAACAAAGGAGTACCTGCTTTAACCTTATCTCCGGCTTTAACAACCAGTTTGGGGCGAATACCCTTGAAATCGGTAGGTTTTATGGCATAAAATTCTGCCTGATCGGCTTTCTTAATAATCTTTTCAGCCGTGCCAAGCATACTAATGTTTAAACCTTTTTTGATTTTTATAACTTTCGACATGCTAAGTTGTTATATTGATTTTACTTCAGTGTTAAACAAATTTACTAAATAATATTCTTAAAATCATCATTGCTATTACAACCGTATTTTAAATGTTTTTGTTTAATTGATTTGTGAAATAAATAACACTTTTTTCGAAAAAAAAGCTCTTGTTTTTGTAAGTCTTAGTTAATTAATCAATTACCATATTGTACATAAAATACAGATTTGTAATGCCTGCAAATTTAATTTTATTTTTTATAAACATATATAAATTATTATATAAATGATATTTGTCATTATATGATATAGGTCAGCTTAAAAGTTGATTTGAATTTTAAGCTAAAGTTATCATGCTAAATTCTAACCTTTTATACTAATCTGTTTTAATGTTTTTATGTCTTTAATTTCAATGTGTCCATCTTTATCTTCGATAATATGGGCCGATTTAAATTCTTTTAAAGTACGAACAACACTCATCATCGACATTCCTGTAAATTCTGCTAAATCTTTTCTCGATAAAATCATTTTAAATTTTTGGGAGTTAAAAATGTTTTCGGAAAGATATAAAATGGCATCGGCAACACGTCCGTTCATTTGCTTTTGTGTTATACTGGCCATTTTATCGTAAAACTGCAGCGATTCCTGATTTAATGATCGAACAATACTTTCTGCAAACTGGCTGTTTTGATGTATGAGTGCTTCGATTGTTTTTCGGTCGATTGAGCAAACGGTTGCATGATCTAATGCAGCAACCGAGAAGCGGGCGATAGTATCCTGGTTAAATAAGGAGGTTAATCCGATTAATTTCCCTGCAGGGATAATATCTAGTATTAAATTATGCTCTAGGCTGGTTTCTTTGTATACTTTGGCAAAACCATTTTTTAAGTACATGACATGCGTAACAAATGATCCTTGTTTCGAAATTATCTCCCCTTTTTTAAACTGTATCTGAACCTTGTTTTCGTTAGCACGAGTTAACTCTTCAGTGTTTAATTGTTTAAAACATGGCGACATCGATTTGCACTCACTGCAATATGTAATTTCATTTAAACTCATGTGTACCAATATGTCAGTGACATTTTCTAAATGCAAAGTTAATTAAAATAGATATATGTCTATAAAAAAACAGACAAATGTTAATTTTTAAACTATTCTAAAAAAGTTATCTTGTAATTGAATTGTGAATTAACTAACATACATTTGTAGACGTATAAATATATAAACATATAGATATGAAACTTAAAAACCAATTTGCGATATTCATTGTATTAATGATTGTTTGGTTTCTGATAAATAACAGCTTTCAATTTGAGATAATACTTATTGGAGCTGTTTTATCTTTCATAATAAGCATACTATTTGGTAGAAGAACTGACGTGCTCAACGAGTTTAAATTTACACCTGCAGCTTTTCTGTATACCATTATTTATTTAGTGGTATTTTTTGTTGAGCTCGTAAAATCAAACATCGATGTTGCTCTGCGGGTTCTGAAACCTTCTTTACCCATAAATCCCGGAATTGTTAAAACAAAGACTGTTTTAAAGTCGAAAATGGCTCGAATGATTCTTACCAATTCCATTACCTTAACACCGGGTACTTTAACCGTAGATATCGAAGATGATATATTATATATACATTGGATTGATGTTGAATCGGAAGATATTGACGTAGCTACTGAAAAAATTGTTAAAAAATTCGAAAAAATCTTAGTTAAAATATATGGTTAATACAATACTTACAATAGCGGTGGTTATTATGATGTTGGCTTTGTTGCTAACTCTATATCGCTTTATAAAAGGGCCATCGGCATCGGACCGACTGGTTTCGTTTGATGTAATGACCGTGAGTTCGCTGGCGATTATTGCGATTATTGCCAAATTTTCTGATAGAATAATCTATCTGGATGTAGCTCTTGTATACGGTTTGTTAAGCTTTTTAGGAGTTATTATTGTTGCACGCTATTTTGAGAAAGGACTGTAATAATGGAAAATTCGATCATAGAAATAATAGGAGCAGTATTCGTTCTTTTGGGAGCAATCTTTTTATTCCTTGGGGCTTTAGGATTGGTTAGAATGCCAGATGTTTATAATCGTATTCAGGCCGGCACCAAAGCTTCCACTTTAGGAACATTCTTATCTCTTTTTGGATTATTATTAATTATCCCTGCATGGTGGGGAAAATTAATTCTGTTAATCATTTTTATCTTAATAACCAATCCGATATCATCGCATGTATTGGCCAGGGCATCGTATTGTATAAAGGTTCCATTGTTTAAAAAAACAGTGGTTGATAAGTACAAGGATGATGTGGTTAAATTATTTAAAACCGACGAAAACAACGATTAATATGATACAAATAGTTCTTGCCATATTTCTGGGAATTTTAATTTTGGTAATGGCCGTAGTTGCTGTTCAGAATAAAAATATTGTGGTGGCCATAATAGCAGCAGGTGCTGTGAGTTTGTTTGCTTCCATATTGTATTTACTGCTGGCAGCTCCCGATGTGGCTATGACAGAAGCTGCTATTGGTAGTGGCTTATCAACTATCATTTTCTTTTATGTATTAAATAAAATAAAAAGGCAAAATGGTTAAAAACGGATTTATACTTTTATTATTGGCTGCTGTAGCTGCTATAATAGCGCAGGTATTTGCCGGATTTACAGGCAATACAGAACTTGGCTTGGTGGCAAATCATTATGCCGCAAACGGAGCCGCCGAAGTGGGATCTGCTAACCTGGTTACTTCGGTAGTTGTTACATACAGGGGGCTCGACACACTGGGCGAAGTTACCATTCTGTTTCTCTCGGCAGCTATAGTTGGTTTTTTCTTAAAAGTAGAAAATAACGATCTTAAAGATCGTAAACTGAAATATGTTAGTGAGATATTGAATACCGCATCGCAGGTTCTTGTTCCTATCATCATTCTATTTGGGGTGTATGTTTTTATTAACGGGCATTTATCACCCGGTGGTGGTTTCCAGGGCGGAGCAATTATCGCATCCGGTTTAGTGTTAATGTTTATTGCCCAACCGAAAAAAGAAATGGGGCATAAAATGATTAACATAATTGAATCAATTTCAGGAGTAAGCTTTGTTTTACTGGGTGTAGCAGGAATTATTTTTGCCGGTGGGTTTTTAGACAATAAAATATTGTCATTAGGCAAATTTGGTACGCTGTTTAGTGCCGGTGCCATACCTATTATATACATTTTTGTGGGATTAAAAGTAGGATCAGAGCTAACATCTATAGCACTTAGTTTAAAAGAAAATCAAAACGAAGCATGATAGAAAAATTCAACTTAGAGAATATAAGCCTTGTTGTTGGAATTGCTGTAATTCTGATCGGATTGTGGGGCTTATTAACACAAAAAAATCTGATTAAAATTGTCATCGGGTTTGCTTTATTTGATACCGGAATACATATTGTAATGGTTAGTATTGGTTACATCAAAGGGAGAACCGCACCGATTTTAGACAGTGCAATTGATGTTAACAATGCCGAGAACATTGTTGTCGACCCCATACCACAGGCTTTGGTATTAACGGCTATTGTAATCGGATTGGGGATTACGGCATTAATGTTGTCGTACGTTTTAAAGATGTATCAAAAAAGAAAATCATTGGAAATCAATAATTATAAAGATCTAAAATGGTAGGACCAATATATATTATCGCAATTGCGCTGGGAACAGCCTTTTCTTTGGGATTTTTCAAAAGGGCTAATCGTACATTCTCATTTGGCTTGATGTTTATCGCTATGTCTTTCATGACATTCATATCGGCTCATTGGTTGTACGCTTTTTTAACACAAAATCTGGAATCAATTCAAATCTTTACGGCCGGTTTTAAACCACCCTTTTCCATTAGTTTGCAGATGGGTTTGCACGAAGCAGCTTTTCTTACCATAATTAATGTTCTTGGATTACTCTCGGCAGTTTATCTTTTTGATCATCTGCGCGAAAAAGGAGTAAATATGATGATGGTGTTCATTGTGCTGTTTATGGGCCTGAATGTGGTGGTTATGACACGCGATTTGTTCAACCTGTTTGTTTTTCTCGAAATATCAACCATTGCAATCATTGGCCTGATTTTATTAGAGAAAAAAGAACACGCCATTAGTTCAGGTTTTAAATACCTGGTTGCTTCAGGAATAATTAGCGGATTGTTATTAATTGGAATCATTGCCGTTTATTATTATAGCGAGTCGTTATTTATTAATGATATTATTGCTTCTAAACTGGTATTGATGAAAGGTGGTTCTGTTGCTGCTTTTTTAATTCTTATTGCATTGGTTCTTGAGTTAAAACCTTTTCCTGCAAACGGTTGGGCACTCGATGTTTACGAATCAGCTCACCCGGGAGTAGGAGCCATTGTTTCCGGAGCATCGGCTACGGCTGGTGTTTTTATACTTTTTAAATTGTTACCTGCTTTTAGCGATTCAGCGTATCACATCATTGCCATTATCGGAACATTAACATTTGTGGGTTCAAATCTTTTAGGAATAAAGCAGGAAAAAGCTACCCGTTTGTTAGGATATTCATCCATCGGACAAATTGGTCTGGTTATGGCTATTATCGGTTTAACTCCCTATTTGGGAAATAAAGCAGGAAATATTGCATTTGGCATATTGCTAACACATGTTTTGGCTAAGGCTGGACTGTTCTGGTTAGCAGGCATCATAAAATCAGAGAATATTAAGGATTGGTCAGTTATCAGAAGAAATCCACATTTATTGGTGCTGATGGGCACATTTGTTTTTGCTTTAATCGGTTTTCCGCCATTTCCTTCATTTTTTGCCAAGTGGGATTTGATTATGCAATTGGCTAATAATCATGGCATTGTTTGGTTAAGTTTTATTTTGCTTGGATCATTTATCGAAGGAATTTACATGTTTCGTTGGTTCGGATATGCTGTAAAAGCTGAGAATAAAGATTTACCTGATTTTAAAATTCAATGGAACAAAATTGTACCGGTTGCTTTATTCGGAATCGGATTATATGTATTTGGTTATTATTACAGTTTAAATACAGGAATTGCAGGTAAATTCAATTACTTACCTTTATTGTTTATCTTATTCATGTACGCCATTGATTTTCTTCCGGTATACATTAAGAATACGATTTCAATAGCTGCTGTAGGATATTACTTATATACCATTTATCCGGGATTGGAAGAATTTCGACTGGTATTTGCATTAATATTTTTAGCTGGCGGAATATTAACATTATTAGCCGGATATGCATATAAAGGGAAAAGAACAGGTTTTTACCCCTTAACTATGATGATGTTTGCCGGTTTACTGGGTTTAATAGAAGCCAAAACAACCCTGGAATTCTTTTTTGCCTGGGAATTAATGACAGCAGGATCTTATTTCTTAATCATTCGTGGTAAAAAGTCTATGCCACATGCGTTAAGTTACATTTTATTTTCGGTAGGTGGAGCTTATTTAATTTTAGCAGGTTTTGGATTAGCACATATAGGGCAATCATCCTATTCATTAGATATACTTTCAAATGTACAAGCTTATGCTCCCATTATTTTTAGCTTATTAGCCATTGGATTTATGACCAAAACAGCATCTATTGGATTGCACATTTGGCTTCCCGGAGCACACGCCGAAGCAGAAAGTGATGTTTCACCAATGGTTTCTGCTATTCTTCTTAAAGCGGGTGTACTTGGTTTAATCATTGTAATGCTTCACATGGGAGCGCAATCTTTCGGTAAGTTTGATATTTATTATGCATTAGCCTGGATTGGAGCAATTACAGCTGTAATGGGTAACATGATGGCTGCTTTCCAGGAAGATGCTAAAAGATTGTTGGCTTACTCAAGTATTGGATTTTTAGGGTACGCCGTTTTTGGGTTATCGCTGATGACTCACCTGGGCTGGTTGGCCGCCGTTTCTTTATCGGTTATTCACTTCATGTTTAAAACCTTATTGTTTTTAGCCATAGGTGGGGTTGTATGGCGTGTTAAAACCAAAGAGATGTATAAAATGGGCGGTTTAATCAAGAAAATGCCTTTTTCATTTATTTCTGTACTAATTGGTATTATTGTTATATCGGGAGTTCCGCCTTTAACAGGATTTGGTGGTAAATGGATTTTATACAATGCTGTGTTGGATAAAGGATGGTTTTTCCCGGCAGCTGTAGTCTTCTTTGCTGGAATCATTGCTTTCTTATATTGTTTCCGATTGATTCATACCATATTTTTAGGTCAATTGAAAGATGAACATCGCGAAGTAAAAGAAGCTCCTTTCTGGATTTTAGTGCCACAATACATCATCCTGGCGGTAATTATGTTGTTCTCTGCTTTACCGAATTCTTTATTAAAGCCTATTGGCGAAATTATACTTCCTTATTTTCCCGATGGAGCATTAGAGTGGCAAGGTCAGTTAGCAATAAGCGCTTTCGGTTATTGGAATGGAAAACATATCATGTATATCGTTGTGGGTATTTTCGTTGCTATTTTTGCATGGTTAGCATTTATGAACCGCAATGCCCAAAAGGTGAAGCAATTTAATATTGGGTATTCAGGCGAACGGCCATCACTGCCAGAAACCACACACTTTGCCTACAACTTTTTTGCTCCCTATAAAAAAGCTTTAGGATTTTTGGTAACTCCGGTTATTTCCGATTTCTGGGATTCGGTATCCGATGGAATACATGCTGTTGCCGATAAAATCAGAAGAATATACGATGGTAATGCACAAAATTATGCTCTTCACATAATCATGTTTGTAGTAGTTTTTTATCTAATTGCTTTTGGAGGATTTTATGGAATTTAGTTTAAGAAATATAGGTTTTGCACTCTTAACGCTATTCATTGTTTTGAATTATGGATTAATCCTTCAGGGGGTTGTCCGAAAAATTGGTGCAAGGGTTGGTCGTCGATATGGTATTCGATGGTATCAGCCATATATTGATATTATTAAAAATTATGCTAAGCGCAGCACAATTACACATGGTGTTATGTTTTACATCGCTCCGGTATTTCGTTTGTCGGGTGGTGTAGGCTTATTACTATTTATGCCGGTAATTTTTGGTTCCGACATTTTCGGGAACTTCTCGTTTGCAGGCGATTTGGTTTTAGTGCTTTATTTTCAGTTTTTTGGAGTTTTGGGAATGGCATTAGGTGCAGCAGAAAGCGGACATCCGTATTCGGCCATTGGGGTTTCCAGGGGTCTTTCACAGGTAACTTCTTTTGAATTGCCATTAACTCTGGGTGTAATTGCAATTGCCATGCAATACCAAACACTTAATATCACTGAAATTGTTGCCGCACAACAAGGTGGATTTTTAAACTGGACACTGGTGACGAATCCTTTTGCTGCTGCTGCCATGATGATCGCCTTTTTAGGTGCCATGGGCCGTTCTCCTTTCGATGTGGTATTGGCTCCGCAAGAAATTCCTATCGGGCCGCCTACCGAATTTCATTCGGGATTATTGGGCGTTTTGCAATTAAACAGAGCAATTTTTCCGGTTGCCAAACTCATTCTTTTCATGAATTTATTATTTGGTGGAGCTACAAACTGGGGCGAGCTAATTATAAAAACATTTTTTATTTATATGTGGTCTGTTTTTGTTGGGGTTGTTTTCCCACGGTTTAGAGTAGACCAATCTGTGCGGTGGTTTTTAACTGTGCCATTAATTATTGGAATCATTGCAATTATTTTAATTCGATTTTAGAAGATCTGACCATTAAAGATAGACAATATACAGATGAAAGAAGATTTTAAAAAACGTACGGTAATATCACCAGATGGTAAACCAATAGAGATAGATCCTGTAAAAGATTATTTTAGCGATGCGAAGCCCAAGGTTTATAAACCTGCTCATCCGGTTATCGAAAAGTTTGCAAACTGGGCACGTGCCAATTCGTTGTGGGTGCTTGGATTTGGAACTGGTTGCGGGGCTATAGAAATGCGTCCGTTGATGACACCCCGGTTTGATGCTTACAGATATGGTATTCAGTGGAGACCAACACCAAGACAATCGTCGGTATTTGTAATCTCAGGATACTTATCGGTTAAAACTCTAAAAAGAGTGGTGCGAACCTACGAGCAAATGCAAAACCCTAAGTTTGTAATTGCCTTGGGTAGCTGTACCATCAATGGTGGAATGTACTGGGATAGTTACAACACTATTAATCGACTCGATCATTATTTGCCTGTTGATGTGTACATTGCCGGATGTATGCCACGTCCGGAATCATTGCTTCATGGATTTGAAAAACTGAAAGAAATTATAAAAGATGGCCGTGGTGAAGGAGCAAATAAGTACGCCGAAAATTTCGACTGGTACAAAGCAAACCAAAAGAAAATTATTAAAGATTGGGATATGCCGGATTACAACTGGTAAAACTATGATGATTTCATGTTTGTTTATTCGATGATTTGAAACAAACAATGAATCCAAAAGATTAAAGAGATAAATAAGAAAATAATCACATAAACGAATAATCATTTATGGACGATATAAAAACAAAATTTGATATAACTGAGATTGTTAAACAGCGCGATAATCTTAGTTTTATCACTGTTTCTAAAGAAGAAGCAATTTCTTTAATAACTTATCTGAGAGATATAAAAGGATATCAGCACATGGTGTTACTTACTGCTGCTGATTGGATTGAAGATGATCAGTTTCAGTTAACCTATCTACTAAATAATCCAACTGAAAAGATTGATTTAGGGGTAAGAGTTTTTATATCCCGCGAGAATGCCAGCATGGAAACGGCTCATCATCTTTGGGAGCAGGCAGCTACATATCAGCGCGAACTAAAGGAGATGTTTGGAATCGATTTTCCTGGCAGTCCGGGTGTTGATAAACCCTTTATTTTAGAAGGTTGGGAAGATATTCCACCTTACCGACGTGATTTTGACACAAAACAATATTCTGAAGATACCTATTTCCCGCGTCCGGGAAGAGAATCGAACGATCCTGCAGAATACATGAAGAAAAAGCTTTATCCTGATGAATAAGAAAAGATTTACCATAAACGAAGACAGATCATTGTTCCCTGAAAAAAATGCTGAAGGGAAAATCGATGTTGATTTAAGTTCACATAAATACTTGAAGTTGTGGCAGGGGCCGCAGCACCCCGGTATAACGGGTAATATGGCACTTGAGTTAACGGTGCTGGGCGATGAAGTAATGGATTGTGAAACGCACGTGGGTTACTTGCATCGTGGTTTTGAAAAACTCATGGAGCGCAGAAAGTATATTCAGTGTTTCCCGATTGTTTGCCGTGTTGCAGTACCTGAGCCCGATTTTAACGAGTACTGTTTTGCTTCTGCTATGGAAGAATTGGCAGGTATTGAGATCCCTGAGATGGCCAAATGGTTACGAACCCTGGTTCTGGAAATGTCGCGTTTGCAATCGTACTTAATGTGGATTGGTGGTCAATCGGGCGCTTTTGGATCCGGAATTATCGGCCAGTGGTCGATCTATTTGCGAGATCTTGTTTTAGATCGTTTTGAAGAACTTACAGGCGGACGTGTTTACCATATGTATCAATTGCCTGGTGGAGTTCGCGGATTATTGCCCGACGGTTTTAAACAACGCATGGAAGAAACATTACAAACCATCGAAAAATTTATGGATGACATCGATAAGGTAATGTTTAACAATGCCGTATTTAAAAAACGATCAGTAGGTATGGGGTATATTGATCCTTCATGGGTAAATAAATTTGGAATTACGGGTCCGAATGCACGAGCTGCCGGAATACCTTTGGATGTTCGTAAGAATTATCCATATTTAAAATATCCTGAACTGGATTTTGATGTGATTATAGGTAAAGATTCAGACATCTATACGCGTGCTGATGTTCGCCGAAAAGACCTGTTACTTTCTGTAGATTTAATTCGTCAGATTTTTGCTAAAATGCCCGAAAAAGGCGATATCAAAGCAAAAACACCGAATGTTCTGCACTGGAAAGTACCTAAAGGCGAAACCTATAGCCGTGCAGAATGTACTCGTGGTGAATATGGTTACTATATGGTTTCGGATGGAACAGAATATCCGCGCCGAATAAATGTTCGCGGACCAAGTTATACGCATGCTGTTGCTTTGCTGGAAAAAATGATCATTAACACAAACATAGCGGATGTGGCAGGATTAATGGTGTCCTTGCATACGTATCCGCCAGAAATTGAACGGTAAGCAATTGATGAATCGTGATTTTATAAGGTGTAATAAAGTAACTAATTGTTATTGGGAAGTTATAAATAGTCAATCATAGATATAAGTAGTCATTAAGTAGTCATTAAGTAGTCAGTAGATAGTTATTAAACATTGAACAACATGAACTTAGAAGAATTGCAGGTATATAATTTATCCATGGAAATTGCTGAAAGAGTATGGACTATTGTATATAAATGGAATTATTTTGAAAAAGATACTATTGGGAAGCAGCTTATTAAGGCTATTGATTCAGTAGCTGCAAATTTAAGCGAAGGATATGGAAGGTTTCATTATAAAGAAAATAAGAACTTTTGTTATTATTCAAGAGGTTCTCTATATGAATCAAAAACATGGATTACTAAAGCATTTAACAGGAAATTAATTACTGAAGATGATTTTGAATCCCTAAAAAATGAGATAAATACAATAGCAGTAAAATTGAATAATTATATCAAATCAATTGGCAATAAAAACATAACAACAATTGACAACAAATGACTATTTGTGACAATGAATGACAATAAATTACCATTCTATAAAAGTGCTGCAAATAATAGTTTAATGACAGTTAATAAAAAAATAAAAACATGGGTTTAAAAGACATATTATCTCCATTTACAGCCTGGAAACATGTAGTAAGAGAACCACTTACTATTAAAGATCCTTTTACTCGCGAAGGAGCCGACAGGTATAGGGGATTTCATAAAAACGATATTGAAACATGTATTGGTTGTGGTACATGCGAAGATATTTGCCAGAATGCAGCTATTGATATGGTTCCGGTGGAAGGAATCGAAACCAAAGATGGCGACAGCGGCTTACGGCCACAAATTGATTACGGACGATGCTGCTGGTGTGCTTTGTGTGTTGATGTTTGTACAACCAACTCATTGAGCCTATCCAATCATTTTACCTGGGTTGATGAAGATCCTGAAGTATTCAGATTTATTCCTGGGGTAGATAAAAAAGACTGGGATAACGAAGAACGTGGATGGAAAAAGCCGGAACCTAATTACGAATTATACGAAAAAGAGCGGGTTCCGATGAGAGAGCTTCATCCTGAAGAAAGAGATCAATCTTTTATCGAAATGATAAAAGGTTATTCCAAAGAAGAAGCTGAGCGTGAAGCAGACCGTTGTGTTGAGTGCGGAATTTGCATTGCTACATGTCCTGCTCATATGGGAATTCCAGAATATATCAGAGCCGTTCGCGAAGATAATATCGAAGAAGGATTTAAGAAATTGTACGAAACCAATCCATTACCGGAAATTTGCGGTCGTATTTGTACGCATAAATGCGAAACAGTTTGTTCTGTTGGTCACACAGGTGATGCACTTTCAATACGTTGGTTAAAGCGATACATTGCTGATCAGGTTGAATCAGAAGATTACAAGCGCATTTTGGGAACCGATGGAATTGAAAATAATGGTAAAAAGATTGCGATTATCGGATCGGGGCCTTCGGGTTTATCAGCAGCTCATTATCTGGCATTGATGGGATATCAGGTTAAGATTTTCGAAGCTTATCCTGAAGCTGGTGGTATGATGCGTTACGGAATTCCGGAATATCGTTTACCTTATGATCAGATTGATAAGGATATTAATTATATTTTGTCTCTTGGTGTTGAAATTCAATATAACACTAAAGTTGGAAAAGATATTTCTTTAGCTGATCTTGAAAAAGAATATGATGCAGTATTTGCCGGAACCGGATTGCATCTGGGCCGTAGTACTCGTATTCCGGGTTCTGATCATAAAGATGTATATTTTGCAACAGATTTATTAAGAGAAATATCTTTAGGAAAAGAAATTCAAGTTTCTGAAAAAATAGTAGTGATTGGTGGTGGAAATGTGGCTATGGATATTACTCGTTCCTTAGCTCGACTTCAAAATCAAAAGTATGGAAAGGTTGATGTAACGGCTACTTCATTGGAATCTGAAGACATTATGCCTGCCGACCGGGAAGAAGTAGTGGAAGCACGCGAAGAAAAAGCGATTATTGATCCGGGATGGGGACCTACTTCCATCGAAATCGAAAATAATAAGATTAAAGGATTACATGTTCAGAAATGTACTTCGGTTTTTGATGATGATGGACGCTTTAATCCTAAGTTCGATGAAACAAATACCAAATTCTTCGAAGCCGATATGGTGGTTGAATCCATCGGTCAGGGAATGGATATTGAATACATCAGCAAAGATATTCGTGAGCAAATGGAATTTGATCCACGTGGTAGAATAATCGTAGATGATTATTTCCAGTCAGGTGCTAAATGGTTATTTGTGGGTGGTGATATTATTCAGGGCCCGGATGTGATTCATGGTATTGCCAATGGCCACAGAGCAGCCATAGGGATAGATAAATATTTAAACGAAACAGCTTAAAACACGATATTATGATTGACCTTTCGACGGAATACATGGGGTTAAAACTGAAAAACCCGATTATAGCAGCTAGTTCAGGAATGACCGATTCGGTTGATAAAATAAAAAAGTTAGCTGAAAGCGGAGTTGCTGCGGTGGTGCTAAAATCGCTTTTCGAAGAACAAATCCGCATGGAGATTGATTCGTTGGGTATGAATAATATGTTTGATTCATATGCCGATACAGAGAATTATATTGCTTTTTATACGAAACAAAATGCAGTTACAGATTATTTAAAACTGATTCAGGATGCAAAAGCAGCAGTTGATATTCCGGTTATAGCTAGTATTAATTGCTATTCAATGGGTGAGTGGGTTGAATTTGCTGAAAAAATTGAAAAAGCAGGTGCCGACGGGATTGAATTAAATATGTTTATTATGCCGGGCGATATTGAAACAAAAGGTGAAGAAATAGAACAAAAATATTTCGATATCATTGAAAATGTAACAAAACACACGAAACTTCCGGTTGCAGTTAAGCTGAGTTATTATTTTTCCGGAATGGGAGAAATCTTTAAACGTATTTCCGAAACCAATATTAAGGCAATGGTTTTGTTTAACCGCTTTTACAGTCCTGATGTTGATTTAGAAAAAGAAGAGATTGTTTCTTCACGAATTTTTAGCTTGCCAGAAGAAAATTCCATGTGTATCCGTTGGATAGGTTTGTTATCGAATAAAGTGTCTGCCGATTTAGTTGCATCAACAGGGATTATGGATGGTAATGATGCGTTAAAAAATATTCTTATAGGAGCTAAGGCAGTGCAAGTAGCATCTACTCTGTATAAAAATAAACCTGCACATATTGGAGTCATGTTGCAACAAATGGAAGACTGGCTAAAACAGAAAGGATATAAATCACTGGATGAAATACGTGGTAAACTGAATACATCAAAGTTAAATATGGAGCGTTACGAAAGAGCTCAATTCATGAAATATTATTCAAGTTACGAATAAAATACAAGCCGGCTTATACAGTCGGTTTTTTCAGACATAAAACATCTAATTATGTATATGTATTGATTTGTTCTGAATTTATTCTTACATTTACTTTTTATAAAAAACCAATTGTATGAAAGTAAATGAACTATTAGACAAAAAGAAGGAACAGGGAAAAAACGAAGTTTATACTGTTCAGGATTCGAGTACCGCCTTTGAAGCCATTGCCAGCTTAGATAAATTAAAAGTAGGATCATTACTTGTTTTAAATTCAAAAGATGAAATTATTGGAATCATTTCCGAAAGAGACATTTTGTATAAATGCTACAATTCCGGAATTCCATTACAAGAGCGTAATGTGAAGGATTTAATGACACCCAAAGAGAACTTGATTATTGCAAAATTAAACGATGAAACTTCCTACTTGCGTGGGGTTATGACAGAAAAAAGAATCCGCCATATTCCTATAATTGATGATTCAAATAATGTTGTAGGTATTATTTCTGCCGGTGATATTCTCAAAAACGAGTTAGAAGTTACTGAGGCAGAAGCTCATTTGTTGCGTGAGCACATAAAAAATCCCTTTGGTGTGCATAGCTATAAATCAGAATAATAAAATTTGTTCTAGTTATTCAATATCCCGGTTTAGCCGGGTTTTTTGTTTTTAATAAGATTGACTAAAACATTTAATTTGTATAAATTGTTACCTATATAAATGTGCAATTTAAACAAAAAGCTAAATGGTAGATCTTTCGACAAATTACATGGGGTTCAAATTAAAGAACCCAATTATCGCCGCTAGTTCGGGAATGACCGATACGGTTGATAAAATCAAAAATTTGGAAGCAAATGGTGTAGGGGCAGTTGTGTTAAAATCCTTATTCGAAGAACAAATAATGATGGAAATTGACGCAGTAGCTGCAGCAAACATATACAACAAATATGGCGATGCCGATGATTATATTTCCTATTACACCAAGAAATATCATATTGATAATTACCTGAAGCTTATTGAGGAATCTAAAGATCAGGTTGACATTCCTGTAATTGCCAGTTTAAATAGTTTCTCTGTTGGGCGCTGGGTCGATTTTGCCGAAAAGATTGAATCAGCCGGTGCAGATGCATTGGAGCTTAATTTGTTTCTTTTGCCAGGCGACCAGAAGTTTAGTGGAAAGGAAATTGAAGAAACTTATTTTGATATTATTCGTGGCGTTCGACGAAATACGAGTTTACCCATTGCCGTAAAAGTGAGCACCTACTTTTCAGGAATGGCTGATTCCTTGATCAAAATGTCGCACGAAGATATTAATGCTTTGGTGCTTTTTAATCGCTTTTACAGTCCGGATGTTGACCTGGAGAATGAAACCATTGTTTCATCGCGCATATTTAGCCTGCCCGAAGAAAACTCGATGTGTATTCGATGGATTGGAATGATTTCTGATAAAGTAAATTGCGATTTAGCAGCTTCTACAGGTATCGTGGATGGTTACGGTGCAATAAAAAATTTAATGGTGGGAGCCAAAGCGGTTCAGGTGGCTTCTACCATCTATAAAAATACGGCAAAACAAGTAGGCGTTATGTTGCACCAGATGGAACACTGGATGAATGATAAAGGTTATGAATCGCTCGACGAAATTATTGGAAAATTAAGTTACAGGAAAATTGAAAAACCAATGATTTTTGAGCGCGCTCAGTTCATGAAATATTTCAGTAGTAAGTAAAAAACGAGGGTGTCCAAAAAGAAAAAAGCAACGTCATTACGATGAGGAACGAAGAAGTAATCTTTTTATCATCAGACCATTGAAACTTAAAGATTCCTTCATGCTGACGATAACTGTCAGCATTCGGAATGACTACTTTTTAGACACCCTCGTTTTGTTATTCTACAATTATTATTCAATATCTGTTTTCTTCAGAACAATCTCATTATATGTTTTCTTATTCCAAATATCCATTAAATTTTTAAACTGGCTGTATTCTGCAGGGCATATAACAGCTTTATTGATT